>JANYIQ010000007.1 GCA_025362575.1 Bacteroidia bacterium
TTTATTATTGTAAGAATAATTATCTACAGCACCATTTGCCTTCATCAATTGTACATTGAATTGGTTGTTCGTGGTTAATAAACCACTTTGCCAAAGTGAAGCTATCGGCAAACTTATTATCACGGTATCCATGAACGCTACGTTTCCTGTCCAATGATAGCTTTGTTTGGTTGATGAAGCATTAAGCCAATAGTCAATATCCAGATCAGTAAGTGCATTTGAACCGGTGTTTCTCACCACAATCATAGGTTTGGCGCACATCGGGTTTTCTCTCGAAAATAAAACCTTGGTACTTGGTTTCTGAACATCCATGATCGCAGCATCCAAATTAAAATTAGCAGCTCCGTAGGTGATCAGCTGATGTGCCGCTATGTAACGGTAATCGCCCGACGCCACCGGTGGATTCTGACAATTGTAATCTAAAGTTGCACTTACACCCGGAGTAACATAACTTGTAATATCGTATTCTTTCAATACAGAATAATTACCGGGGCACCAGCCTTGTCTTTCGTAGATCCATGTTCCGCCCTGCGGGAAGATCGGATTTGTTCCGCATAATTTTGTGATCTGCCAAATGAATTCGTTAGCGCCACCGTTAATATTAAAATAATGATTGATATTTCCACCGTTCTGCCCGAACTCACCTTCTGAACCGTGACCTGTAATTGTAGAACGCATTTTAAAGGTTTTACCTAGAGGATTTATGGTTAAAGTTTGTGTGTTAAATCTTACATCGCTATTGATGCTTGAAATGGAAGAACCACCTAACCTTGCTCCACCCTGCCACAATTGGTAGCAATCTAAAACTGTTTTTGGAGGTGTCCCCACAACAAATAAAAAGTCAATATCCATTTGCTCCTGCCATTCGCCCCCCATTGTCATTAAAAACCGTTTATTACCTTTTAACAGTGGTGCGTAATCGCTCACATCAAAATACCACGTCTTACCTTTCATTCCAAGATCAAGGCCAACACCGTATGGTGTAACAAACGACATCAATTCAATATAATAAGGATGTCTTTTAGTATAATTAAGATTTGTGATGCTTAAAGTGCCTTGAGGAGTATTAGCAACAGTGCCGGTTAATACTCCAGTATCTCCATTATAAACATTGGATGGTCCGGCGAAATATAAACTATTAGTGGTAGAAGCTAAAACAACAACATCGCTTGCCATTGGCGTAACTGTTGCATTTGACGTGATCGAATATTGCTGAATAATGCTTGTGCTTCTTGCAACAGAATCCTTCACTACAACTGTATTTGTTGTTAAGGAATAAGAACCGCGCAAGAAAATAACATTTGGTTTTACAGCTGACTCATTGAACATTCTGTTCAATTTATTACCTCTGTCGTAGGTCCATGAAACGTTAGTTCCTGTTGAAACCACACTATTCTTCGTATCATTAATTAATAGTCCTGTTCCTTCATCCATCTTATAATAACCAACTAAATTAGAATAATAAAGATGTGTAGCATCGATCGACTTATTCATTATGCCTTTTACATCGGCAACAAGAAATTCTTTATTCCAAAAACTCAGTTCGTTAATTTTTCCTTTGTAATTATTATTACCTAATTGATCTTTTCCTAAAATCAAATTGAGAATGGAAACCGCTGATGGTTTACCATTGGTGTTTGCAAATAAAACACCGTTCAAATAAATTCTCATCCAGCCGGTTGCTGTATTTTTAGTAAAAGCCCAATGATTCCATTGTCCGCCTTGCTGAGCCGCCGTAGAGATCTTACTTAAGCGATCAACAACACCGTTTGTAGTATTATAACCGGCGTCATAATAAATGTTATTATCACTCCAGGGTAAATGTATGTTCAACATTCTTTGCGACGAATTAGTAGACCATCCGTACATCAAACAAGTATTTGTTGGCATTAAACTACTATTACCATATGCCCAGAAAGAAACAGTTAATTGGTTATTGATAGAAGATAGGAATGAAGTATTCATATTTACAATTCCTTCATTGCTCAGATCCAATGCATAATTATTGTTGGTATATAAAGCATTAACAGAACTTGTAGTAACACCATTAAAATGAATTGCTGTACTTGGGTTAGGGTTTGTATAATAATATTCAATAATCAAATTATCAATTCCGTTCCAGTTAAACGGTGTATGAAATTGAATTCGGTTAGTGCCATTAACAAATGTGTAATTTGAATTATATACATTGGTAAATGTGCCTGTAGTGATCACACTTGAACTTAAAACACTCAATGTGCTTTGCTGAATCCCAAGATTGAAAAAATTGGCGGTTCCTCCGGCATTGCTTACATCAAGAAGTATTCCGTTGATCGCGCCTGCCGTAAAACCTGCAGCAGCAAGTTCGGCAGCAGTATACATCAATTGTGTTTTTCCGGATTTCTCATTAGCCTTTAAAAGATTGGTTACAGAAGCTGTTCCTACACCAACCGTATACTGCGTTTCGGAAATGATGGTGTTAAGTATAACATTGATCTGACTGAAATTATAATAATCGAAGATCGGAAATGCTGAATAAGGAAAAGTGGTACCACTAAAATTAGTGATGATGTAATTCGGGGCAGTAGCCGCTTCGTTTTCAACACGTGATGAATCTGCAATAAATGTATTGCAGGAATAATCCCACTCACCGCAACCCTGATTCTTTGCACTTGAATTCGAAACAAGGCCGTTCTTACAACGCATGTTGTATTTCATTATTATTTTTTCGTAGGTAGTGCTGCCCGTTGGAAATTTTATTGCGGTATCGCGGGTAGCACTTCCGTACTTAAATGCTTTTACAACAACAGTATCTCCAACTGCAGTTTGAGAAAAAATTTTGAAACTCAGGATAAGGAAAAATAAGATCGCAGTTTTTTTCATTTTATTGATCAATTGAATTAGGTTTAATTTAGCCTAAAGCTACCTAAATCGTTTTAATCAACAAGAAATTTAACAAAATGCAGGGTGCAATTCTGCTCAAATAAATGGAATCCTAATGAAGAAACGTAAAAACAAATGACTCGGAGCACCAGTTTAATCTACGATGAATTTCTTTACGCCTGATCGGTCTTTCGAAATAATTTTAACATAATAGGCCCCTGAAGCTAAATTTAAGTTCAGGTCAATTTTTTCTTCCTTAAGAATTTGCTTATACACAAGTTTACCCATTACATCTACAACCTCAATTGTTTTTTCATTTACTCCTTCATCAAAACTGATGCTGAACTTTCCGTTATTAATGCTTGGAAATAAATTGAAATTGTAAAGATTTGCATTTTCATTATTACCAACCGTGGTCAATAAACTATAACTCGTTTCCCAGATCCCTCTTCCGAAAGTAGAAACATAAGTTTTATTCAGCGGCACATTAAATTCTATATCACTCACAATTACATTCGGCAAACCCAAACTATTATTCACCCAGTTGGTGGTACTTCCTGTCAAAACATAAACACCAATATCTGTAGCAACCATAATGTTATTTGTTCCCGGGATCTGCTTCACACAATTAACAGGTATGTTAGGTAAATTATATGAAATGTTTTGCCATGTTGCTCCACCGTTGGTAGTGGTATAAACCTTATTTCCCACACTGAATCCTGCCATGCACACATAAGCAATGTTAGGATTGGTTTCGTTCACTTCGATCCCTGTGTAATATAAACTATCGGGCAAGTTATTCGTTACATTCGTAAAACTTGTTCCTCCATTCGTAGTTTTAAAAATTAAACCCGGCAAAGCATATTCATAACGTACACGCCTTGCTGCATAAATAACCAGACTGTTAGTTTTAGAAACCGCCATAGCACTTATTTCCGTATTCGTTGAACTCGATGTGTTTGTAAAGATCGTAGCTAAGGATGTCCAAGTATTACCGTTATCGGTAGACTTCACAACATTCTCGTTTCCTATATAAAGAACTCCAGAATTACTGTAATCGGCAACGATCGGTGTGGTCCACTCACTGGCTTCACCTGCTGGGTTTGTATTCGGACCCGAACTACTTGTACCATTATTTGTACTCACATCGAAATTACCATACTGACTTGCACCGATAACGTTATTATTATTCAATGGGTCCAGGTAATTATCCATACCGTCGCCGCCAAAAATAGTTGACCATGCCCCGCCTTTGTAATAGAACATGGCATTGTCCTGAGCACCTGCTACCAATCTTCCTGTTGCATTTCTTGAACTTGATAATCTGTAAAAAGAAGTGATCTGCATGCCACTGTTCAATTTTGTCCACACTGTTGGCCATGGCGGGCTCGACCAACTTCCAATTACCATACTGGAAGTACTGTACATTCCTCCATCACTGCAAACAAAATATTTCCCACTTGTTGCCTGATGCGCTATATAATGAATATCACCATGTAAGGTAGCGCCGTAACTCGTTGTCCAATGCGCGATCGGATTGAATGTCATCGCGCCATCGGTTGAACCCCATAAATTAATTCCGCCAACATAAACTGTGTTTTTGTTTGTTGGATGAACCAATAATCCGCAATCGTAATTACCTTGCCCACCCGGATTAGAACCTTGTCCACCCTCTAAAATATTATCCATTGGCGAAATGTAGGTCCATGTTAAACCGGCATTAATACTTTTATAGAAACCATAAAGTCCTTGATTATTATCTACACATAAAGCATAAATATAATTTGGATCCGATGGAGCAATTGCAATTTTAACGCGTTGAATAGTTCCTGTTAAAGGCATGCCGGTATTAAGAGCAACCCAGGTGCTTCCAAAATCAAGTGATTTATAGACACCAGCATTTCCCTGATTGGAATTCAGCACCCAACCTGTTGCTCCGTATAAGATGTTTGGATTCGCTGGATCCTGCTGAAGATCCCAAAATAATGAATCCAGTTTCTTTACAAAAGTTGTTCCGCCGTTGGTGGATTTATACATTCCACTGGCACCGCAAGCCACAACATCATTACTGTTAGTGGGATTCACAATTACTTTACGGATCAGCGAAGCATCTCCATTGGTTAACTGAAAAGTTAAGCCGGTTGGTGCCCAGGTTGTTCCACCATCTGTTGATTTATAAACTCCTAAGCCATAATGGGTGTTACGTTTTCTTCCGTTCAAAAATAAACCCACGCCGATGTATTCAAAATCACAAACGGAAATGTACATGGTATTGGGATTGCTTGGATCGATACTGATATCGCTTATTCTTGTAATTGGTAAATTATCAGTTAGCGGTGTCCAGCTTACCCCATTGTTGGTGGTTTTCCACAAACCACCTTGTGCAACGCCTGCAAAATAAATGTTTGAATTAGTAGGATGAAAAGCAACACAATTGATACGGCCGATGCCGTTTTCCATATAACCCGTTAAATTAGTTGGAAGAACATTAGGGCCGGTTGGCGACCAAGAGGCAGAAGTAGTGTTGGCATCCTGCTGCTGCTTGAAATTACTCATTTCAATGGATGCATTAACAAGATCCTCAAAGCCCGCCGGCTCACCCTGAGCATTGGTGTGTAATGACATGTCATGTTCCCAACGCTTAAAACTTTTCCAATTTGATTTTTTAGAAAGGTCATTTTGTTTTTTAAAATCGTCGAATTGCCTTTGGATCTCCTTAAAGCTTAAAGCGCGGCCTGTTGTATTTTTAATGAAAGATTGCGCATTCACAAAAAAGGAAATGGCAAACAGAAGTATTGTGATCTTAATTTTCATACTCTAAGGTAACAAAAATTAATGAGTCTGTTAAACACATACTTTTGTGCTTATTGGACTTCTATTCTGAAGAAAAATATTGCTTTTTGAGAAGAGCTTACTCCGGCTCATATATTTTTCGGAAAGTTGGGAACAATTTGTTGCTGCGGAAAATAATGATAAATTTATTTTTGGTTGAATATGAACTGAAGAAAAAACAGACCGAAATCTGAAATGATCAGGAAGGGGTGTTTTTACGGTATAATTATTTTCTAGTGCAAAAAAAAGCCATCACAATTAATTGCGACGGCTTTAAGAGTTTGGTTATTAAATTAACCTATTGCGTTTACTGTACCAACAACGTTTGTGTTGCGAATAATAACGTGGCTTTTCTTACTTGCCTGAATAGCCACTCCTGTAGCGATTTGAGAATCTTTGATGAACATATCGCTATCCGTATCAATTTTAATGGTTTGCTGAATTTCCATTCCAAACACCAAAACAGCGCCTTTATCGGCCGGAGTAGTAAGAGCACCGCTATAAGCTGTGTAAGAAAAAGGAGTTGGTGCATAGGCAGGATCTACTAATAATAATAAAGTTCCGCCACTTACACTAAAATTACCCGGCCAGGCACCCTGAACATTTGCATACAAACTTTCATTTGCACCAACGGCATAATTAGCCGGTGCAGTAGGATCGTAAACAAAACTAAGATTTTTGATACCGGGCGAAGCAACGATTTGAGAAGCTGAACGAACTTTAACACCATTTTGCATGCTTTCGGTAATTGTAAAATCTACAATGTTACCTAGCTCACAAGTACCAATATCCTGACTTGTAAAATCAACAATAACACCTTGCTGCACCGCAACACCGCTACCCTGAGCCGTTTTACCATTGCTTACAACGATCCTGCCCATTGAACCTGATCCTGAAGATCCTTTAACAATCATAATTCCTCTTGCCATAATTTATAGTTTTTAATTGGTTTATACTTATTAATATTACAATAATAGTACTATTTATTTTGAAAACTAAATTATTCTTCATATTATTATCTTTCTTTATATGAAATTCAGAACCCTAATATTTTATTTCATTTTCTTTTCCGTTAGATCTATATTGTTTTCATCCACAACAACAATTGATTCATTAAAATCCGCCTTAAAAATCAATGATCCCAACGCAAAAAGTCTAATTACAAACAAGATATGTGAGAATTATCTCTACCTAAATTCCGACTCAGCATTAAAATACGGTTTTCTTGGAATTGAAGCGGCAAAAAAAGCTGGTTTAAGATCCAATCAAGCCTATGCTTTAAATAATATTGGACTTGTATTTATTGAAAAAGGCGAATTTGAAAAGGCCTTGAATAATTTAATAGAAGCAGAAAAAATATTTGAGTCAGAAAATAATACAGAAGGAAAAACCTCGACTTCATTGAATTTAGGACGAGTTTACGAACTTCAGAATTTATTTGAAAAAGCCTTAGCACAATACAAAATAGCACTGAGCTTTGCCGAGAAAACTGGAAATAAAAAAAATCACGCATTAGTTTTAAATCATATTGGTGCCTTTTATTACTCCACCAACGAAAAAAGTAAATCCTTAGAATATTTCCAAAAAGTTCTATCCATTAACAAAGAAACTAATGATCTTGAAGGTCAAATGGGTAGTTTAAATAACATTGCTGTAATTTATCAAGAATTAGGTAACTTCAAAGAAGCATTAAATAATTTTAAGGCGGCGTTAGATCACTATCAAAAAACAGAAGACAAAAAAAGTATAGTCATTTCTTACCACAACATCGCTCTTGTTTACAAAGATCAAAAAGATTATGGTAGCGCCATCAATTATCTCGACAGTTGCATAACACTTGCCAAAGAAATAAAAGATTTCGACGATCTTCAGGAAGCCTACTCCACCCTCTCCGAAATTTATAAAGAGCAAAATAATTACCTAAGGGCTTTTGAATCGTTTCAACTTTCGGTAGCTGCAAAAGATTCTTTGCTCAATCAAACCCGCGACCGCCAATTCATTGAAATGAGCACCAAATACGATACCGAAAAAAAAGAAGCTGAAAACAAACTCCTGAAAATAGAAGGCGAAAAACAAAGGGCCATTAACACCGCCATTACAATTAGTCTATTTCTTATTGCCGCCCTTGCCTTTTTTATTTTCAGAGGTTACCGTCAAAAACAAAAGGCCAATATTTTATTAGGCGCGCAAAACGCCGAGATCAGCGAAAAGAAAAACATCATTGAAGTAAAACAAAAAGAGATCCTCGATTCCATTTCTTACGCCAAACGTTTACAGGATGCCATTTTACCTCCTGTAAATTCATTGCAAAAACATTTGCAGAATATTTTTGTTTACTACAAACCTAAAGATATTGTGGCAGGCGATTTTTACTGGATGGAAACCCTTAGCGCCGCAATGTCGGTTGCCGACTCAGATAAAAAGATCAGCTCTGAAATGATCCTGGTTGCTGCTGCCGATTGCACCGGGCATGGTGTTCCCGGAGCAATGGTAAGTGTTGTATGTTCTAATGCCCTATTTAGAACTGTGAAAGAATTTAATTTAACAGAACCCGGAAAAATATTAGATAAAACCCGGGAACTTGTTTTGGAAACATTTTCAAAAGGTAATGAAGACGTAAAAGACGGCATGGATATCTCTTTGGTTTCGATCTCTAAAGATCCGTTTTCAGAAGAATTCACCATTCAATGGGCAGGCGCCAATAACCCCTTATGGTATATTAAGAACCAACAATTCTTTGAGATCAAAGCCAATAAACAACCTATTGGTAAAACTGAAAAAACCACTCCCTTTGTCACGCATAAGATGGCACTAAGTAAAGGCGATTCGCTTTTTTTATTCACCGATGGTTATGCCGATCAGTTTGGAGGAGCTAAAGGAAAAAAATTCAAATACAAACAACTGCAAGCCCAATTCATAAATAACGCTCAAAAAACAATGAATGAACAGCACGATGCGCTTGCCCAAACTTTCGATAACTGGAAAGGGCCACATGAGCAAGTTGACGACGTTTGCATCATAGGCATACGTTTATAGCATCAAAATAGACTTAAAAATTGCATAAAACATCATAAAATTGCATATTTGTCCTCTAAAAAAACGACACCTATGTCATTCAAGAATTTATTCCTTTCGGGAACTCTTTTAGCTTTAGTTTCCTGCCAAACAAAAAATAACGAATTGGCTTCCGATTCAAAAATTAGCGAAACTATTGTTGATACCATTCAAAAACCTGCTGAAGAAAATTTTGAATACGTTGTTGAACAGTTTTCCGATCTTCGTATTCTTCGTTATCAGGTTCCCGCTTTTGATGCCTTACCTGTTAAAACAAAAGAGCTTTTATATTATTTATCGGAAGCAGCATTATGCGGAAGAGATATTACCTGGGATCAAAACTACAAATACAATTTAACCATTCGTAAAACCATTGAAGCCGTTCTTTTATCGTATACCGGCAGCCGCGAAAATCCTGAGTGGGATAAATTCTTAGTTTATGCCAAACGGGTATTTTTCAGCAATGGAATTCACCATCACTACAACAGCGATAAAATAGTTCCTGAGTGCAGTAAAGATTATATGCTTGAGATCATTCACAATTCAAAGATCGAAATGCTTCCAATGGGCGAAGGTGTTAATCACGATCAGTTCATCACTTTTATTTTACCTATTATTTACGAGCCATATATCGCTCCAAAAAAAGTGAGCTTAGATTCTAAAAAAGATCTTGTTCTTGCCTCTGCAGTTAATTTTTACGAAGGTGTTACACAAAAAGAAGTAACTGAGTTTTACGATAAACAAACCGTTAAAGGCTCTAAAACTCCTGTGATGCAAGGCATCAACAGCAAAGTGGTAAAAGAGAACGGCAAATTGGTTGAGAAAAAATGGATGGTTGGCGGAATGTATACGCAAGCCATAGAAAAAATTGTTTATTGGTTAGAGAAAGCAATTACCGTTGCCGAGAACGATGCGCAAAAAGAATCTTTAGAAAGACTAGTGAAATTTTATAAAACAGGCGATCTGAAAGATTTTGATGATTACAATATTGCCTGGGTAAAAGACAATAACAGCACGGTTGATGTAGTAAATGGTTTCATTGAAGTATATCAGGATCCATTAGGCCGTAAAGGTTCGTTTGAATCGGTTGTATCTGTTAAAGATCTTGAAGCCAGCAAACGCATTGCTACTATTGGCAATAACGCACAATGGTTCGAAGACAATTCCCCTATTCTGCCTCAGCATAAAAAGAAAAACGTAACCGGTATTTCTGCAAAAGTTATTAATGCAGTGATGGAATCGGGCGACTCAGCACCTTCTACACCTATTGGAATTAATTTACCAAACAACGAATGGATTCGCGAAACGCACGGCTCTAAATCTGTTAACCTTGGTAACATTGTTGAAGCCTACGAACGTGCTGCCGGCGGAACTGTTGTTAACGAATTTTATTTTAATGACGAAATTAAAAAACGTGTTAGCGAATTTGCACCCTTAGCCGATAAATTACATACCGATATGCACGAAGTTATTGGCCATGCCAGCGGACAAATTGAAAATGGTATTGGGCAACCGCACGAAACCCTTAAAAATTATGCAAGTGCTTTAGAAGAAGGCCGTGCCGACTTAGTTGCATTATATTATTTATTAGATCCAAAATTAGTTGAATTAGGTGTTATGCCTTCATTGGATAATGGTAAGGCTGCATATGACGAATACATTACCAAAGGTTTAATTGTACAATTATCGCGCATTAAACCAGGCAAAGAAATTGAAGAGGCTCACATGCGTAACCGCCAAATGGTGGCACTTTGGGCTTACGAACATGGTAAAAAAGAAAACGTGATCGAGAAAAAAGTGGTAGATAATAAAACCTATTTTGTGGTTACCGATTACAATAAACTTCGTGTTTTGTTTGGCGAATTATTAAAAGAATTACAGCGCGTAAAATCTCAGGGCGACTACAAAGCCGGAAAAGACCTTATTGAAAATTACGGCGTAAAGGTTGATCCTGTTTTACATAAGGAGGTATTAGACCGTTATGCTTCGTTAAAAATGGCGCCGTACCAAGGTTTTATTCAGCCTAAATTATTACCAATAACCAAAGGCGATCAGATCATTGATGTAAAGATCAGTTATCCTAAAAACTTTGTTGAGCAAATGTTAGAGTATGGCATAAATTATGCTTTGCTGCCGGCAATGAATTAACGAAGTCATGCTGAACTCGTTTCAGCATCTTTTAAACTAAAATGCCTGGTCATCCTGTCCCGATAGCTATCGGAATTAACGAAGGGTTGGGCGTGCCCTCCCTAAAGCAGAGCTCGTACCTCGCACGCTTTAGGAGGTCGCGCTTTCGCCACTCGCTTTTTTTGCTCTGCTACGCGGCGCAAAAAAGAGCTCAAACAATGGCTCAATCGCTCACGCAAACTCCATGCAAAGATGTTTCGAAAATAAAAAAACCGTTGGCCGGGAGATGCTTTAAACAATGCGCTTGTCGGTAAGTTCTGTTCGCGACTTGTATGCTTAATTGAGGTAATAAAAATTGTTTAAATGAAAAGATTATAGCGGTCGGGAGCACAGCTCACCAACCAGCGGGGTAATACAACTCTCTTAAGGTACTATCTGTATGCTGCGAATTGTCTTTCAGTAGTTTATACTCTGTGGCTAAAACACAAATATAAGGGCCTAGCTGGCTCACCACATCGGTACCAACCTGCGAGTATTCCCCAGCACCATAGTTATTCGCATACTTACCCCTAACACTCATTGGCAAACTTTCACCTTGATTTGGACCAATTTTCATAAAATCATTCGTTAAACGACTACGGTAATACCAATACTTTCGATGATTTATATCATCAGTTTGAGCTATTGCATTTAAACAAAAATAAATTAGGGTAATTGCTAAAATAATTTTTTTCATAGTTTGTGCAATTTTTTCAAATGAATTTCCCAAACCCTTCCGCCGTAATCCTGTTTAATCCAAAATTCTTTATTTGTTAGTTTTCTTATCTCCCATACACCACCTGCATTTTTTAAAGGTTGAAGAAGATTTTTAGAGCCAAGTATAACGTTGTAATCTATTCCAATATCATTTTTATTATGCACCAAAACTACACCCCCATGACCATCTAATCCTTTTATATCTCCTCCACGCTCAATCTGAAAACAATAACTGCCATCTCCCTTTGAATAGGGTACCGAATTCACAGCGGTACAGGGAGGTAATAATAAAGTCGAGTCAATACCTTCAACAATATATTTGTCTAATATATAAGTCCCGAAAAGCCTATGATTAACAGTGAGTAGTGTAAACGCTGGTCCCTCAGGATACTTTTTACAGGTAGTAAAGAGCAAAATTGAAATTAAACAGCAAGCAAATATTTTAATTTTGTAACTCATTTTATTTTTTGTCTATTAACGTTTTTAGTTCTTTATTTTCTTGCTCCAATTTTTCAACTTTTTTATTTAGCTCAAACATATATAAATAAAGCTCTTCGGTTTTTTCGATGTTTGCCTTTTGTATTTCGCCAAGGTTGGCTTAAGTAATACGATTAAAACAGCAGGAAGAATGGCGTTCTTTATAGTCATAAATTAATAGTTTAAAGTGTAAGTAGTAGTGTCATTGACTTTTATAAATATACTATAGTCATCATTTTTATCGCTTGTAATACTCCAATTTGTTGTATCATATTTCACTACTTTTAAGTTCAAATCAAAATTTGAATTACCTATAAGTCCAGGATAAATATAATTTTTATCCGCAGAGTAGCCATTAAAAAAAACGCCTGAACAGCCATTATTACATGTAATATAAATATATTCATTAGGTAGTTGGGTTTTGATAAATCTTATTTTAAGAGTACCTAAAGGTTTTAAATAAATATCTTTTGTTATACTCTCTTTCATAAAACTCTTATGAAATTTAAGAGGAATCATATCGTTACTACTTAGGTAAGCAAAGTATTTATTAGGATCGTATTTAGCATATAACGCATATCCGTTGTTGCCATATTTATTTCTTTGAAATTCGAACTTAAAATTACCTTCAGAATCTGTATATGCATAGTTGCTTTGGTCGGCAACCGAAGGGCCTGATGAAGAAAGGCTGGTTGTTGTGCCCAATAAATAAACTTGAATTCCGGATATTGGATTTCCGGTTGCCTCATCAATAACCTTACCCTTTACTTCAGATTTAAAGAATGTTTTCTTGCATCCAAAAAAAAAGGGTAATTATTAGAAAAAAATATTTTATACTCGAATTTCCTTTCATTATTATTAATCAATATTTTAAAGATACAAAAATAAATTAAGAAAACAAATATTCTTCCCCGTTGGTCGGGAGATACTTTACACAATGCGCTGGTCGGTGTCACGACGTGTCGTGATTGCTCCCGACCGGAAGAATCTTTCTGTTTTGCTACAAATTGTAGCCATCTTTTTTAATAGTGGCAATTAAATTTGTACTGTAACAAAAACAATTTACAAAGTAAAGATGGGATTTCATTATAAAGTATACGATAATAGCCGACCCTATTTTATTACAACAACAGTTGTTGATTGGATTGATGTTTTTATAAGAAAAAATCATAAATTGACTATTGTAGAATCATTGGAGTATTGTAGGAAAAACAAAGGCCTCGAAATTTTTGCTTGGTGCTTAATGCCAAGTCACATTCATTTAATTGTGCGGGCAGAGGAAGGTCATCAACTATCTGATATAATTCGTGATTTTAAGGCGCACACAGCAAAAGCAATAATTAAACAAATAAAAGAAGAGCCCGAAAGCAGGAGGGAATGGCTGCTCGAAAGTTTTAAAAAAGCCGCTAAAGAACATCCGAAACAAGGAGACTATAAATTCTGGCAGGATGGTTATCACCCTGTTGAATTGTATTCGCCGGCATTTACTTATCAAAAACTAAATTATATTCACAATAATCCTGTTGAGGATATGTTAGTTGAAAAACCCTGGGATTACATGTTTAGCTCGGCACGTAACTATGCAGACATGGATGGCTTAATTGAGGTAATAAAAATTGTTTAAATGAAAAGATTGTAGTGGTCGGGAGCACAGCTCACCGACCAGCGGCAATTACAGATGGGAAATAGATGAGCAGTTCTTCAATAACTTCCGATTATCCAAAATTTTTATCCTATTATCAATGAAATCTATGATCTTTTCTTTTTTTAATTGATTCAATATTCTGATAACCGATTCGGTGGTTGTTCCTGAAATTTCAGAAATCTCTTTTCTAGTAAGTACAACATTCAGGCATTTATTGGAATCAAGACCAAATTTATTCGTAATTTCAAGAAGTGCGCCCGCAACCCGACTGAGCATATTGGTACATTTCAGATCTCTTAAAAAATTGGAAAGTTTGTGATTTTCCTGATTGCTTCGTTTAAGAAGTTCAAGTAATATTTCAACATTGTTAGAAATGAGTGTAAGAAATATTTTTTTAGGGATAAAACAAATCTGCGAATCTTCCAAACATCGTGAAGAGTTATTGTACGTTCCACCATTAAATTCGCTGCCGAAACCAATGAAGTCTGAATTTCCGGCCAGGCCAAGAGTTAAACTCCGGTCTTCACATCTTTTGTAGATCTTAACCTTACCGGACTGAATGCAAAATACACCTTTAAAAGGGGCGCCTTCAGTATAAATATCCTGGCCTTTTTTAAAGCTGATCGATATTGAATTTGGACTAATTACTTCAGAAATCAACCCCTTTCCCAGACATCCAAGTGCACTTTTTGGAAATGAAGCGCAACTCTGGCAATCGCCGTGTTCATTACTCATAGTTGAAAGCAAATTTAGTACCGTTGACTTTATCGGGGTATGATTTAAATCATATATTAGGGTGTAATAATACATAATTCAACATTATATAAAGTTTGATATATTTAAAAAAATGATGATATCTTTTGATAAGGAAATTTATGGAAGAAAGTTTGAGGGATAAAGATTTGTCACATATGCTCGATGCCTATAACAAGGCCATTGATTTCAATATCATAAGTTCAATTACCGACGAAAAAGGTACGATCGTTTATGCGAACAAAAAATTTTGTGACATCTCAAAGTATGGCAAAGAAGAATTAATTGGCAAGAATCACCGTATCGTTAATTCAGGTCACCATCCGCCACAGTATTTCCGCGACATGTGGAAACTGATCTCCAAAGGAAAACCCTGGTATGGTGAAATAAAGAATAAGGCCAAAGACGGCAGTTATTACTGGGTAGATACCGTTATCATTCCGGTAATAAAGGGAAATGAAGTATTGTATCTTTCGCTCCGAACATTAATAAACGAAAGAAAAGAGCTTGAAAAAGGAAGAGAAGATTACATCAATTCACTGGAGGAAATGGTTTTTCTGGTGTCGCATAAATTAAGAGCACCTCTCGTTTCCATTTTAGGATTAATGCAGTTGAATACCGATAACTTCACTAAAGAAGAAATGCAGAAGACCATCAATTACTATAAAACTTCTGTAAAAGACCTTGAACAATATACGAGAGAATTAAATGATTATCTCCAAAATCTGAAAAGGGAAAATAATTTAGACGTTTAGAAATCATTCCGGTTGGTCGGGAGATGCTTTACACAATGCGCTTGTCGGTAAGTTATGTTCGCGACTTGTATGCTTAATTGAGGTAATAAAAATTGTTTAAATGAAAAGATTATAGCGGTCGGGAGCACAGCTCACCGACCAGCGGGGTACCGTCGAAATATGGCGTAAACTTCAAATAATGGTTATTGGACAATCCATTCTCTCCATTATGAAAATAGTTTTTATTGTTAATTGGTATACCACTTCCATTAACTGGTGAACTTAAAGGACTAAACGCAATAAAATTCTTTAAATATCTATCTCTTGAGGTTTGATATTTTTCCTGCAAAGCAATATCAGTTGGGCTAGCGGTTTGCGCAAAAACTACTTTGAAAGCAAGTGCTTTTATAAAAAGCAGAATTAGTTTAGTTCTTTTCATTATAATTAATATATAGGTAGGAATAAAAATAAGCAAAAAAAACTATTATATTGATTTTTATTATTAAATTTAATATATGGAAAAGAAACATATCAAATCTACGGTCTTATTTTTCATTATTTCGCTCTTATTTAATGGGTGCAATAAACCGACTCAGTTCTCAGGTACTGTGTTTTCAAAACACAATAAACCAACACCAAATGTTCTATTATTTATTAAGTGTTATGAGGGAAATGGTGGGAAACAGGATAACGATATTCATTTAGAAACTGACGCTGCAGGTGCGTTTTTAAAAACGCAAACAATTAACCGCAAGGTAAGTTATTTTTCGATTACTGCTTTTTCTGATAGTGGCGGTTATATATATACTACCTCAAATGTTAACGATCTAAAAAACATGAGCATACATTTGTATTAGATCTTTTTTGCTAACTAATTTGATTTTTTTGTGCTATAATATGAAAACACCAAAATATATTTTTCTTTTTATATTTATTACAAATGTAGCTTATTCTCAAAATTTAACGTGGGTTAAACAAATTGGTGGAACAACTAATGATTATGGCAACACTGTTAAAGTGGATGCGTCTGGCAACGTATACACTACTGGGGCTTATCAAGGTTTAGTGGATTTCGACCCAGGTGCTTCAACTTACACTTTATCTTCAGCCGGTGGGACTGATATTTTTGTGTCAAAATTGGATGCTAATGGGAATTTTTTATGGGCCAAAAGCTTGGGAGGAAATGGTGGGGATATTGCGTATTCAATTGCTTTTGACGGTTCTGGAAATGTTTATACCGTTGGTAATTTTGTTGGTACAGCTGATTTTGACCCTGGAATAGGGGTATCTAATTTAACTTCTTACGGCGGAAATGATATATTTGTTGTGAAGTTAGATGCTGCAGGTAATTTTGTTTGGGCAAAACAAATGGGTGGCACCTTACAGGATTTTGGTTATTCAATTGCTTTAGATTTACCAGGAAATATTTATTTAACAGGTAACTTTCAAACAACCTCTGATTTTGATCCCGGAGTTGGCACTTACACTTTAACTTCGAATGGTAATGATGACATTTTCATTTCAAAATTAGATCCTTTGGGGAATTTTGTTTGGGCAAATCAAATAGGGGGAGCTTTTAATGATTTTGTTCATTCTATAAGTTTAGATGGGTCAGGTAATGTACTTACTACAGGTAATTTCATTGGTAAAGTTGATTTTGACCCGGGAGTTGGAATATTCAACATTACTCCATCCGGTTCTTCCGATATATTTGTATCAAAACTAAATTCATCAGGTAATTTTGTTTGGGCAAAAAATATGGGAGGGTCTTTTAATGATTTGTCTTATGCCTTAACTCTTGATGCGATAGGGAATGTTTACACTACCGGACTATTTACTGGTACCGCTGATTTTGATCCAGGTGTAGGCACTTATACTTTAACAAGTTCTGGGGGTAACGATATATTCGTTTCTAAATTAGATGTATCCGGTAATTTTTTATGGGCAGCTCAAATGGGAGGTACAGCAACCGCAGAAAGTGGATTCAGTATTAAATTGGATGGCTCAGGAAATGTTTATACAACAGGCTATTTTCAAGGCGTTGCGGATTTTGATCCGGGGCTTGCAATTTATTCATTAACTTCAGCAGGTGGGTTTGACATATTTATTTCGAAATTAGATGTTAATTGGAGGGCCTCTGACCGACCAAGGCTTTTCAATCGACTTAGATGCTTCGGGTAATGTATATACAACTGGATTATTCAGTGCCACTTGCGATTTCGATCCAAGTGTTGGCACTTTTTATATGACCTCTAATGGATCTGGTGATATATATGTACATAAAATGGGTCAATCTTCGGTTGGGGTTAGTGAAAATAAGTTATCGCAGTTAAAAATAGTTTTTCCAAATCCAAGTGCGGGCACGTTCTATTTTTCTTTGTTAGAAGAAGAAATGTCGATAGAAATTTATGATGTGGTTGGGCAGTTAATTCTTAAAACCGCATTCGAAAATAAGAGTACTGTACTAGATTTAAGCAACTACAATAATGGGATTTATTTCTATAAAATAATCGGTGAAAAAAGTTATTCAGGTAAGTTAATTAAACAATGAAGTCATTCCCTCAATTATATTGCTTTTAATTCAAAGGCTTTGCCTCGGCTACTATATCATAAAAGGCTTTATGAATTTTGCCGCGTATGCCCAATTTGGCAAGTTTGTTTTCTTCTGCATTAGGATAAACCCTGTTAGATAAAAATACCACCACTAAATTATTTTTTGGGTCGGCCCAGGCGAATGTTCCAGTAAAACCGGTGTGGCCAAAACTGTATAAACTTGCGGCATCGGTAACAGGGCTGTCTTTTTTAGGATCAGGTTCTGGCTTTTCGAAACACAAACCACGGCGGTTACCGGGGCAAAAATGGCAACTCGCATAATCGTTAACCACATTGCTGTCTAAATAATTTACTCCGGCATATTCGCCGCGATTCAAATACATTTGCATTAAGGTAGCCAGGTCTTTTGCATTGCCAAATAAACCGGCGTGGCCTGCAACCCCTCCCATTAAAGCCGCTCCGGGGTCGTGCACATAACCTTGTATCACTTGCTTTCTAAACTTAGTATCGTCTTCGGTGGGTGCAATTTCATTTGCTTTATATTTTTTTAAAGGATTATAAGTTAAAGCAAGGCCCATGTTCCTGTAAAAATTACCAACATAAGTATCTAAACTTTGTTTTGTAATGTTCTCAACTATGCGCTGCACAAAATAATACCCCAAATCGCTGTACAGATACTTTCCGCGTGTTTCGAGTTTGCTGTTAATGATCTTGGACATGATACTGTCTCGGAATTCTTTTTTTACGTATAGATCTTTTGCAACCTGCACCGAATAAACATCGGTAAACTTATCGCTATAAATGCTGGGCTTGTAATTATTCTGCTTATCCAATGTTTTCATGTAAAAAGGTATCCAGGCCTGCAAGCCCGCTTGATGCGAAAGCATTTCCTCAAGCACCATATCTTCTTTATTACAATACTTTAATTCGGGCAAGTAACTACAAGCCGTTAAATGATAATCGAATTTCTTTTCAGAACTTAATTTCATTAAGGATAAACAAGAAGCTGCGATCTTTGTTACAGATGCCAGATCATAAATGGTTGCGTTAGTTACTTTAGGCGAAGCGGTATCGTAAGTATAATTACCAAAACACTTCTGGTAAAATAATTTTCCGTCTTTAATGGCAACCACCTGACAACCGGGATAAGCTTTTTCGCTAATGCCGTAATTGGCGATGCTGTCGATTCGGTTTAACTTTTTTTTTTGAATGCCCAATGCTTCCGGCTGCACAAATTGTATGCGCGAAGTGGCTTGAATTTCTAAACCTGTTTTGTAATTAAAATATTTTGTGCTTACAGGTAGTTTACCATCCACTTTAATAGCTCCAAAAACTGCATCAGCCGCTGCTTTCTGAGTAAAAGGCGTATTCTCATAAGCCATAATAGCGGCTTTCATTTTACTTGGCGACTTGAGCGAATTCAATAAATAAGGGTTATTAAAAAATACACAAATGGTCGATCGCATTCCGCTGATCGAATCGATCAATCTTAAACTTTGTTGAGATACGCCAAAATCTTTATCCAATTTTAAAGTAGATTTATTTACCTGCAAAATGATCAAATTGCAATCTTTTATCTGGGCAAAAAGCGAATCAACATCTTTTTTCTTAGCATCGTGTTCAATACCTATATGTTTAACAGGAGCGTAATTTGAAATGCCGGCATAAAAATTATTTTTCTCCGGGCTTCCCAAAGAGATCTCAACAATTTTAAAAGTATCTAAAGATTTTAATGGCAACAACTGATCGTCATTCTTTAACAAGGTCATGCTTGCCTCTGCCAGCCTGGTATTTAAAAGGTCGGAAGAAGGAGTATTCAAATTTTCGAACAAACCTTTTACGTGTACAATTTGTTTTTTATTTAGTCCGCACCAGTATTTTGCCCTAAGAATTTTTTTGCAACGCTCATTTATTTCTTCTTCTTTTATTTCATTATTTGCAATTGCCTTTTTTATTTCTTCCATGGCCTTAGGCACATCTTCCGAAAATAATAAAACATCGTTTCCGGCTTTGAGGGCTTTAACATCAACAATTCCCGGAGCATAATAATTAGCAACACCTTTCATGTTGAGTGCATCGGTAAATATCAATCCTTTAAAACCAAGTTCTGTTTTCAATAACCCGTTAACTACATTGGGCGATAAAGTAGATGCCAGATTTTTTGTTGTATCTAAAGCCGGTACATTCAAATGCGCCACCATGATACTCGATAAGCCTTTTGCAAATAAATACTTGAAAGGAAATAGCTCAAGCGTATCAAGCCTTTCGCGGCTATACGGTATTTGCGGCAAACCTTTATGAGAATCTACATCTGTATCACCATGCCCCGGAAAATGTTTTGCATTAGCCATCACATGCTCATCCTGCAAACCTTTCATATACATATATGCCTTTTGAGCAACCTTGTATTTATTCTCACCAAAACTTCTTATTCCAATAACAGGATTGGCGGCATTATTATTCACATCAACAACCGGAGCAAAATTTACATGAACACCAAGCAATTTACATTCGCGGGCAATTTGTCTTCCCATTAAATAAATTAACGAATCGTTTTGAATGGCACCTAAAGCCATTTGTTTGGGGTAACGTGGCGTGCTGTCCAATCGCATTGCCAATCCCCATTCACCATCAATACTTAACAGCAAAGGTGTTTTAGCTAAATTCTGATAATAATTTACAAGCTTGCCTTGGCGCAGCGGTCCACCCTGCATCATAATTAAACCACCAATATTGTATTTCTGGATCAGTTCACGGGTTTCGCGAACGTGTTTCATATCGCGATTGCTGTAGGCTGCAATCATGAACAATTGCGCAATCCGCTCATCAGGACTCAAAGCATTGTAAATAGAATCGACCCAGCGTGTTTCGAGTGTTAAAAATTCGGGACCCTCGTCTTTATCGCTTTTGAACGAAAAACTAAAGAACAAGCTTATCAGAATTATGGCAATATAAAATCGTGACCTCATGGGCAATGTAAATTTATTGGATTGTAAGGCGTCATTTCCGCTAATAAACTAATGTTTTTAACAAGTCATTTTTGATTGTATTCCCATGAAAATGCTCAAATAGAGAAAAATCAGTATATTTGACCTGTTATTTGGTTCTTTTAATATTGAATTTGTAAAAATTCACAAAAGATTAAAAGGGAATTGCGTGTGATTCGCAAACAGTACCCGCTGCTGTAATTCTCGTAAGATCTTTAACCACTCTAAGCCACTGTTACGATTTCGTAAACGGGAAGGCGGTTAAAGCGAGATAAGTCAGAAGACCTGCCAATA
>JANYIQ010000044.1 GCA_025362575.1 Bacteroidia bacterium
ATTAATTCGGGCGCCGACGATATTTATTATACCATTTCAAAGAATCGTGAGGAAGGATTTTTTGTTTCGAACCGCACAGGTGCAGTTACTGTAAAACATTCAACCTGTTGCGATGATATTTACAGCTACAAGCAGATCTCTTACATACATTTAAAGTTGGAAGGTAATGTAAAAGAATTGCTGGCAGGCGGAACAGAAAAGAACATTGACAGTGCTTACGTTGATCTTTACATTGTAGATAAATTGCACGATGCTCCTTTTTTAGTGCAATCGGTTCCTGTAGATAAGGATGGGAATTACTCAGCTAAGATTGACGCCGGTCTGGATTATAAGCTGGTGGCTAAGCGCAGAAGTTATTTGAGCGCCATCAACACTTTGTCTACAAAAGATAAAATGCAGGACGAAACTTTTGTGAGCAATTTTAAATTATCAAAATTACCAACACACGCCATTGCTATCGAAAACATTAATTACGAATTTGATAAAGCAGAATTGACCGCTTCATCAAAAATAATTTTAGATACAACCATCTATAAGATCATGACCTTGAATCCTGAGATAATTGTGGAACTTGGCTCACACACGGATAGTAAAGGATCGACTGAATACAATCAGAAGCTTTCTCAAAAACGTGCCGAGAGCGTAGTAAGTTATTTAGTTGCAAAAGGAATTCCTGAACAGAATTTAAAAGCTCAGGGTTACGGCGAATCACAGCCAATTGCTGAGAATAAACACAAAGACGGTTCTGATAATCCCGAAGGCCGCGCTAAGAACCGCCGCACCGATTTTAAAATAATTGGCACCATTACCAATTTTGGTGACGAGGAGTAGGAGATCTAAAAATAGGTTTGAGATTTATTTAAGTTTGTGTTTTGTTTTTTTACCTGGGTCTTGTTTCGTGTGAAATATTGCAAGAACAATGATTAAATTTCCTTTGACCTCGTAAGTAATTACAAATGGGAAACGTTTTGCAACTGCTTCATGTATGTGAGCAAACTTAATAGGAAATAGCAATGGATTCTTTCTGATGAATTCGAGAAGGGTAAATATTTCTTCTTCAAACTCAAAACCTAAACCGGAGATTTTATTGTTGTAATAAAAACAGGCATTTTCAAGTTCAATAATTGCACTTTCGTGAAGGACTAATTTATTGGAAGCCATTTTTACTCAGACAACTTTTTCTTTATCCTTTTGCGGGCTTCGGCTACAGTATAAGTTTTGGCTTTACCGGCCTTGTATAAAACTGATCTTTTTAGAACTTCTTTTTGTTGCTGTTCACTTAGTAAACTTGAATTGCCCTGGCGATAGATCTCAAGCAGTTTATAAACTACTTCTAATACTTCGCCATCCGCTTCATCAATATATTTATGAACCTTAGTCCTAATAGTTGCAGTTGTCATTAAAGTTGAAATTGTTCTCTAAAGGTAATAAATAATAATTTTGATTGCAAGTGCTACTTAGTCTGGAGCCGCCGCACCGATTTCAAAATAATTGGCACCATTACCAATTTTGGTGACAAGGAGTAATTTTTTCAACACACCTGCCTGCCGGCAAGGCAGGGAGAAACTGAGCTACAGAGAAACTCCGTTGGTCGGTGAGCTTTGCTCCCGACCGGCAAGATGTTTTTAGTTTGTAACAAACTGTAACCATCAATTTTAGTGCTGACAATTAAATTTATGCTATAACAAAAATATTTTGTTGAGTAAAGATGAGAGGGCTTAATTGAACAAATAATAATTGTATAAATAAAAGAATTTACTGATCGGGAGCACAGCTCACCGACCAGCAGGCCCCCCTGTGTTTAATAATTAAAGTAAGTTTAATGCAAAAATGTTCCGCCGGTAATGAATTCCAGTGCCATAAAATTATATTGCTCTTGGGTAAAGCGGCAACGGCAGTTTTTAAAATAGGTCATGTAATTATCTAAAGGCGGTATGTAATAATCACCCGCACCATCAGTAGGCCCCGGTAAAAAAGTGCAATTAGGATTTAACATACTAAATCCTGTTGGATAACAATCCGCATCGGTATCACAAAAACCATCACCTGTTGAGTAGCAATTGGTGCGTTTTACCACTTCGCCTGCAGGAGGCCAGGTGTGTGGTAATCCAAATACATGGCCCATTTCGTGAATGGCCGTTGTACTTACCAGAACCGATTTTTCAATAACAATATGGCTAAATGTAGAGGCATAACCCGAAGCACCGGCAGGAATTTTTATGGAATCAACTACAAAAATATTAATGCAATTCGGTACAAAATAATTTCCAAGCGCTGTTGGCTCACTGTAGGGCTGATACCATTTATTGTAATTCCAGTTAGGAATAAAATTAGTACTGCAATTTAAAAACTTAATGCAAATGGGACGCCACACGTTATTTAATAATTGAACGCAAGCAGCAATTTGAGTAGGCGTAACACCGGGGTTTCCGCTACTGTCTAAAACAATGTGAAAAATAAGCGATAAATTTTTACGAATGCAGGTGTCATGTGCAAGCGTTGCGTTACCATAAGCTGTCGTTTTTTGAGAGTAAGCAGCAACCTTCTGATAATGCTGTTGGCGCTGCTCATTTGTGAAATCGGTACCGCACTCACCATTACTGATAACATGGCTTTTAACCTGACCATTGCACAAGAACGGAAAGAGAAAAACAACTAATAATAGTTTGTAATTCATGTTGCTTTTTTGATAAAAAAAAATTAAATTTGTTAAAGGTAAATATATGAAAAAAATATATCAATGTTTGTTAAACGCGTAATTTTATTTTTTTCTATTTTTTTAATAAGTCTGGTATTTAATAAATTAAATGCACAGCAAATTGTTGCCACAAAAACTGCAGGTTGCGCACCATTGTCGGGCGTAGCATTTACAGGTTTAAGTGGTGCCTCGGCTATACAATGGCTTTTTGGCGATGCCACTTCTTCCAATTTAAACAACCCAACACATTCATACGGTTCTCCGGGTAATTACATTGTTACTTATACGGCTATCGTAGCAAGTGCACCTGTAACACAAACACTCAACATAAAAGTATTTGGTAAACCAACTCCTAATTTTAGTGTTACACCTGTAAAAGGCTGTATTCCCTTAAGTACAAACTTTACCGATCTTTCGGTTGGTTCAGGAACATCTGCCATAACGCAGTGGCAATGGTCTTTTGGCGATGGTGGCGTAAGCACTGTTCAAAATCCGAATTACATTTACACCATTCCCGGTACTTTCAATGTTACTTTATTGGTTAAAGATGCCAATGGCTGCGACAGTGTTAAAACAGTAAATGCCTTGATCAATGTTTCTCCAAAACCTACTGTTGTAATTACTCCTTCGGTTGTTGCAGCCTGTGTGGCTCCTTATACGGCAACGTTCAGCGGCACCGGCTCTGTAAGTAATTCAACTACCGGAAGTACGACTCTTGCCATAAGCTGGAATATAAACGGAACTACTTCAACTGTTTTAAATCCTCCGCCATATACGTTTACCACTACAGGTTCTTTCCCGGTAACATTAACTTGTACCGACAACAACAATTGTAGCAATACGCAAACCGTTACAGTTAATATTTCAAGTCCGGTTGTAAAAGCCCTTGTAAAATCGGTTGCGTGTTTTAATAAGACATTTACCGTTCGTGATTCATCGGCAGCGGGTAGTGTGCAATGGACCTTCGGAGATGCCACCGCACCGGTATTTATTTTTCCGCCATCGATTTTCACGCACACCTACACAAGTCCCGGAACATATACCATCACGGCTTTAGCTGCAATTGGAACTTGTACAACCATTAAAACATATACCATTACCGTAGAAAAGCCTGTAGCCAATTTTACTGCAGCTCCTCCTTTTAGTTGTAATTCGCCAATGCTGGTAAATTATACGAATACTTCAACCGGATCTGCCACTTATAGTTGGTCGTTTGCCATCAATAATGGTACAAGTGTTTTGGGTACTTCTACCGCTGCAAATCCAACGTATACATGGACGCAAGGAAGTTTAAATCCATTTACCATTTATCCGAAACAACTTTTAACTGCAACATTGGTGGCTATAAGTCCTGGTGGTTGTAGAGATACGATCGTAAAAAATTTAGATACGCTTCGTAAGCCAACAGCATTTTTCTACACAAACGTGGTGCAAGGTTGTGTACCGCTGGTAGTGAACTTTACAGATAGCAGCCGTTCTCAGCAACCCATAACAAATCACTCCTGGAATTTTGGTGATGGTAGTCCGTTAAATATTGGAACTACTAATACTTTCGTGGTTCACACTTATACTACACCGGGAGTTTACCTGGCTTCATTAACGGTAACTAACTCTGCGGGATGTACGGATGTTTCATTCAACTGGACCATAACGGTCTCTACACCGCCAATACCTGCATTTTCATTCTCACCAACTACGGCCTGTCATAATCAAACCATACAGGTTACAAACAGTACCCCTGCATTGCCTGCCGTTCAGGATTATCACGTGAATTCCGATCTTACTTATTTCTCAAGTTGTATAACCGATCCTAATCCGGGCTGGGTATTTACACATACCGGCACATTTAGTTTGAGTATGTCGGCCACATCTTTTGGTTGCACGGGTACAACTACATCTACGGTTCCATTAGTAATAAAAGGACCAATAGTTACCGGAAGGGTATTTACACGATGTGATTCCATACACAAAGTAAGGTTTGATATAAGATTTCAGGATGCTACTTCGGCAGTTATAAATTTTGGTGATGGTAACACAACAACGGTTACCGCGAGCGGCTCTGTTACGCACACGTATGCCGCTACAGGCTCATACACAGCACTTGTAATTGGATCGAACACCATAACAGGTTGCGTAAACTATATTGATACATTAAAGTTTCAGGTGAGAAGTATTAAATCTTCATTTACCAGTAACACATTAACCTGTAAAGGTGCCGTGAATACATTCTCATCTACCAGTCAGGATGTTTTTGCCGGTTGTGGAGTAGGGTATACCTGGTTCTTTGGAAGTTTCCCTCCTGTAATAACAGCTAATCCAACCACAACGTTTTCTTTCCCTGCCGGAACATATCCGGTCAAACTCGTTGTAAAAGATATTAATGGTTGCCGTGATACTTCCACGAGCAACATGGTGGTGAGTTATGTTACCCCTTCCATTGCAGTGTCGAGTACGGTTGGTTGTATGCCTTCATTCAATTTAACCGGAAATTCATTGTCAACTTCCGATGCGCCAATAACAAGTTACGCCTGGAATTTTGGGGACGGTGGAACCGCTACGGGAACTACAGTTGTTCACACATATACGAATGCAGTTTCTCCGTTCAGTACTTATACCATTGTTTTTGTGGCAACCAATTCAAATGGTTGCACAGGTACATATACTTTACCTATCGTAATGAATGCTCCTCTGCCAAGTATTTTTCCAACAAGTACCAATTCTATTTGTGCAGGACAATCCGTTAACTTTCAATCGTTCTTTACAGGAGCAACCACGTACACCTATAATTTTGGAGACGGTTCTCCACTTTCGGTTACAGGGAGCAGCACCGCCGTTCATACGTATACAACAGGAGGAACCTACAATGCCAACGTTGCGGTAACCGATATTAACGGTTGTAAAGGAACAGCAATTCCAACTGTGGTTCAGGTGCAAAATTATCCAACCGCAGCAATATCATTTACAAACACAAGTAATCCGGGTCATCAGAATGCTTGTGCAGGTGCCTTAGTAACTTTTAGCGATACATCTATTAATCCTTATCCGGGTCCAAGAGTTTGGGATCTTGGTACAGGCGGCCCCATTGCAGGTGGCCCAAGTACGGGAACAATTTATCCTGCTGCCGGAACCTATACGATTAAGCTCACTACAACAACAACATTTGGATGCAGCAATACAAAAACAATGACTGTTAATGTTTATAGTGCAACTGCTAATTTCACATTAAGTACAAGCAACATTTGTAAAGGCGATGGTATTACTTTTACGATAAAAGATTCAAGTAAGGTTTTAACCTGGGGTTGGGATTTTGGAGATGGCGTAATTTATGACTCTACAAAAAAATCTCCGATCACGCACATTTACAATTATCATCCAACGGGCGGAACAACAAATGTAACCATGTTGTATTACTCTACAGATTCGGCCTGCCGTTACGCTGTAATAAAGCCGATTAATATATGGCAGGTTATTGCCAACTTTAACCGTAACAATGAGGTCGCGAAAAAAGATACGGTGCATTGCGTGGGTACACTCGATAATTTTAATAACCTCTCGGTCTCGTACAATAATTTTATTTGGAATTTTGGTGATGGAGGAACAAGTACTGTTGTGAACCCATCGCATACTTATGCTTCGCCCGGAGTTTACAGTGTATATATTGCTATTTCAGATAATGTGCATGGGTGTAAAGATACCATGCGAAAGAAAATGTACATCTATCCTGTGCCAACGGTTTCTGTTACAGCACGCGATACCTGTTCAGGCAAACCAACCTACATTAATGCAAGCGGCGGTACAACGTATACCTGGACCCCTCCGGCAAATTTGAGTTGTACAGTTTGTGCTAATCCTGTTGCAACATTAACTGCCAACACCGTTTATACAGTTAATGCTGTTGATGCGAACGGATGCGGAGGAAGCAGCGTAATTACCATTAACTCGCAACAGCCGCCAAAACCAATAAGTTGGGATACAACCATTGTAATTGGGCAAACACCAACATTGCCGGGCAACGTGGGTTCAAACTATACTTATTCTTGGACACCAATAACTGATCTGAGTTGCTTTGTTTGTGATTATCCGGTAACATCAACAACTGTGAACATAACTTATAGTGTAACCGTAAAAGATAATTTGGGTTGCTTTACGCGAGTGAATACTTATACAGTTTATGTTGAACCAAAATCAAGTATTGATGTACCAACAGCATTTACTCCTAACGGTGATGGCATTAACGACTTAATAAACGTTGATGGTTGGGGAATTAAAAAACTGAATTACTTCAGAGTATACAATCGCTGGGGCGAATTACTTTACGAAACCTCTAACTTAAAAACCGGTTGGGACGGCTTTTACAAAGGTGCGCCTCAAAACATGGAAACTTATGTTTATCAGGCAGAGGTGGAAACTTACATTGATGTCAAGCCTCTAATAAAAACGGGATACTTTAAATTGATAAGGTAAGAAATCAAGATCTTTATTGGAAAAATTGGGCGTGTCCCTCTCACGACGGGTCTTGAGAGGGGCGGGCTGTGGGCTTTCCCTGTCTACCGGCAGACAGGCGCTGCTCCCGATAGCTATCGGAACCCTCACACTGCTTCTGAAAATCAATGACCTTGGTTAACTATAGATATTACATAAAGTGTAATGCCTCCTCTCCCATTGGGAGAGGGAGATAGGGTGAGGGCATCTATAGTATTGTTTTGGTTTACGAGTCTCTTTTTGTACGAAGAGGTATAAAATGATCTTTGGTTATTAATCCACCTTATCCAGTTTCTTCTTCACATCATCAACAACTTTCTTTTGTGTTTCAAGTTCGGCTTTCTTTTTAACCTGATCGGCTTCGTTGGTTTTTATTTCGTCTTCAGCCTTTTTAATTTTCGCCTTGTAATCTTCTATATCGCTTTTTGAATTTTTATTTTCTTTCTCTAAGGTTTTTTGTTCGTCCTCAAGTTTAGAGTAGATCTTTTCCTGTTCGTGTAATGTTTCTTTAATGGCATCTTTGGTCATTTCAACCGCAAATTCCTTCATTAATTTTTCAATATATTTTACTTTGTCTTTATCGCCGGAAGATTTTAAAT
The DNA here is from genome assembly GCA_025362575.1 of Bacteroidia bacterium. Classification (GTDB taxonomy): domain Bacteria; phylum Bacteroidota; class Bacteroidia; order B-17B0; family Aurantibacillaceae; genus JAHEYG01. The sequence goes on from JANYIQ010000044.1 coordinate 7,780, forward strand.
ATGCTCCGCCTAAGTCAATAGCCACGTACATTTTTACTTCTTTCTTGTCTTTATCCTCGTCAAACTTTGTGTAAATATCTACAGGGTTGTTGCCCCAGTCTTTAATAACAATGTTATCTCCAAAAACTTCGTCGCCGCTGCGCGATACTTTCTCATCTTTGAAATTGTTCAAAGTTTTTTTCCACTTGCTCATTACATCATCTTTAGAGTTTTCGTAAACTGAGGTTATAAAGCAATCGTGACTGCCCGAGGAAAAACGTTCGGAACCATCTTTTATACTAATTTCCTGAGCAAATGAATTGCTAACCGCTGCTAATAAGAGTAGGGTAATTGTTTTTTGCATGATATTGAATTAAATGAGAAAATTAAAAATCGAGGTCCCAAACACTTTTACGTTTCTTGTAAAAGCTTGGTTTAAAATAACGTTTGTGTTCAAGTATAAAAGCCATGATGAAATAAAGTATAATCGGACTTCCAAACGTGAAAAAAGAAAGATAAATAAAATACATGCGGATGTTGGTAGTTTTAATGCCGAGTTTTTTTCCCCACCATTCGCAAACACCAAAGGCTTGTTCTTCAAACCACGAAGCTATTTTATCAATCATAATTCAAATTTAGTGAAAATTAAGATACAATGAAAAAATAACCACGGAGACATGGAGTGCACTGAGGTTCACGGAGAACAGGGGGTTATACTTAGTAGTTCAAGAGTTGTCATTAAGGTAATGTAGAAAATTCGTCAGTAACCAAAGAAATGAGCTGGCTCCTTATGTTTTCGCTATTGAAATTAATTAGCAATCCTTTCGGTTTTCCGGCTAATTTTAGATATGATAATAATTGTGCTTTGTATAAAGGAATCATTTGTTCTACAGCTTTTTCCTCAACTATTATGATATCGTTTACTAAAATGTCAAGTTTTAATATGCCACCTAGATCCTTCCCTTTATATGTTACCGGAACATATATTTGAGATTTAACATCTAGACCGACATTTCTCATCTCCTCAATAAAACAAGTTTCATAGACTGATTCTAGTAATCCCGGACCAAGATGCTTATGTACTTCAATAGCACATCCAATTATTTTGTAAGAAATGTCATTAATGTACTTTTTTGTTATCATGTTTTTGTTTGTTCTTTTCCAAATTCTTCTGTTCTATTATATACCCTCCGTGTTTCTCCGTGAACTCCGTCACCACGCGTCGTGCCTCCGTGGTTAGCCTTTTCACCGTTTGTTCTTTTCCAAAT
>JANYIQ010000148.1 GCA_025362575.1 Bacteroidia bacterium
ATTTGCTCATCAAAGTTATAATCAGTTACATTGGTGTTTTGAAACAGGAGCAAACTGTCTTTTAAGTGATCGAATTTCTGGAACCACTTAAACGCTTTTTCAAAATCCTTTATTTCATTATAATAAAGCGCGTAACTTTTGCTCGCGATTTTCTTGATATCAAAATCTTCGTAAGCATTACCAATGCTAAAAGCCGTATCAATGTATTTTTTCGCTTTTTTCAGATCTTTGGTTTCCTCATACATGTAATAAAGAGAGAGGTTTAAATAACTGGCAGCCACATCTCTTCCGTTCTCCATCAAATGTCTCAGCTTCAAGGCATCTTCATTATAAGCAATAGCCCTGTTAAAATCAGCTTTTATCCCGTAAGCCTGACCTATGTTCTCTAAACAATTGGATTTTATTTCATAATTATTAAGTTCTTCTCCTATTCTTAAAGCTACCGCGTAATTTTCAATAGCAGCGTCGTACTGTTTCAAATTGAATTTTAAAATACCAAGATTCATTAAGGTGTTGGCCGTTTGTTCTTTATTGTTAAGCTGATTATAAGCCTGCATGGCTTGTAAATAGCATTCTTCTGCTTCCGAAAAAGATTTTATGTCGGTATAAATGTTCCCTAAGTTAGTTTCACTGAATGCAATTCCAAGAACATCATTACAATCTCTCCTCAATAGCAAAGCTTTTTTATGATAGGAAATTGCTTTCTTGAAATCACCTTTTTTATAAAATAATACGCCCAGTAAATTATAACTTTTAGCAAGATGTTTTTTTGAATGCGTTCTTAAAGCACTTTGTTCACAAAACTTCGCAAATCGAAATGAAAGCTGTGGATCACTATTCCTTAATGCAAAGCCATTTTTATACAATTGATTTACCTTTTCAGTATCGTTTTCCAAAGCTAAAATATGCGGCAAAAGTGTGTCAATATCCTGACTTTTTGCTATTATTGAAGTAAATATGAAAAGGATCAAAAAGCGCATGCCTTATTTTCCTCAAATGTATAATTTTAAGACTAAATTTTAAAGCGATGATCAAATATTCTTTATACCTGAAAAATCCGGCCTCACATTATATTTATGTTGATCTGAGCATTGCCGGCATTAAAACAAAAGAATTGCATTTGCAGCTTCCTTCATGGCGCCCCGGACGATACGAGCTCGGAAATTTTGCGAAAAACGTTAAACGTGTTGATGTTTTTGATGCAGCCGGAAAGCCTTTAACCTATACCAAAAATAGTAAGGATCTTTGGGTTGTAAATACAGAAGGACATCAGGAAATTAAAGTTACCTATAGTTATTTTGCGAACGAATTAAATGCAGGGGCTTGCTACGCTGATGATACGCAACTATATGTGAACCCTGTGCACTTATGCATGTACATTCCCGATAGAATGGACGAGCAGCACACGATTGAATTAAATATTCCGGATTCATACAAGATCGCAACTTCATTAAAAATGAATGGTAAAGTTTTAATAGCCGCTAACTTCGATGAACTGGCAGATTCCCCGTTCATGGCGAGTGCCACCATTCAATCTGATTTTTATGAATCGGGCGGAACAAAATTCTGGATCCACTTTAACGGTGAGTGTAAACCGGATTGGGCAAAAATAAAAACAGACTTTAAAAAGTTTACCGATGCCCAATTGAAATTTTGGGAAACCTGTCCCGTTAAGGAATATTATTTTTTGAATCAGGTGCTGCCTCATAAATTTTATCATGGGGTCGAACATCAGAAGTCAACCATGATCGTTATTGGTCCTGGTTACCATTTGAATCACGGCAAAACCTACGAAGATCTTTTGGGAGTTTCATCTCACGAATTATTTCATACCTGGAACATCAAATACATTCGTCCTGTTGAAATGATGCCTTATGATCTTACGAAAGAAAATTATTCGCGTACAGGTTATGTTTATGAAGGCTTCACCACCTATTATGGTGATGTAATGCTGAGAAATTCAAATGTATTTACCGATGAGCAGTATTTTGAAACACTGGAGGAGCGTTTGCAAAAACATTTTCACAACTATGGCCGGTTTAATTTGGCGGTGACTGATTCAAGCTGGGAGACATGGCTGGATGGCTATGTGCCGGGAGTGCCTTACCGTAAAACCTCAATTTACGATGAAGGAAATTTAATCGCTTTTATGCTGGATATTTTAATTTTAAAGAATACCTCTAATCAAAGATCACTGAAAGATGTTTGCAGGATCTTGTATAACGATTTCGGTAAAAAGCAAAAAGGTTACTCTGAAGGAGATATTATCGCTATCTGCGAAAAAATAGCCGGAATTTCTTTGAAAGATTTTTTTGACAAATATGTTTACGGTACCGAAAATTTTGAACCGCAATTAACAGAATGTTTTAATTATGTGGGATTGGAAATGCACAAAGTTCACAGTCATCATGCAAATGAAAAAGTATTCGGTTTTAAAGTTGTTGAACATCCGCACTCCCATCACCAAACAAAAGTAACTTTAATTGCGCCGTATTCTCCGGCATGGAAAGAAGGCCTGAGTATTAATGATGATATTCTGGCGGTGAACGGCCACACTTTAAAAAATGATCTCAACGAATGGTTAAATTATTTTAATGGAGAAGCAGTTGATCTGCTAATTACATCCGGCGGAAAAATTAAAACACTGCACTTGAAACCAGCTGAAAAGAAAACATATTACTTTGATACTTATAAATTGAAATTCATTGAGACTGCCGATAATGATCAGAAAGCGAATTACAAAAAATGGGTGTTGGACTAAGGAGTTTTCAATAAACAAGGCATTTTAGCCGACAAACGACCTTAAATAATAGATGATTGTTGAAAACCTGTAATTCTATCTTTTGGATATCTTGTGATTTTGGGCTTTTTTTGATGAAAATTAAAACTATAAAAATATAATCATGGAAGAAACAAATGTAACAAGTGCACCGCAAACCCCGCAAGGAAAAGGGATGGGCGTAGCAGGATTCGTGATCTCATTAGTAGCAGTAGTGATTTTCTGGATCATTTCACCAATGGCTATTTTCGCAGCTGCTTTAGGTGGTGGTATGGGCTTAGCCGGATTTTGGCTGGTGTTGTCTATACTCGGAACTGTGTTTAGTGTACTTGGAATGTCTAAGTTAGGCAAAACAGGGGGGAAGAAGGGTTTAGCTTTAACTGGAATGATCTTGGGAATTGTTGCCATTTTACTTTCTGTTTGGCTTCTTATGGGTGTTTCAAAAGTTCATAATGAAATTGGCAACGCCGGCAAGGAGTTAATGAACACCTTTGAACAAGGTATGAAAGAAGGCTTACAACAGGCAATGGATTCTGTTAAACAAGAATTGGAGCAACCGGCTCCTGCAGATTCAACTGCTCATTAATAAACTCAAATTTTTGAAAGCTGTCGCGATCGGTCGTGACAGCTTTTTTTGTTATAGCTTAGTGGATAGAGGCTTTTCGATCAAAAGAAATTACCGTTTATCACAAATTGAAGGGATTCAAAAACAAATCATTAATTTTATTAAAAATTAAGATCATGGAAAACACAGAGGATATCAGCGCTTTTGAAAATGCAATGCAGGAACCTAAGCGCCCACAATTTCTAACAGTAATTTGCGTGCTAAGTTTTGTTTGGTGCGGTTTAAGTGTGTTGTTAGGTATTTGGAGTATGATAAGAAATACACCCGAGAACATGGCAGAAAGTATAGAGCAGGTAAGAGGGTTTAATCCGGAAATGGCAGATAAGATGGAACAACAAATGATAGACATGCAGGAAAGTACGTATATGCAAATTTCACCATATTTGAATTTTGTGTATGCTATCATTTCTTTTCTCGGTGTTTTCATGATGTGGAAGTTAAACAAGAATGGCTTTTTCATTTATCTAGTTGGCGAATTAGTGCCTTATGTTGGGTTTTTGGTGGCTGGAAAACAAATGTCAGCCATGATGAGTGGGGGAGGAATGATGAAGGAGATAGGCTTGATCATGACCGTATTGATGGTTGTATTTGATATTGCCTTTTTTGTGATGTATGGCATGAATTTGAAACATATGACAGGCGAAACTCAGAAATAATTTGTTAAAAGAACCTTTTTCAATACAAAAGGTTTTTTTATTGATTTCTTTAATCGTAATATTGCAATGAATAAATATTAAGATCATGGGCTTAACAAAAACAGACTCCTTTACAAATAAACAGAATGAAATGGCTGCCGTAATGAAAGCCCTGGCGCATCCCGCACGCATTGCCATCGTAGAACATCTTTTAAAGGTAAATAATTGTGTTTGCGGTGACATCGTAGATGTACTGCCTCTGGCGCAGCCTACCGTTTCTCAGCATTTAAAAGAACTTAAGAACGCCGGGATCATAAAAGGAGAGATAGAAGGAACCAGCATCTGTTATTGCATTGATCCTGATAACTGGCAAAAATTTCAAAAAACAATAAATGCTCTTTTTTCAAAATACAACATCCAAAAGGCTAAATGCTGCTAAATGCAAACTGATAATTCACGCATAATAAAAATTACAAATAAAAACCGATCCATATGAAACTATCAGAATTCAAAAAAAATCTAAGTAAGGTCTCAGAACTGAACTTTGTATTACCCGATGGTACTTTTGTGCCTAAACATTTTCATGTTACAGAAGTAGGGCAGGTAACAAAGCATTTCATTGATTGCGGTGGAGTTATACGTGACGAGAAAAAAGTGAATTTTCAACTTTGGGAAGCCGGTGATTTTGACCATCGTTTGGCGCCACAAAAACTTAACGATATCATAACTCTCTCCGAAAAAAAGTTAGGAGTTCAAGATGCAGAAATTGAAGTAGAATATCAAAGCACAACTATTGGCAAATATAGTTTAGAGTTTAACAGAATGAATTTTGAGCTGATCTCTACTCAAACCAATTGTTTAGCCAGTGATTATTGTGGCATCCAGGAAGAAAAACTGAAAGTAAAACTTTCTGATCTTCAGAGTGCCGACAAAGGATGTTGCACACCAGGCGGCAAATGCTGTTAATAGCTGAACACTTTACTCAACTGTAAAAAACAAATAAACTAATGGAAACTCTTCAAAAAAAAGAACACTGGGAAAATATCTACGGCACAAAGCAAGCCAATGAGGTAAGCTGGTTTCAGCAGTATCCAAAAACCTCAATGGAATTCATAGAATTATTTTCATTGCATAAAGATTCAAAGATCATTGACATTGGTGGGGGCGACAGTCATTTTGTGGATGCACTGCTTGAAAAAGGCTTTGAGAATATTACAGTTTTGGATATTTCTGCAACTGCCATTGAAAAGGCGAAAGCAAGACTTGGACAAAGAGCTGAAAATGTATGGTGGATCGTTGCCGACATCACGGAATTCGAACCTGAAGAAAAATATGATTTTTGGCACGATCGCGCCGCATTTCATTTTCTCACCACAGAAGAACAGGCCGATAAATATGTTGAGATCGCTAACAAAGGAATTGCAATTGGAGGACATCTGGTACTCGGAACTTTTTCTGAAAATGGTCCGAAAAAATGCAGCGGACTTGACATTAAACAATATTCGGAGGTGTCAATGTCGGCGAAATTCGAAAAGTATTTCAAACGGATCAAATGTATCACCGAAGATCATCAAACGCCTTTTAATACCATTCAGAATTTTATGTTTTGTAGTTTTCAAAAAGAAAATTGATGCTTAATATTTTAGTTTTATGCACGGGCAACAGTTGTCGTAGCCAAATGGCTGAAGGGTATTTGCGCTTTTTCGCGAAAGATAAAGCTCAAATTTACAGTGCCGGAATAGAAACTCACGGCGTTAATGCCAGGGCTGTTGCTACTATGCTTGAAGATGACATTGATATTTCCACACAGACTTCTAATAACATAAAAGAATACAGTAACATTGATTTTGACCTTATCATTACCGTATGCGATAATGCCAAGGAAAACTGCCCATATTTCCCAACTAAAGCGAAAAAACTCCATCATGATTTTACTGACCCTTCAAAAACAAAAGGTAACGAAAAGGAGATCACGGAACAATTCCAAAATGTGAGAAACGAAATAAAGGAATACTGCAAGAATTTTATTTCCGAAAACATTAAATGAAAAAGTATTACGCGGAAATGATCGGAACTTTTGCACTTGTGTTTTGCGGCACAGGCGCCATCATTATCAATAACGAAAGTCACGGAGCAATTACTAATTTAGGTATTGCAATAAGTTTTGGTTTAATTGTAATGGTCATGATCTATGCTTTTGGATCTGTTTCCGGTGCACATTTAAATCCCGCTGTTACCTTGGCCTTTGCAAGTGCAGGTTTGTCCAGTAAAAAAGAGATCTTACCGTATATAGCGGCTCAGCTTATCGGCGCTTTGATTGCAAGTAGTACTTTACATTTTTTATTTCCCCACGATCTAACTTTAGGAACCACCCAACCTTCAGGAGCCGCATGGCAGTCTTTTGTTTTGGAGTTCGCTCTAACTTTTATTTTAATGCTCGTTATTTTACTCACATCCCAAGGTATAAAGGAAGTCCGAAAATTTGTTGGTCTTATTGTTGGTGCAGTGGTTTTGTTGGAAGCCTTATTCGCGGGACCAATTTGCGGAGCTTCCATGAATCCTGCCAGAAGCATTGCTCCCGCTGTAGTTTCAATGAATTTGGAACACTTATGGATCTACATATTGGCTCCAATTGCCGGGGCATTTGCTGCTGCATTGTTATGGAATGGGATTTTCGCACCTAAGAGCGAGATATGATCAGAATTGCTTCAAAATTACTTCAGTTTTAATTTTTATCTTTAACTGATGAAAATTTTACTCATAGAAGACGAACCGGAGTTAAGAAAGTCAATTAAGGAATTTCTTTATCAGGAAGGTTATGTTGTAGAATCGGCAAACGATTTTGCGAAAGCCTCCGAGAAAGCCGGAATTTATGATTATGATTGCGTACTGGTTGACATTACCCTGCCAAAAGGAAATGGATTAGATATAATCCGTCAACTGAAAAAAGCAAATTCTAAAGCGGGAATAATCATTATCTCGGCAAAGAATTCTGTAGATGATAAAATTGAAGGCTTGGATCTGGGCGCCGACGATTATCTTCCCAAACCATTTAATCTCGCCGAATTAAACGCAAGAATTAAGGCACTTTTCAGAAGAAAGAATTTTGATGGAAACAAAGCTATTGTTTTAAATGAGATCAGCATTATACCTGAAGAGCGAAAAGTCACAGTTAAAGATCAGGAAGTAATTCTTACGGCAAAGGAATATGAATTGCTTTTGTATTTTGTAAGTAATAAGAATCGGGTGCTTTCCAAAAACTCCATCGCTGAACATCTTTGGGGAGATGATGCCGATCAAATAGACGGACATGATTTCATTTATACGCACATTAAAAATTTGAGAAAAAAATTGCTTGAAAAGGGTTGTGCGGATTATTTACAGACGGTTTACGGTATAGGTTATAATTTTAAAGTGAATTAATGAAAAAGCCATGATTACGGAAGATAAACAATATGTAATGATAAAGTGGCTATTCCATATGGCAATTAAAAAACAAATTATTTGCATATGAAACTCATCACTAAAACCATATTATATTATTTGCTGATAAGCCTGCCCTTGTTGGTGATAGCTTTATTTTTGTCCTATACACTTATCAGGAGCGAAGTGCGGGATGGAACCGACGAAGGGCTATGGAAGGAAAAAGAACACGCTGAAAAGCTGATCAGCAACGGGCAAAATTCCTGTTTAAATTCAAATTCATTATCCGGAATAGCAGCGGATAGTTCCGGAGGAAAAGGTTATCAATTCAAAGATACAACAGTATTCGATAAACTCGAAGGTGAAGATATAAATTACAGAATGTTGAAAAGCCACTATGAAAGTAAGGGTAAAAATTATCGCATCATTGTTGCTAAACCCACTTTAGAAGAAGATGAATTGCTGGAAGGTTTATACTCATCATTGCTCATCATTCTTGGTTTTTTACTGATTTCATTTTTTAGTGTGAACTGGATCCTTTCAAAGACACTTTGGAAACCCTTTTACAAAACAATTAATAAACTGGATAATTATGACCTGAAAGAGCACAGCCTGCAGAATTTTGAAAACTCAGGAACTACTGAATTCAGCAGATTAAGTGAGGCTCTGAATAAAATGACCGATAAGATCTATACTGACTTTGTTCAGCAGAAAGAATTCACTGAAAATGCTTCTCACGAGATGCAAACACCGCTGGCAGTTATGAAGGCAAAGATCGAATTACTGATGCAGTCGCCTAATTTAAAGGAACACGACATGGATCAATTGCAAGGTATTGATACATCAATAAGCAAGTTGGCCTCCTTAAACAAAGCTTTGTTATTATTGGCAAAAATTGAAAATAATCAGTTTAAGGATGTTTCTGAAGTGAGTTTAGAGCAGGTTGTAAATAAAGTGCTTGTGAATTACGAAGATCTAATTCAGTCAAAGGGCATTACAATTCATAAAGAAATTAAAAAGGATATAAAGCTGAAAATGAATCCAGGCCTGTGTGATATCTTAATTATAAACCTTATTCAAAATGCGATTCGTCATAACCAGCCCGGTGGCAAAATCAATATTGTATTGGAGAACGCTTACTTCAGTATCTCAAATACCGGCGCCCCTTTGAATATTCAACCTGAAGAACTTTTTGTGCGCTTCAAGAAAAATGAAGCCTCCAAAGAATCATTAGGTCTGGGCTTATCTATTGTAAAAGGAATAACTGATACTTACGGATTATCCATCAGATATGATTTTGAAAACAACGTTCATACATTTACTTTAAGCATGAACTAGCAAGAACAGATTTGCTTTAGAATTGAGTATTAATATTGTAGTATAAATTAAAAACCAGATAAAACATGAAAACGATCATCACAGCAGTAGCCTTAGTATTTGTAGCAAATACTTCAAGTGCGCAAAAAGTTAAGGAATCAGAAGTTCCAAAAGCAGTATTAAGTTCTTTTCAGGAGCACTTTAAAGGTGCAAAAGTAGAGAAGTGGGAAAAGGAAAAGAACGGAGAGTTTGAAGCGGAATTCGATCTTAATAAAGTGGAAACTTCAGCTAATTTCAGCACAGATGGTAAATTGCTGGAAACCGAAACGGAAATGAAAGTAAGTGAATTACCTAAAACGGTAACGGATTACATCACCAAGAATTATGGTGACTATAAAACTTCTGAAGCTGCTAAAATAGTGGATGCCGCAGGAAAAGTATCTTATGAGGCTGAAGTTAAAAAAGGAAAAGAGGAAATGGACCTGATTTTTGACGCCAACGGTGCTTTTGTGAAAAAAGAAGTGGAAGCAAAGGAAGCTGACGATAAAAAGTAAAACGCAAATTTTTGAATAGAGCCCCGTAATTATTCTAAGAATGCTAACGGGGCTTTTTTCATATAATACTTTCTATTAAATAGGTAAGGCTATTCATTAGAATTTTATCGTTTACTTTTAAGTCACCTAATTTCAATCCAAATGGTGATTGTGGTGACACGGCATAAACTAATTCAGTACCAATGTTTATTTTTCCTAAACCTACACTCATGTAGAAATAGCCTTTATTGGTTTTTACAAGGCTGCCTTTTCTAATGGTTTCCGATCTAACATTAAGATCAATTTTTTCAAGATCTGATCTTTGATCTAAAACTTCATTTAATTGTTTGCTTAATTTTTCCTGCTCTAATTGCATCATGGCCCGTCCGGTTTCGTGTTTATCGCCGGCAGAACTTTTGGTTTCATTATTACCCGCTTCCTGCGCTGAATCTAAAGCCGATCGCAATTCGTCAATTTTTTGCTGAATCAGGTTCAGGCAGGCAATATGTATCTTCTCTTTCATCAGACATACAAATCTAATGAATATTATTTGTCTTGTTCAGTAGAAGTACTAACTGGTGCCATGGTCGTGATCGATGCACTGGCTTGCGCCATTTCCTTTGCAGGATCGTTCAAAGCACTGTTGAGGCTTCTGTCCAATGAATCAGCTGTGCGTGCCGCAACAGCATCCATTCTTTCTCTGCTTTCTATCTGAGGACTGCAGGCTGAAAAGAGAATTAGAGTGAATAGGAAAGGAATCAATATCTTTTTCATTTCTTTTGGATTGTTTTAAGTTAATAAATTAGCAAGGATTTTTACTATCAGATTTTTTTTCTGAAGGATCTGACAGTGGCACGACAACACCTCCCAAAGCCTGAATGGCTCCCGGATGGCTTGGATTTAATTTCAAAGTTTCTTTCCAGCAAACATTAGCCTTTTCTTTTTTCCCCATTTTGAAATACGCACCTCCCAAATTGTACCAACCCTCAGGATTATATCTGTCAAGTATGATACATTTATTGTAATCTTCTACCGCTAGCTCAGGATGACCGTCTTCCATTTTTTCGAAAGCCCGTTTTAAGAACATATTGTAGGTAACAATATAGTAATTCTTTAAATAAGGATTGTTGGGATATAGGCCTTCGGCAATTTTCCAGTAGTATAACATTTCACGTTCACGATTGAGTTTAAAATAGGCCAAGCCTAAATTAAGAAATCCATTTACGTATCGTGGGTGAAGGCTCACGGCATGTTTCAAATATCCGATGCCTTTGTATAAACATAATTCGCGCGGTTTAAGTTTTTGATCGTTGTTTATTCCATTTGTGTATTCAATAATGTCATCTTTAGCTTTGATACCATCTTCAAATTCGGCTGCACTGACCTTGAACTGTAACATATTTACTGTGTAGGTGCTGAAAGGTATGGCAGTATTGGTTTGCACCGGTTCGTTAAAATATTTTGTATCACACATGTCTATCCATCTTGCACCGGCATTTCCTAGAACCAGAACACTATTTGGAGTGGTCTGAACTTCTTTAACAAATAATGTAAGATCATTTTTCCAATCTGCATTCCTTTCCCAGACTTTGCAGCCGTATAAAAAAAGTAATAAACTCATTGAGCTGAAAAGGAGTGTTCTTCTCAGATCAAAAGTAAGTGAAGAAAGTTTATTCAGTCCGCCTAAAATGAACCAAGCTAAAGCAATGGCAAAACCTATGGACGCATGGAATAGATAGTGTTCTATCATGATCGCTCCAATGCTAAAGAAAATATTTGAAACTAAAATTAGAAACAGGAAATAGGATGCGATCGCAAACCCAAGAACGTGCCGCTTCATCACTAATTTGATACCTGTAATTAATAAAGTAACATTGACAAGGGCGGATAAAATGAAATCCCAGCTGAAAAAATGGCGATATTCAATGGAATTATATGAATAATCACTGGATAAGGGATGAGGAAACCATAGCAAGTTGAAATATTTCAGCCAGATAAATACTTTCGAACAAAAACGCTCTTCACCGGTAGCTAATACATAAGGATTATTCAATATTTCCGTGTCGGGTACTGCAGGGAAAAGGATCGTTGCGTTTAAGCGCATGCCAAGGTACAAGAGAAAGGCACCGAAGAACCAGGTCAAAAGAGTACTTATATTTTTTTCTGATAGTGTTTTTTTAAAAAGAAATGGAGCTGTCAAAATATAAACAAATGGGATCAACCAAAACCAAATGATGTTTTTCTCATTCAAGATGATCATAGCGGCAGCCAGCAACAAAAAAAGGAAAGCAGGTAAGGCAATTGCTTTTAAATTAAGATCAACTTTGCTAAATACGAATAGTGCAATAGGAAGAAGGACAAGCAAAACCAACGCATATTCTTTGCAGAATAAGGCAAGTACGAACATAAGCGTGGCCCAAAATAAGGCACTAAGTTTTTTTGTGTGAATAAATTTGAATGAAAAAAGAAAACTAAGTGATATGAAAATGAGCGACATGATCTCATCTCGCCCCGCAATGTTAGCAACGCCTGAGGAATGGATCGGATGAGCGACAAAAATAAGAGCCGATAAGAAAGCGATATCCTGATTCTCCCTGAACATATAATTCCTGAAAACCAAATACAAGAACAAACAGGCTAAAATATACATCCAGACATTATTAAAATGGCGGAATGATGAACCCATCACCTGACAATCTACTTCATTGTATACACCATCTTGATTCAGATCTTCCTCAGGATCATTCTTGTCATTTTTATTTGAGTCCCAGCAATTAAATTCATTATCAGAGTTTTTGTAAGTGTAAAGTCCTTTAGGATAAGTACCAATGAATTCCTGCTCCAGAGCGTAAGTAACTATTGGTAAAGGTCTGTAACGCCCGCCTTCCATTTGATCATGAGCATTCATGTGCTTATAAAAACTCTGATAGGCGTCGGAGGTCATGATCTTGTTAATGCCTTTAGTGCCTTTTAAAACATATTCATTCTGATGAATCAGAATACCGTCGTTCAATGCATTTTCATTTTTAATGGAATTGAGATAAAAGACAATGCCAACTAAAATTAAAATGACTATTGGTTGCCATTGTTTTTGGAATGGAAAGTACCTGAATGTGTTTTTTAATTCGGGTAATTGTGGCGCTTCAGCTTCGGGAATGGTGTTTTGTTCTTCCATGATCATTTAATTTTTAGCGATAAAGGTAAGTATGGTTGCCAATACGGTTGAACTGTTTACGGATGAATGCTCGGTGACATACTGAGTAACTACTGTTTGAGTGGTTTGATTATCGCTTTTGGTAAAATAATAAATATAGCCTGCAATTATTAAGGTAGCTAAACCCGCCTGATATAATTTTATCTGCAAATTGAAAATTCCGGAAATTACCATGAAAAAATCTTTTGACTCTTCCTTTCTCTTTTTGCGAAGGGCTATTTTAGTTCTTGCTAAAGTGATCAATTCTGCATCAGGTGTTGCAATTTCCATCTCATTAAGCGACATTTTATTTTTTAAAAAAGCGTCCAGTTTGTTATTATCCATGATCGTTCATTTTAAGGTTTAAATATTTTCAATTTTTCTTCTAAGATCTTGATAGTATAATGTAATCTTGATTTTACGCTTCCTTCAGGACAGCCCTGTATGAAGGCAATATCAGCAATGCTTTTATCTTCTTGATATTTTAAAATAAATGCTTCTTTTTTTTCAGCAGTCAAGGCATTCAGGGTTTCTTCCAATATTTTTCTGAATTCAACTCCATCCATTTTTGAAGCCGTCTTTAGAAATTCATTTTCGTTGATGCCATTGTTCAAGTATTTTAATTCATCTTTACTTTCATATACTATTTTTTGGTGCCGATAATGATTTTTGCAAGAGTTAGAAGCCACGCAAAAGACCCAGGTTTTAAAAGAACGACTACCGTCAAATTTTTCAGGAGCCTCTGCAATTTTTAAGAACAAATCTTGCAGGGCATCCTCAGCTAATGTTTTATCAAAATTAAGCATGCGTACAAAAAATCCCATCAGACGTTTGCTGTATCGGCGGTAAATTTCATCAAAGGCTAATTCTTCACCATTACAAATGTGTAGCATTAGCTCTTCATCACTAAGAACAGAAAACTTCCCTCTTTTCAGCATATTCCATATATCCCGGTTATTTCAGGACCGTTACTATGATTTTAAATTAATTAAACCCGCTATTTTATAGTTGTACACCCAGAACTCAAGTAAGTTCAATTAATTATAATATTAAACCCAAAAAATGTGAAAAGGCCTTATTATGGGCTTTTAACTTTGACTTGATACTGAAAAATGATCTTTGTATATTTATGTACAATACAGTTATCATGAAAAATTTAATTGGAATTTC
>JANYIQ010000155.1 GCA_025362575.1 Bacteroidia bacterium
CTAATTATTTATATTGTTTTTCTCACAAATGTTGTCTACATTGAACTGTTTCTAGGATTGCGATGATGGAATGCAATGATCGATATATACGTTCACGAGCAAACAAGAAAAACCATTTTAACGAACGAAAGATGGCTTGATGATAAGGGTATATATAAACAATTTGCACAGGATGTTTCAAAACATAAAACAGGCATTTAGCGGGCACTAAACATCAGGTACTGTTTTACTCCGTATTGTATGAAAGTTATTGCGGTGGTGATAATGAATAACCACATTACCAAAGTACCGCCTTTGGGGTGTTTAAGCTTTAGTTGTACCAATAGAACGCTAAGGGTTATCAGAAAAGGAATTAGGGCGGGGTGGTAGTGCAATGATTCGGATAAATTACCCTTTAATAAGGAAATAAAAGCTCTTTGCATGCCGCATCCCGGACAATCAAAGCCAAAGGTGCTTTTAAAAAAGCAGGGCGTGAGGTGGTTTTGTAACCATTCGATCATTCAGGTAATAACGTGATGTTATTTATTCTATTAGACATTTCGGTATTTTGCGCCTTAGCGCAAAAATAATCGATATCCTTTTTAACTAGAACCATTTTTTATTTTTAGCAGGCTGGAAGTTTCTATCTAAGATCTCGACATTTTGCGCCTTAGCGCAAAAGCAATCGATATCCTTTTTAACTAGAACAATTTTTTGTTTTTAGCAGGCTAAAAACAAAAAACCCCGCACAAACTGCAGGGTTTTTTAATGTTCAAGGGGTTAAAATTATTTCTTTTTACCACCTTTTGCTGTAGCTGCCGCAGCAGTTGAATCAGCAACACGAGTTGAATCAGCGATACGAGCAGCAGTAGCTTCAGCAACTTTAGCAGCTTCTGCTTCAGCAGCAGCAACTGAATCTTGTTTTGCTTTTTCTACAGCAGCGATAGAATCGTTTTTCGCTTTTTCTTTAGCTTCCATTTCTTCTTTTGAAGGACCGCAAGCTACAAAAGCAGCAGTGATAGCGGCAATAGTTACAATTGATAATACTTTTTTCATTGTTGGGTTTTGTTTAAATGTTTAGAATTTGGTCGCAAAGATACATATAATTTTATCGAAAATATAAAAAATCTTAAATTTTCTTCTTTTTTTTCAACAATTGCCCTGTTAGCGTAGGCAATTAAAGGCTTTAGGCTACTTTTGCATCATAATGTATAAGCTCCTAAAACCCCTGCTTTTCCTCTTAAATCCCGAAAAAGCACACTATTTAACCTTCGATCTCCTCAAAATATTTCTTGGTAACTCGTTTTTCAGAAGCATAAGTTCACTTATTTTCAAGGTAAATAGCCCGAAATTGGAAAGGGAGCTGTTCGGATTAAAATTTCCTAATCCTGTTGGTTTAGGGGCAGGTTTGGATAAAGATGCCAAGGTGTTTGACGAATTAGGGGCTTTAGGCTTCGGTTTTATTGAAATTGGTACTCTTACCCCAAAAGCCCAACCCGGCAACGATAAACCCCGTTTATTTCGCCTGGTTAAAAATGAAGCTTTGATAAACCGAATGGGGTTTAATAACCAAGGGGTTGAAGATGCCGTAAAACGCCTAAAAAATAAAAAAACCAATATTATTATTGGCGGGAACATCGGTAAAAATAAGATCACGCCAAACGAAGAAGCGGTTAAAGATTACGAGATCTGTTTCAATGCACTGTTTGATGTTGTAGATTATTTCGTAGTAAACGTGAGTTCGCCCAATACTCCGAACCTACGAGAGCTTCAGGATAAAGAACCTTTGACTAAACTTCTCAACACTTTGCAAACACTTAACAACGCAAAGCCAAAGCGCAAACCCATCTTATTAAAAATTGCACCGGATCTTACCAATACCCAACTCGACGATATCATTGAGATAGTTGTATCTACAAAAATTGACGGAGTTGTGGCAACTAATACTACCATTAGTCGCGAAGGATTAAATTATACCAAAGAAGAATTAGAAGCCATTGGCATGGGAGGTTTAAGCGGAAAGCCTTTAACCAAAAGGAGTACAGAGGTTATCAGATATTTAAAACAAAGATCGAATAATGCCTTTCCAATTATTGGAGTAGGAGGGATCCATAGCGTTGAAGATGCCCTTGAAAAATTAGATGCAGGTGCCGATCTTCTGCAATTGTACACGGGTTTTATTTATGAAGGTCCAGGTTTGATAATGAGAATTAATAAGGAAATTGCGAGAAGATAGAAGAGACTTAAGAGACAAAAGAGAGTTAAGGGATGAAGAGACGCAAGATTAAAGACGCAAGACACAAGATAGTTTTAAGATAATAAAAGAGTTTATTTAAAGATTCGTAACAGAAATGAAATTAATAGAATGTCCACGCGATGCCATGCAAGGCATAAAACAAATGATACCAGCCGAATTAAAGGCTGAATACATTAATCAGATCTTAAAAGTTGGTTTTGATACCATTGATTTTGGAAGTTTTGTATCGCCAAAAGCCATTCCGCAAATGCAGGATACCGCCGATGTTTTGAAGAAGCTGAATTTATCTGATACCGGATCAAAATTACTTGCCATTATTGCCAATACGCGCGGGGCTGAGGATGCCTGCGCTTTTGATGAGATCACGTATTTAGGATTTCCTTTCTCTATTTCAGAAACATTTCAGCAGCGCAATACTAATTCAAGCATTCAGGAGTCTCTGGTTCGTGTTGAAGAGATACAGAACCTTTGCATCAAACATAAAAAGCAACTGGTAGTTTATATTTCGATGGCATTTGGCAATCCATATGGGGATGTATGGAACAGTGATATAGTAATTAAATGGACCAAGAAATTGAGCGACATGGGCATTAAAATAATTGCTCTTGCTGACACTATTGGTTGTTCAAATCCTGAAAATATTACGTATTTGTTTTCGAATATCATTCCTGAATTTAAGGATGTGGAAATAGGCGCTCATCTGCATTCTACAAAAGAAAAAGCCCAGGAAAAAATTGAAGCTGCTTATAAAAGCGGTTGCCGTCGTTTTGATTCGGCTATTCACGGCTTTGGAGGTTGCCCGATGGCAGCTGATGATCTTACAGGAAACTTAGCTACAGAAGATCTGGAACATTATTTCGACCTTAATAAAATACCCTTAGGCCTGGATACAAATGCCCTGCAACTAGCTTACAACGGCAGCTGGAAGATCTTTAATAATTATCATTAAGAACAATTTCACACAGATTCTCACTGATTTTTTATTGTGATTGTTCGAAGTACGAGAACTACTTTATTGCTTGATAAATTTGAAAATTATCGGTGTGCCGTTTTCTTTTAAACTAACGTTATAAAGTCCTTGTGGTAATTTGTCAACCGTTATGAAAGGCTGAGTGCTGTTCAGCTCCTGTTTTACTGAAGAACCTACCAGTTTTCCTTCCATGTTGTAGATCTCATATGAATAAACGGCCCCTGACTTTAATCGTAAATTCAGTTTTTCGTTCACAGGATTCGGATAAATAACCATATCCGTTTCGGCCGGCACATTGGTGTTTATTCCTGTGCTAAGGTAATTATCGCGATAACGAACAGTGGTAGGTGTAAAGTTAGTTCCTACCAAGCTTCCGGTAACTTCAAGGAATGGGATCTTAGTAGTTGAAGTCATCCACTGATAGCTTCTCTGATAATTTTTGAATCCTATTGGGAAAATGGAAGTTTTGATGGAATCCTGTGAATACTGAGTTGTGATCAATCTTAAACAGGTTGATGTTCCGAAGGGAGTTGTTACTGTTCCGTAACCATCTACTTTAGTCACGCGATAACCCGCTTTTGTATAGGTAAACGGTAAAAGCGTAGAAGTTGGTGTAGAGAATTTGAAAGTAGTACTGTCGTATTTTGGATAGGTCATCGGCAACATGTATAACTCATCCTTATCCGAAAAATAAGAGGGTACCGGAATGCTGCTGAAGGTCATACCCGAGCCATCAACAATAAAGGCCTGCGGCGAAGGTTGTTTTTTGTAGTAGTTATAATATTGAGTAATGGTAAGCGGACCTGCCCCCAAAGTATCTGCAATTTTCTCGCCATATTCGTTAAATGCCAAAAAGAAAAAAGCATAAGGGGTGCTGATCGCATTTTTAAAAGCACGAACACCTTGGCTAATCGGCACCAAAGTGCTGTAATTCCACACAAAATTAGTCCCTGTTTGCGTGTAGTTGCCAATTGAACTTAATTGCGCATTACTGTAGCGCAATGTGTCTCCGTTTCCGGGAAGATTACTGTTCGTAATAGTGATCTGAGAGAAGGCTGCTGCAGATACAAATAATAAGGCTGCAAGGTAAGATCTTGAAAATTTCATTTTTTTTGATTTTAAGTCATAAAGATAATCAAAATTGAGCGTTCATCTCAAGGATTTTTTAAGCGGTTCCTTTTTGTGACCAATGGTTGTTAATAACTCCTTTAATATACCTCCTGTTTTAGCGGGGGCTATTCATAATTTTAGGATGTTTAGAATCAGAACAAAATAGATGAAATATACCTTCACTTTATTCATTTTTATCTCCGCGTTAGTAGCTTTTTCCCAGAAGGAATTTGAGAAATATGGCCCCATGGGAGCTCAGGTCTATGTGGACCTAAAGGAGGCTCTTAAAGTAGAAAAAGGTGTTTATAAAATGGATCTGAGTTATAAAAAACTTGACCCTAAAGTTTATGAAAAAATTGGAAGTTTAAAAGATCTGCAAGCTTTAAAACTGAGTGGCAATGGAATCACTGATTATCCGGAAAGTTTCGGTGATCTTCTAAACTTAGTTTATTTCGCTTCTTATAATAACAAATTCAGAACATTTCCTCCTGATCTAAAACACTTTTATAATTTAACGCATCTTGAATTGAGTCATACCAAGATCGACAGCATTCCTGCGCAAATAGCCTATCTCAATAAACTCAAAACCCTTAAAATTACCGATACCGATACAATTTTAAGACTTCCGGATTCTTTTAAATTCATGAAGAATCTGAAAGAGATCCAGATCGAGAATTGCATCATGGATAGTTTTCCCAGGCAGATCTTCAGATTACCGGCTTTAACTTTCCTTTATCTTTCCAACACCAATACTTATCAGTTAACTACACATTTTGAAAGGCTACAAAGTTTAGAAGTATTAATTCTGGAAAGTAACCCTATAGAAGAAATACCGAGTTCCATCTATCTCGCGAAGAACCTTCGTTTTATTTCCCTACGTAACAATAAACTGACGAAACTTCCTGCAACTATCAGTCAAATGGAAAATTTAGCAATGCTCGACCTCAGAGGTAATCCTATGTCGCCTCAGACCATCGACGAAATAAGAGCTCTTTTACCCGGTTGCGAAGTTAAATTCGAACAAAAAAAATAATCCCGAATCTCGGTTTTTTTTCGTAGTTTAGTTAAACCTAAAACCCACATGAATGAAGCATTTTTTACGCATTGCAATTGCCTTGCCTTTTTTTAGTCTGGCGCAGATCACTTCCAATAAAACTACTTTCATCATCCCGAAAAAAGCAACTGTAAATGTTGCCGACATTAAGGAAGATTTTTTTACAACCATTCAATGCACCGAAAAGCCCGTGCCCGGTGGTTTTCCTCAAAAACAGCCAATAAATACTGTTAACCAAAATCAGGGCGGGACTTTAAAAACAGCTGCAACCATGGCCACTTTATCGCCCATTTATTTAGGAAAGAATTTTATTGGGAATCCTTACAACAATTCAACGCCTAATGATAATGATCTTGCCATCTCCAACAATTGTAAAATTATTTCAGTTTCAAACACCATCATTTATTTTCACGATTGCGTGAAAGATTCAGCTCAAGGCCTGGTTTCCTTATCTGCATTTGCTGCGCCGTTGGGTTCTTTCTCTTCTGCCTTTGACCCTAAAGTAGCCTACGACCCGGTTGCCGATCGATTTGCATTAACCTTTTTAAATGGCTTTACGCCAACAACAAGCAGCATTGTGGTGGCTTTTTCGCAAACTAATGATCCAAAAGGACTCTGGAATTTTTATGCGCTTCCCGGCAATCCATATAACAATAATCTTTGGACGGATTATCCTATGATCTCTTTTTCGCAAAAAGAAGTATTCATAACCGTAAACCTTTTAACGCCCGGTGGAACCTGGCAGACCAGCTTTTCTGAATCCATCATCTGGCAGATAAATAAAAGCAATGGGTATAACGGTCTCCCACTAACTACTCAGGTGCATAATAACATTAAGTATGCCGGAAATAATTTGAGGAATATTTGTCCAGTTAAAGGCGGAAGTACTTTATACGGACCACGTAGTTATTTTTTAAGTAACCGGAATTTTGGAATGAGTTCGGATACTGTTTTTTTAGTTGATCTTTCGGATACCATTAATGCACCCGGACAAACTCTTACGGTGAAAATGTTAAAGACCCCGAGAAAATACTCAATGGCACCCGATGCCAAGCAGGCCGGGGGACAAACCTTTGCAACCAATGATGCGCGGGTGTTAGGAGCATTTTACGAGAATAATAAAATTCAATACGTGCATAATACTCAGGATTCAACGACTTTGCTTTGCGCGGTGTATCATGGCGTAATTGGCAGTGTTTCCTCAGCAACACCAAGCATAGTGGGTTATGTGATCAATCATCCAATAGAAGATTTTGGTTATCCTAATATTTCGTATGCAGGAAGTTCGGCCAGTGATAATACTTCCATTATTAATTTCGATCACACGGCAACAACCGTGAACGCAGGTTTATCTGCCATTAAAAGTGATGGGACTGGGAATTATTCTCCGCGTTTAAATATTAAAAATGGTACTACATACGTAGATGTACTTTCAGGAACGCAGGAGCGCTGGGGTGATTACACAGGTTCGCAACGTAAATACAATGAGATCGATAAAACCTGGGTAAATGGTTATTACGGTTATTTTAACGGGGGCAGAAAACATGCTACCTGGATCGCGGAAATTGGTTTGAACTTTATTTTAACCGATG
Organism: Bacteroidia bacterium; assembly: GCA_025362575.1. Taxonomy (GTDB): domain Bacteria; phylum Bacteroidota; class Bacteroidia; order B-17B0; family Aurantibacillaceae; genus JAHEYG01. The sequence continues at coordinate 6,963 of JANYIQ010000155.1, forward strand.
TTAAGCAGACTAAAGCTGAAACAAGTATGAATGTTTATCCAAATCCTGTTAGTGATTTTGTGCATATTAATTTTGATGTGACTGAATCAGATGTTTTGAGTTTTGTGCTTTATGATATAACAGGAAAAGAGGTTAAAACCATGCTGAGAGAATTCATTAAACCCGGCAAGCAAATGTTCTCTTTCTCAATGGAGCCATTGGCAAAAGGAGTTTATTTTTTAAAAATATCTTCTTCCAAACAGGAATTTGTAAGTCAGAAAATTGTTAAAGATTAATTCAGAATAGTTTATTTATGCGATCCATATTTATTCCCTTAATATTATTTAGTTTAGTTTCAAAAGCTGTCGATCCTTTAAAAACACCTTCATTCAAAGAAAACAAAGGTCAGGTTTGCGATCAGTTTCATAATTCGCGTCCCGACGTTCTGTTTTCAGGAACGAATGGCAATATGGTTTATCATTTAAAAACGAAGGGAATCTCTTACCAATTAAATAATTCACAGCTTATTTATCGTGTGGATGTGAACTGGCTCAATTCTAATTCAGATCTCGAAATTGTGAAAGGAAAAGCATTATCCGGCGAAGAAAATTATTATACGAATGGCAGGTCTTTACAAGGAATAAAGAGTTACGATCAGATCATCTATAAAGAAATTTACAATGGCATTGATCTGAAATGGTATCAGAAGAACGGAAATTTGGAATATGATTATGAAGTGAAGGCCGGAGCCGATCACAAACAGATCCATCTTGAATTTAAGGGAGCTGAAAGGATCTCCCTGAATAAAAAAGGCGAACTGATCCTAAAAACAGCACTGGGTGAAATAATTGAACAGGCTCCTTTGGTTTATCAAGATAATAAAATGCTTCCTGCAAAATGGAAGATCGAAAACAACATTGTCTCCTTTGACATCAGGAACATAGATCCTTCTCAATCATTTGTGATCGATCCAACGGTTGCTGTCCGTTTATGGGGCACGTATTATGGCGGTTCTGGCGATGAGATCGCGAATGCAACTTGCACGGATGCTTCGGGAAATGTTTTCATTGCAGGTGTGACTACTTCTTCAATAGGAACCAGCATCGCCACTTCTGGTGCCAGTCAAACCATTTTCGGAACCGGAACCAATGATGCTTTTTTAGCTAAACTCGACGCTAACGGTAATCGCCTATGGGCAACCTATTATGGTGATGCAGGTGATGAAACGGCATTTTCTTGTGCAACGGATGCAAGCGGAAATGTTTTTATGTCGGGGATCACAGGTTCTTCCGGCGGAACAGCCATTGCAAGTGCTGTTTGTCACCAGAATGTTTTTGGCGGTGGAAGTTACGATTGTTTTTTAGTGAAGTTTGATGCAAACGGTCTTCGTTTGTGGGGAACTTATTATGGCGGCATTGCCGATGATTTCGGACAATCGGTTTGTACCGATGCTTCAGGCAATGTTTACATGGCAGGAATAACATCTTCAGGTACCGGAACGGTAATAGCTACTGTGGGAAGCCATCAGGCTCTTAAAGCTGCCGCGAACGATGGTTTTTTAGTAAAATTTGATGCCGCAGGTATCAGACAGTGGGGAACCTATTATGGTGGCAGCGGTCCGGATAACGCGTATTCCTGTGCTGTTGATCTTAGCGGTAACGTTTATATTGCCGGCTCGAGTTCAAGTTCAGGTGGAACGGTAATAGCAACAGCAACGAGTCACCAACCGCTTAAATCGGCCGGTAACGATGCCTATCTGGTTAAATTTAATTCATCGGGGGTTCGTCAATGGGCAACATTTTATGGAGGAGGGGGCAGTGATATTGGATATTCGTGCATTACGGATGCATTTGGTTTCGTTTACTTGAATGGTTCAACCTCTTCATCGGGTGGTACAATAATAGCAACAGCTGCAGCTCACCAGAATACATATGCAGGAGGTTCGAGCGATGCTTTTTTGACAAAATTTGATGCCGCAGGTATCAGACAGTGGGGAACCTATTATGGCGGAACCGGAAATGAATCAGGGAGCACAGGAGTTGCTACCGATGCTCCAGGTAACGTTTATATTGCAGGAACTTCAGCGTCGACCCTTACATCGGTAATTGCTACGGCACTGAGTTATCAGGATACTTATGGTGGCGGAAATAATGATGCGTATTTAGTGAAATTTGATTCAAGCGGTGTTCGTTTGTGGGGAACTTATTATGGAGGCGCAGGTGATGATAAAGGATTTTCTTGCAGCAGAAATAATTCAGGAAATGTATTTTTGTGTGGAAATAGTTCAACAAGCAGCGGAACAATGGTTGCAAATTCTAGCTCTCATCAAAATAATTTTGGTGGAGGGTTAAATGACGCATTCTTAGTGAAGTTCAGCGACTGCACATTGCCAACATCTCCAAATAATACTTCTTTGCTTCTGAATCTGAATATTTGCAGCGGAAATACCACAACATTAAGTGCAACCGCAACAGGAACTGTTAATTGGTTCTTATCGGCAAGTGGTGGTACGGTTTTAGCAAGTGGAAATAATTTCATTACTACATTATCAGTAACAACAACTTTTTATGCCGAGAACTTTAGTTGCGCTCCAAGTGCCACACGAACTGCCATAACCGTGAGTGTTTCCCCATGTATTGGCATACATGAAGTTGGAATATCAAGTGCGCAATTGTCGGTATATCCAAATCCAAGTAAAGGAGAGTTCTTTATTTCATCTGAATTTAATATTGAGCTAAGCATTGTAAATGAATTGGGGCAAACATTTAAAACAATTCAATTGAATGAAAGGAATGATCATAAAATTTTGATCTCTGATCTGCATTCAGGAATTTATTTTATTGTGGGCAGGAATGATAGAGAAGTGGTGCGCCAAAAGGTTATTGTTACGAAGTAATTCGTTAGAATATTTTATTATTGAGTGTTAGCGCGAGGGATTGCAGCGGAAAGCCTTTTGCCTGCCTCTTTGCAAAAGCTTGGAGCGAAAAGCCCGGCAGGAAGGCGCGCCCAATTTTTGTTATAGAACATTTCGACATATTGATGTATTGTGACAGTAAATAAAAAGGCCCAACAAATGTTGAGCCTTTTTTTATGAGAATGAAATTATTTATGGTAATGTGATCGAGTATGTATTACCGTTGATCGTTAATGTTGCATTGAAATCACAAGTGCTGTTACCAAAATCAATAGTACGAGTTGGTCTTGATCCGGGAGTGTATACCATTACACCTGAAATAAATGGGTGACGGTGCGGGCGCAAAGGATCAGGAACACAATTAAAATCGCGTATTAAGTTTGTAGACGTAGCAGTGAAACTTTCGTTGCTTGAATTAGTTCCTGAAGCACTTCCGTTGATCATGATCTTTGCTTTTGTCCAGTCAATTGCTACACCTTGTCCTTTATAGCAATTTGGATCATTAGTATTTAATAATGTTTTGGTGCGAGAACCGGTCCATGTAATTGTTCCTCCACCGCTTGGTTTAATGATGGAAACATTAGAGCTGATGTTCCAGGTTAAATTTGTACCGGGGTTGGTTCCTGTTGGAATGCTTGCAGGAGTTGTATTCGCAATGTTTTTGCTGACGATGTTCACAGTGTAACCATCAACAACATAATTAGAAGAAGTAACGCTGCAGGCAAAACCGGGCATACGATAAGCTGTAGCGCTTCCGGTAGAAGCAGAGTAGTTATAAATTAACTTACCTGTTCTTACTTTGCCGTCTAAACCATTACAACCTGTGGTACCGAAATCAACAGTAAATGTTTTGGCAATGAAATTTCCGGTAACAGTTGCACAAGAGGCCGCTAAAACGCTTCCGGCTTGCATGTCGCCATACCCTCTGTAGGTACTTAAAGAAGCGCTTCCGCTCTCAGAACCCTGAGATCCCATATTAGTGATATCATTAACTGTGGTTTCTGCATAATGATTGTCAGATGCCGAACCTTGCTCTGTATCTTCTACAGGAGGATCGTTGGTCTTTTTCTTTTTGTGGCAGCTTGTTAAGGTTAAAGAACCCGCTATCATTAGAGCTGCAAATCCGAAAATTAGTTTTTTGCTTGTCATATATTTTGTTTTTAGTTTTTTTTAATCCTGAAGCGTATTTATTCTGCTTCAGGGTGGTTATTTGTAGGTTTGACTATATAACTTTTAAAAGGTTTAATTAAAGATAAAAAATATTTTAAAATGGTATATTTACCTAACAATACGTTGATATCCGAAATAGGATGGGTGCAAACCGAATTTTTATCGTTTTTAGTGTAATAGCGGGCTTTTTAAAGGCTCAAGATGCTCGATTTTCCTTAAAACCGATGCTTGGTTTTATTGCGAGTCAGGTTCATGGCGATAGCTACAGAGGCTACAATAAATTGGGTGTAACAGGCGGCTTGTATGTGAACGCACAGTTAAGTAAGCCCGGAAAAAAAGGAACCTCGGCCGAATTGGGTGTTATTTTTACTCAAAAAGGGGCCAAGCATAATAAAAATCCTCAAAAAAACGATTACCGCTATTATTACCTGAATTTAAATTATATCGAGGTTCCTTTAATATTAAGATATCATAATAACGGTTTCTTTTATACCCTGGGCGTTTCGGCAGCATACTTAATTAATTATTACGAGGGCTCGGAGGTTGGCAATTTAACAGGAATTTATCCTTTTCAGAACATGGATTATAGCTGTAGTCTTGGCATTGGAACCACTCTTAGTAAAAATATGACCATGGAATTGCGAAGCAGTAATTCGTTCATAACCATAAGGCCATTTAATTTGCCTCCAAATGTTTACTATAATACCTTTATAGGTCGTACCTTTAACAACGGAATGTACAATAACATACTTGTATTCTCTTTGTATTATAAAATTAATTTAAAACAAAAAAGTGCAGAACCAAAAACATAAAATAGTAGTAGCCATAACCGGTGCCAGCGGCAGCATTTATGCCAAAGTATTGTTAGATAAATTGCAGCAACTGAATTCACAAATAGAAACCGTTGGTGTTGTAATGAGCGACAATGCAAAAGATGTCTGGGAATTTGAATTAAAGAATAAGGATTTTTCGAAATACCCTTTTCAATATTATAGCAAGACCGATTTTTTTGCACCATTCGCATCCGGTTCCGCAAAATATGATACCATGATCATTTGTCCTTGTAGCATGGGAACCCTTGCCCGTATAGCTTCCGGCATCAGCAACGATCTTATTACACGTACTGCCGATGTGATGTTAAAAGAGCGAAGAAAATTAATTTGTGTAACGCGCGATAC
>JANYIQ010000159.1 GCA_025362575.1 Bacteroidia bacterium
TAACTGAGCAGTTTCATCAAGTGTTGTAGCGAAAGAAACTTTTGTAGCTACTTTTTTATAAGCTGCCTCAAATTTCATAGCTGCAGGTGCAGTATAAACAGGATTACAGTTGTAAGTCATTAAGACTGCAACCTTACCTGCGTTCATATCAGCAACTAAATCAGCGAAATCTTTATCGTTACCTTGTTTTAAATTGTAATGATTATGATGATCTACAGTTTTACCATAGTTATCTAACATTTTATTGATGCCGTTAACAAGTGTTTGAACACCTTCGTCGTTCACACCGCAAACAACAATAGATTTTCCTTTGTTCTCTGCTAATTCTTTAGCTGCTTTTTTAATAGCTGCTTCAGCAGGAGCGCTCGAAATTTTTCCGCCACCCGAAACAGTTGCGTTTCCGGTTGCAGAAGCTACTTCATTATATAAAGCAACAACTACTTTACCTAATTCTGAAGGTTTAACCATGTAACGTTCATCGGCATTTGCGCCGGTTAACGACATGTTTGCTTCGAAGTGATAGTGTTTGCTCATTTCCGGTTTTTCTTTACTAACCTTACGGCCTTTACCGTATTGTTTTGCAAATTCAACTGGAGATAACCAGGTTCCTAAGAAATCACAAGCTACACCAACAATGGTATTTGCTTTACTGAAATCGTAAGAAGAAACAACTGACTTACCGAATACATTTTTGTTAGCGCTAACTAATGCTGCATAAGAAATAGCATCATAAGTAACGTGTTTTGTGTTTGGATATTTTGCCATGAACTCAGCCATAACAGCTTTTGTAGACGGACTGATAATGCTTGATGTTAAAATTCTGATCTCACCTGAAGCGATCGCTTTTGCAACTGCATCATCGGTGTTCTTCCAGGTTGAAGCTTGGTTTTTAACTAACGGTCCGGTTAAACGGGCACCATCATATAAACTTAGAACAGAGGCCTGAGTACGAGCGCTTGTTGCGCCGTGGTTAATGCCTGACAATTCGTTTCCTTCAATTTTGATAGGACGGCCTTCACGTGTTTTAACTAAGATAGACGCATAATCGTGACCATCATAAAAAGTTGAAGCGTAAAAGTTAGCCACACCCGGCGTAACTTCTTCCGGTTTTACAACGTAAGGAATTGCTTTGTTAACGGGACTTTCACAAGCAGCCAATGCTACGGCAGCTGTAGAAAAGCCCATAACTTTTAAAAAGTCACGACGGCTTGTACCTTCGGATTTTTTTTCCTCTTCGTTAAGAAATTCATCAATAGGAAGAGCTTCAGCAAACTCATTTTGATGTTGCTTTAAAAACTCAGGGCTCTCGTTTAATTCGGGTAAGCCTCTCCAGTATTTTTTTGACATAGACATCTAGTATAATTCGTTAGTACCGCGTTTTTAATAATGACATTTTCCGCATTCAAGTCCACCGATCTTATCTACAGTAAACTTAACATCGTATTGTCCTTTATATTTTTCTTTTAATGCTTTGTGTAAACGATCGTAGTATGGGTTTCCTTCCATAGCTACTTCTGTTTTACGGTGACACTCAATACACCATTTCATGGTAAGAGGAGCTTTCTGCTCGGCAGTTGTCATTTCTTTTAGGTTACCGTGACAAGTAGCACACTCTTGTTTACCAACTACAACGTGTTGTGAGTGATTGAAATAAACGTGATCTGGAAGATTGTGAACTTTTATCCATTTGATCGGATTTGATTTTGACTCATCGTATTTTCCGCTTGAAGGATCGAAACCTGCAGCAGCGTGAATTTTAGCGATCTCAGTTTTTCCGGTAGTTGGTCCTTCCTGAATTCCTTTGTGGCAATTCATACAAATGTTAACTGAAGGAATACCTGCGTGACGTGATTTTTCAACTGTATTGTGGCAATATTGACAAGCGATCTCGTTATCGCCGGCGTGAATTTTGTGAGAGAATTTAATTGGCTGCTCAGGTTTGTAACCTTTTTGAGTTTCCCAATCGTAGTATACACCAATATCGTAGCAAGCATCCCAGCAGCTCTTCATTCCCATGAAAACAAAAATGATGCAGAACACACCAACTAAACGGCGGTGACTGCCGATCCAGCCTTTAACCTCTTCCACGAAAGTGATATCCGGATTTTCAGGTTTTCCTTCGCTGCGGTTTTGGGTATTAGCTAATGAAGTTCTAACGCTGCGTAAAGCACCGATCAAAATTGCTAAAATGATTATTGAACCTAAGATCAGATAGAAAACATCGATGCCTGCATTGGCTTCGCCTTCCTCTGCACTTCCTGCAGCTGCAGCTGAACCACCGGCAGCAACAGGTTTTGCAGGCTCAGGAGCCTTTAAGAATGCTAAGATGGAAGCAACTGCTTTTTCGTCTAACTGGCCTTCAAAAACGGTCATAGCAGCTTTGCCATTTTCGCCGTAGATCTTGTTAGCGTAAGCATCGCCACTCTTAATAACCTTTTCGTTATTAATGATCCATTTGGTTAACCACTCTTCAGTGGGCTTTGGAACTCGGTCGAAAACCCCTTTTAAACCGGGGCCTGTGCCGTGTTGATCAGTGTGTGAAGCGTGGCAAACCGCACAATTTTGCTTAAATAATTTTGCGCCGTCTTGGGATTTTAAGTTGAATGCGAAACACATTACCAACAAAACCGTACCAAATAACGATTTTAAAGAAAAATGAGACATATGGCTATACATATTTTTAGAGGAAGATATCTTAACTTGTGGTTTACGTAATGACAATTTTATGACATTTTATTGGGAGCAAATTTAAAAGAAGTAATGAAATGAAAACCCCTATTTTTAAATATTTTTAACAAAAAGCCTAATTTATAATAATTCTAAATAAGGCTTTCTGATAAACTGTAAAATAGCATCGACGAATTTTTTAAAATAGTTTTAAAAACAGGGATTATGTACCTTTGAAAGACACCAAATTGAAAGAAAATTTTCTCATACTTAAAAAGCTCAGCTTTTCGAAAATGATCAATGCCGCCAAGGTTTTTGGCTCGTATGCATTTTCAAAGATCACCAAAAAACCATTTCATGCCGGATCACCCATAAGCATTTCAGTTGAACCTACTACGAGCTGTAACCTTCGCTGTCCGGAGTGTCCAAGCGGTTTACGACAATTTACGCGCCCAACCGGCATGCTCGAAGAAGATTTTTTTAAAAACCTCATCGCACAGGTAAAAAATACGCTCGTTAACCTCACTTTTTATTTTCAGGGAGAGCCTTATTTGAACCCAAAATTCCTCGAAATGGTGCAGCATGCTTCGGAAAACGGCATTTATACCATTACAAGCACCAACGCGCATTATCTGAACGACGAGAGTGCCCGTAAAACGATAGAAAGCAAACTCGATAAAATCATCATCTCCATTGATGGCACTACTCAGGAAACCTACGAGCAGTACAGGATCGGCGGACAGATCGATAAAGTGATCGAGGGCACAAAAAATGTGTTGAAATGGCGCAAACAACTTAATAGCAAAACACCTTATGTGGTGTTCCAGTATTTGGTGGTAAAACCAAATCAGCATCAGATAAACGATATTCAAAAAATTGCTGATGAACTTGGCGTGGATGAAGTGAAATTCAAAACTGCTCAGGTTTACGATTTTGAGAACGGCAACGACCTTATTCCCACCATCGAAAAATATTCGCGTTACAAAAAACTAGCCAGTGGAAAATGGGGGATAAAAAACAAATTATTAAATCAGTGCTGGCGCATGTGGAGCGGTTGTGTAATTACATGGGACGGAATTATTGTGCCTTGTTGCTTTGATAAAGACGCGAAACATCAGATCGGTGATCTTAAAAAAGATGCTCTTGAAACCATCTGGAACTCCCAAAAATATTACAATTTCAGAAGATCGATCTTAAGATCAAGAAAAGAAATTGATATCTGTACCAATTGTACAGAAGGCACAAAAGTTTGGGCTGAAAATTAAAAATTAACGTTTATTCGCTTCTTTAGCGTAAGTATCAATGGCACCCGACATACTTGGGTTAAGTGGGTTTGGAGCAAATATATCTAAACGATAACCCAATTGCTTTACCATTTGCGCAGTGGCATAACCAAATGCTGCCAAACGTGTATTTCCTTGTTTGAAATTCGGAAAGTTATGCTTCAATGATTTAATTCCTGCAGGGGTATAGAACACCAGCATATCATATTCATTAAGGTTTTTTATGTCAGAAAGATCAGCTGCAACCGTACGGTAAAAAATTCCTTTTGTATAATGTACTTTCACCTCATCTAAAAAATCACAGATCTGTTCTTTGTGAACGTCTGAAACAGGCAATAAGAATTTTTCTTCCTTGTTCTTTTTGATAACATCAACAAGGTCTCCGATAGTACCATGACCAAAGAAAATTTTACGTTTACGGTATTGAATGTATTTTTGAAGATAATAAGCCGTTTGCTCATTGATACAAAAATATTTCATTGTCTCAGGAACCGTTATGCGCATTTCATTGCACATTCTGAAATAATGATCGACCGATAATTTACTGGTTAAGATCACCGCCTGATGCGTCAAAATTTCGATGCGTTGCAGTCTGAAATCCTGAGAACTCAATCCTTCAACTTTAATGAACTGACGGAAATCAATAATTAAATTGTGCTTGCGCGCTAGTTCAATATAAGGATTTTTATCGTTATCCGGTTTCGGCTGCGAAACCAGAATCGTTTTTACTTTATGTTTAGGAAAATTACTTACTTCTATTTTCGGTAAAACCGGAGGAACGTACGCAGGCTGTTTAGTCTTCTCCTTTTTTATTTTCTCAGGCTTTGGAGCCTTTGGTATTTTTACAACTTCGTGTTTTTTTGGTTTTGAAGCAGACTTTACTTTCCGGCCGGCCGGCGAGGCAGGTTTTACGAGGATTTTTTTGGCTTTTGCCTGAATTTTCTTAGCGGGTTTTGCTGCCTTTTTTGAAGGTTTTTTAGAGCTCTTGGCTTTTTTGGCTAAAGGTTTTTTACCGCCTTTAACTTTCTTCGCCGTTGAAGCCTTTTTAGATTTTGATTTTTTTACCGCCATCTTATGCTCTAAAAATTAAAAATTTAATACTACAAACTTTATTGTCACCAATAAAGGCAAAATTTCCAAAGCGCAAAGATATACAAATAATTGCAAAATTCCTATACCCTCTTCCATACCGGCAAATACAAAGCCTCTGTACAATCGCAACAAATACCCCAACATTAAAAATAACACACTTGGAAAGACAAGCCAAACCGGGTCTAAAGGTGATAATTCCGCCAAAACCATTACAGGAAAAAGTAAAAGACCAATGGCCTGATTTACAATTAAGGTATTATTAATGTATTCAGTGAATAGATTTCCGGTCTCAGTTAAAAAACTTACAATGTTGATGCAGATAAATTTTACAGCATAGATTGTGATAACAACCAGAACAAAAAATAGGTATTGAAATAAACTGCCATTGTTAAATAATATAGAGCCGTACAACTGATTCAATTTGTAAAATAAAAAAGCTGTAGTGAGTACAAATATCAAACTCATTAATACGGATACTCTTTTAAAAGCGCTATAATCTTCACGTTCAACCTGGCGCGCGATCTGCAAATTGTAAGCCGCATTTAAAATTCGCAATGTTTTTACCGGAGCAGTTACTTTCAATATCACCGCAATGCACAAAACGATGAACAAAATCACGGGAGGCCAGTAAGATTCGGTGGCATTGTTGAATATGGCTCCCGAATGTGTGGGCTTCAATAAATGATCCTTAAAGATGGGGTCATAATCTAACAAAGCATCCTTTGTTTGAAAAACAGAATTAATGATGGAAACACTATTTTGTATAAACACTTCAGTTAAAATGCAAATGTTCTTGAAATACAGAAACCAAATTTAACCTGACTTTTTGCCCAGCTATCTGTTGTATAGGCAATGAAATTATTTTCAATTAAGCCTGTTGCATTTGTGAATAATAAACTGAAAACGTGACCGCCCGTTTCAATTTCAAATCCTAATGACAAAGGATTGAATACATCAGGATTGTTCTGATAATACGGAGCGAAATTATAAAAGTAATCTCCTACCAAACAAAAACGCTTACTGAGTTTTAATCGGCCACCAAATCCTAATGAAAAAATATCATTCTGATCTTCTTTCTGATTATTTTTATTGACCGCCTGTTTAATAAAATTACGGTGGAAGTACGATGGAGATATCTGCAGCGATAACCAGCTGCTTAATTTACAGGCGATCATCACTTGAGCAAAATAATTAACACGATGCGCTTCGTTAGTAGAAAAATCTTTTACAATGCCGTTGTAGATCTGATCAGGCTTCATGGTTGTGTAACCCATATCGCCAAACAAGGCAATTGAAACAGGAACTTTAAAATCGGTAGTTTGTGTTAAAACTCTCCACTTAAAACTGGCATCTACCAATTCGCGCTGGCGGCTTCTTCCAATACCAATGGTTAAATTATCGGTAACGCCATAATCCATCGAGTTACGAATATCAGTTGCAGCATCAAAACCAAAGGCATTATGAGCGGCTGTATTTAAAGGATCTGTTATGGAAGCATCAGTGTTATATAAACTTCCAAAACGGTGAGCAATTCGGTAATCCAAATTTCTTTTTTTAACGGTTTCGATGGTTTGTCCGTTACCCAGTTTATAGGTCTTAAAAGTAGCGAATACTTTTTTAGAAGGTTCGGCTTTCGGGTCTTCAACCAGGCTAAGCAGATCATCCTGGGCAAAGCCGGTAAAATTTACTAGAAGAGCAAGCGTACAAAATGAAATTCTAAGCATGTCGGTTGTTTTTAAACTCATCAAATATAAATAAAAAGAGAACGGCTTTTTCCGTTCTCTTTTATTAGTTTTTAACCTATAAAGGGATCTTATTTCTTCTCAAATGGCTCCATTGTACAATTAACAGTAACGTCAACTATCTCGGCTATTTTCTGAGCTACTAAGCTTGGTACCTTAATATCGTAATCAGCGATCTTGATCTTAAAACCTGAATTAAGAATTAACTCTGTTCCTTTTTTTGTAAGTGTTCCCTCCATCGTTGCATCTTTTGTAACACCATGTAATGTCATTTTACCTGTAACAGTCACTTTATTTTCACCGTCTTTTGTATAATCTATTTTTTCGCTGATCTTACCTTTAAATATAGCCTGAGGAAATTTTGCTGACTCAACATAATTCTCATTAAAATGTTCTTCCATTAACCCTGATTTGAATTTGAACTGAGTCATGGTAACTGCAAACTGAACATCACCGGTTTCCGCCTTCAATACTCCGTTTGGAGTTTTATTCGTTGCTTCAATATCTTCCATTGATGCTTTCGAAAAAAAGTGAATGCTTGCGGCATCCTTTTTTACTCTGTATAATTGCGCGCTGGCACTTAATCCAACAATTAAACTTAATCCCAAAAATAAATTCTTCATAGTTTGTATATTTTATGTTTTTACTAACTCAATAATCATACCAAAAATAACATTATTTTATCATTCCTCGATCTTTTAAATGTTTTTCCATTAAGCGAGGGAAAGCATATTTATGTAGTTCACTTAATTTAACTTTCTTGTATCCTTTCAATTCAGTTGCATTCTTCAATTCAACAGTAAAGAACCTTGCATATAAATGCTGATGAGAAAGTATGTGCTTGTACTCATGCGAAACATTTTTTACCGTCACATTCTTTAATGCTATCACTTTTTTTAGTTCCGCACTTTTCAAAACCTCATCAACCGGCTCTTTCTTTAACTGCTCTATTAAGTAAAATTCGTACAGTCCCTGCCATATGTCTTTTTTATCGCGCTTCTTAATATAGGTATGCTTATTATGTATAAAGACGAAATAATTGAGGTAACGGTTGCTTACCTTTGTTTTTTTAGATTTCACGGGCAGTTTATCCACCTTCATATTTGCAAGAGCCCAGCATTTATCACTTAACACACAATTCTCGCAATCGGGGTTCGCCGGGCGGCACTGCAAAGCACCAAACTCCATCAAAGCCTGATTGTAGGTGGCCACTTCTTTTTTGGGGAGTAAACTATCTGCCAGTTTTTGAAATTCTTTTTTCCCTTCGCCTGTATCTATAGGTGTATCAATTCCAAAAACGCGGCTCAATACTCGGTAAACATTGCCATCTACCACAGCATGTGGCAAATTATAGGCAATACTTGCAATGGCCGCGGCGGTATAATCGCCCACGCCTTTTAATTCGCGTATACTTATATATGTATGCGGAAAAACTGAATTATGCTCTTTTACTATGAATTTTGCTGCTTCATGCAAATTCCGGGCCCGGGAGTAATAACCCAGGCCTTGCCACATTTTCATCACCTCATCGGCCGGTGCTTTGGCCAGATCTTGAACTTTTGGGTACTTTTCGGTGAATTTTAACCAGTAATTTAAGCCCTGAACCACCTGTGTTTGCTGCATTATTACCTCCGAAAGCCATATTTTATAAGGGTCTGTGGTTTGCCTCCAGGGGAGGTTGCGTTTGTGGCTTTTATACCATTTTATGAGGCTTTTGGCAGGAAAATCCATTCGTGAAAATAATTGTAAATTTGGTATAATATTGTAAATTTGGTATAATAAAGCTTATCCCTTGAAAAAAGTCAAATTAATAATTTTATCAATAATATGTACTCTGGTTTTTTCATGTCAAAAAACAGTAAATCTTACAATTGAATCTCATGATGTTAATGGTGCTCCCATTTCAGGCATGAACGTTTCAATTAGTTATGTAGAGCACAGCGACAGTGGTCCAACGGTTGCGAGTGGAACAACCGATGCCGATGGAAAATATAAACTAACGAAAAATCTTTACCGGAATAAATCCTATAAAGTGAGTGTTTTTTGTAGTTCTTGTAATAAGACATTTACAGACAATCGCAGGTACTTTAAAGCAGGCTCCAAAAATATCACCCTGGTTTTCACCTCAACCAACTAAATAATAAGGTTTAATCCCCTGATTTTAGGTAGTTTTTCATCAAAAAGGTCATTTAAAGCACTTTTTAAAATAAAATTTGCTGAATAATTTTTGATTTTTAATTAAAGTACTATCTTTGCCTCCCGTTTTAAAGTATTCAAACAATTGATTTTAAATATATTATAAGATGACAAAAGCAGACATTGTAAACGAAATTTCAGAAAAAACAGGAATTGAAAAGATCGCGGTTCAGGCTTCAGTAGAAGCTTTCATGAAATCTATCCGTAACGCCATGGTAGAAGGTAAGAACGTATACCTAAGAGGTTTCGGAACATTTGTAGTGAAAAGACGCGCTGAAAAAATTGGCCGTAACATTTCAAAAAATACAACCGTTGTTATTCCGGCACATTTTATTCCGGCATTTAAACCGGCTAAAACTTTCTCTGAAAGAGTTAAGAAAAACGTTAAGGTAGCAGAACCTACTCCTAAAAATAATGACTAATAATTAATGACCAAGCTTAGGCAAACTCAGCTCTTACTATTAGGTATTGCTGTTGCCCTATTCGTTCTTTTATATATTGCACCAAAAAAATCGGACCACCTTCCTGAAAAAGAAGGTAAAACTGCTGCCACATCACCTTCGGCCAACATCGAAAGTTTTGTAAAAACAGCAACAGGTTTATTAACTCCTGAACTTAAACAACAACACGATGTTCTTTTAAATAAAAAAGCAACGGATAGTTTGATAAAGTTCTGGGATAAAAACAAACGTCCGGATATTGCTTCCTTTTATTTCGAAAAAACAGCAGCACAAAGTAACACCGCACTTAACTGGTTAAAAGCCGGAGATAGATATTACTACTCCATTCGCTTTATCAGAGACCAAGATGAAATGCCGGTTCTTTACCAAAGTGCCATACGTTGTTACGAAAACGGATTGAAGCTTGAACCTAATAATACCGACGGCAAAATTATGTTAGCCGCTTGTTATGTTGAGGGAAGTCAGGATCCGATGAAAGGTATTACCATGTTGCGCGAACTTGAAAAAACCGACAGCAATAATGTGAAGCTTCAACTTAACTTCGCATTCTTCTCGGCAAAATCGCAACAATGGGATAAAGCCATTAAGCGTTTCGAAAAGGTATTACAGATCGATTCAACTTATATTGAAGCATATTTACACCTTGCCGATGCTTACGAACAGCAAGGAAACAAAATTAAAACCATTGAAATGTTAGAAAAGTATGTGGCTAACACCAATGATATTGCAGCAGCACAGGAAATAAAAAAATACATACTACAGTTAAAAGAGAATTAAAACGAATTAATAACATTTAAATTAAATTTTATGCCAAGCGGAAAGAAAAGAAAAAGACATAAAATGGCGACTCACAAACGCAAAAAACGTTTGAGAAAAAATCGTCATAAAAAGAAATAACAATTAATTACCGTTAGCGGGATTTGATTTTAAATTTTACACAAGAACAGGAAGACAAACGTCGCTTCTGTTCTTGTTGTTTCTTTAAAACACACTTATCCCGATTTTTACAGTATTAACTTAAAATATTTAGAGCGTGAATTATGATTTAGTAATTAATTCTACGCCTAACGAAGTTGTTATAGCTCTTTTAAACGAAAAACGTTTAGTTGAGCTCCATCGTGAAAAAAATAACTCCAAATTTTCGGTAGGCGATATCTACTTTGGTAAGGTTAAGAAGGTTATGACCGGACTTAACGCTGCCTTTGTTGATGTGGGATATGAAAAAGATGCATTTTTGCATTACCTCGACTTGGGGCCTCAGGCTCACTCGTTGTACAAATTTGTTGACCAGGTTCGTTCGGGAAAACAAAATGTCAGTAACCTCATGTACTTTAAAAATGAGCCCGACATTAAAAAAGACGGAAAGATCAATGATATCGTAAAAAGCGGCCAAATGATCCTGGTTCAGGTGGCCAAAGAACCTATCTCGGCAAAAGGCCCACGCATTACCTGCGAAATTTCAATTGCCGGAAGATATTTGGTTCTGATACCGTTTTCCGAAAAAATTTCAGTTTCTTCTAAGATCAAGAACCTTGACGAAAAAAATCGTTTAAAAGATTTAATGCACTCTATCCGTCCGAAAAACTTTGGCGTTATTGTTCGTACCGTTGCCGAAAATAAATCGGTAGCCGATCTTGAATCTGACTTAAATGATTTAGTAGCCAAATGGGATATGG
>JANYIQ010000087.1 GCA_025362575.1 Bacteroidia bacterium
TAATTTTTTCATGGTTTTTGAGGTTTAATTTTGATAACAAATATACGCAATAAATCATTCCTTAATTGGCCCAAAAATAGTGGATTTGTTAAAAAAACACAAGGTCTTTGACTGAAGATGAGTGTATTACTTGTCGGGTTGCCGAATTAAAAATACAAAGCCGTTCTTTTCATACAATTTTTTAAGTTTGGGGTTTTTAAGCATCTCTTCAGCAGTATTGCTCTTGCAGGCAATTACAGCGGGCCGGTCGATAACCCCAAATTGCATCCAGTTAAGGTAAGCCAGATTGTAGGAGGTGATCCGGTTATAACCCATAGCTTCCATATCGTTAAGCGCCTGCTTAATGAATTTTATGGTCTCGGGGTTCTCATTTTGCCATGGTTTTTTATTCGAATAAAAAAGATAAGCATAGCTTTTAAACCCGGTGGTTTCAACATAATATCCCTTTTTACCTGCATCCTTATAAAATTCAATGGCAGCGTGCTGTGAGTATTGCTCTATCTTAGGGGCCAGAGTGGCAACACTCGCTAATATGAATAAAGCATAAAATCCATACAGGTAAAAGAACAATTGTGTTTTCCCTTTTGCAATGAAACGAATAGCTATATGTGATGCCAAAATGAAACTGATTCCCAACAGCCACTCCCAGCCTGACCATTGCACATTGGCTTTAAGATTTTCAACTGCAAAAGCATCGTCAATTAAATTAGCATTGATGATGTAGGGTTTTAAATGATCTATCAATCCTACCAAAGTAAAAACGGTTCCAATCAATAAACTGATCGCAATAAAGCTGATCCTGAACCAGGGTTTCAAGGTAAACTCACTGTTGAATAATTTAAAAACCGAATAAGTGGCAAGATAGGTCATCGGTAAATAACACATCGACGAATAATGAACGATCTTTGTTTTTACAAGCGTAAAAATAATGAGCACCACAAAAAACAAGATCATCATTCCCAATTTAATGTGCTTTTGATAAGGCGTATCGTTTGCGGATCTCTTCAAGGACATTATAAATAACAACGATGTTGGGAAACATCCAATCAAGAGAACAACAAAATGGTAAAGTAAAAACCCTCCGTGATCGGAATCTTCCGTTTTAAACAAACGCACCTGATAATCGAAAAAGGCTTCTATCACAGCGTAATTTCCTTTGATCAATTCAACAATGAACCAGCTTGAACCTGTTATTAGTAAACTCAACACAAAAACGATCAGGAATTTTACGGTCGTAATTTTACTGAAGCGTTTCAATACCATGTAAGCTCCGGCAAAAACACCAACGATAACAATGGCTGCAGGGCCTTTAGTTAATACGGCAATACCAAGAAAAAATCCGGCAAGCAAGGCGCTCACGAATCCGTTCTTACCTACAGGATTATTAAAATGAATGAGTAATTGATAGAAGGAAAGAAAAATAAATAAATTGAACCAGGGGTCGATAATGCCTGACTTAAAATAAAAATGAGGAAGCAATGTTCCTGCATAGATCAAGGCCCAGGCCAAACCAAAGGCCGATGAATTTGTTTTTTTTCCGATCAAATAAATAATAAGCAGAGAAATTATTCCGCATAAAGCATTCGGGAAACGGGCTGCAAATTCATTCACTCCGAAAATATTCATGCTTATGGCCTGTAGCCAGATAAAGCCCGGAGGCTTTTCCCAGAAGGGGTTAAAGTTCATTTGCACACTACTGTAATTACCTGTAACCACCATTTCGCGGGCACATTCCGCGAAATTAATTTCATCCCAGTCAAACAACGGACAATTACCAATAAAAGGAATGAAAACAGCAGATGCTAAAAAAACAACAAAGAGTACGGCAGCGAAATTATTATTTAATAAAGCCTTCATCTAAAAAAACTGAATAAAGGTTTATTTAATTTGAGAGAAAAATCTTTTGAGTTGATCAGTGCAAAATACAAAGCAGTTGCAGTTATAGTTCCAAGTAAAGAGCCGGCAAAAATATCCACTAACCAGTGCTGTGATAGATAAGTGCGGCTAAAGGCCACGTTAGCCGCAATGATCAAATAAACCATCTTCAGCATTTTGTTTTCGGTTAATAGCGCTAAACCTGCAAATAATGCAAAGGCTGTCGTTGAATGTCCGCTCGGAAAACTGTTACTTGAC
>JANYIQ010000191.1 GCA_025362575.1 Bacteroidia bacterium
GTCATAAGATACCGGAGCATTTGGAACAGCTTTAACCATTGCCTGTGCTTTTAACTTGAAATCTTCTGTTATCTCGAACATTCTTCCAATTGTAAAATAGTAGTGGAATGAGCTTGGATTCATCTTGGTAGATTTCAAAACAGTTCCGTCAGCATTGAACATTACTTTATCATCAACTAAACGTGGAACTGAAAGTCCGGTGAAGAATTTTTTCCCATAATAGTAAACTCCTGCACCAAAATTCGGGGTAATTACATTTGGAGTGTTCTGTGTGAACTGTACATCATTTGCATCAACTGTTTTTACTTCCGAAAGTTTGCTCATTTGATTGTGGATACCACCCATTAAACCAAATGATAAATGACCGGTTGCAAGTTTCACGCGGTATGAATAACTTAAATAAACAAGGTTGCGATTCAATACGCCAATTTTTTCGTTTAAAACACTTAAACCAATCCCCATTTTGTTATTGGCTAATGGTCCGTGTAACGAAAACGTTGTTGTTATCGGGCGGCCCGGAAAGTTAACCCACTGTTGACGGTGCAAAGCGGTAACAGCCATTGCTTCCTTGCTTCCCGCATAAGCCGGGTTAATAAACATTTCGTTAAACATGTATTGCGTGAACATCTGATCGTACTGCGCACGAGATGTTTTTACATTTGCCAGAAGCAAAATGCAAACACACATTAGTTTTGAAAAATTTAAACTTGTCTTCATAATCTTTATTTTAAAATTTTTAATACTGGTCTCTTAATTAATACTGAAGAATTATATATCCGTTTTTAGGCTTAAGGTCACTGCTACCTTTAAACTCTAAGATATAGTAGTATGTTCCATGAGGTAATTTCTCATTACCCAATGTTCCTCCGGCATTAGGAGTTCCGTTCCATGTATTATCATAGTTATCCTTAGTGTAAACTTTATTGCCCCAGCGGTTAAAGATGGTTAAGGTATTCTCAACGTTCTTATTTAAACCTTTGATCACAAAGAAGTCGTTCTTACCGTCACCGTTAGGACTAAATCCTTCAGGGATGAATAATTCAGAATTATCTATCTTAATTATGGTTGGCATGTTGTCTGATGGTTCATTCCATACACCGTTGGCATTAACATCAGGATTGTTTCCTGTGTTGGATGTATCTGTTACCATTATCGAACCTGTTGCAACTGCTGTTCCCGTAGCAATGTTGCTGTAAATGGTAACCGTGTCCGGTACAACATTGATAGCGAACATAATTGTACTTACAGTATTTGGCGGCATTTTGCTGGTTAACGGAGATAATAAATTAATATTATTCTTACCGTCGTATGCAGCATTCGCAACTAAAGAGCCCGTTGTAACCGGAGCACTCTTCATTGTATAATTTGCCGGAGCTTTAACAGTTGTGTTATATAAACTATCTTTTACAATTACACCTCTTAAAGTGTCGTTACCTAAGTTGTGAACGGTGATAGTATAGGTGATGTCGTAACTACCATCGCTTAACTTATCACTCAACGAACCTTCTTTAGTTAAACCAAAGAATAATTTAGGACTTAGCAATAATGGAGTCGGTACGTTATTGTTTGTAGGGTTAAGATCGTTGTCAGGATCAGGATTCAATCCAACCTGCGACGAATCTTTAACCGTTGAAGAAGCAGTTCCGCCTGTAGCAGCACCAAGAACAGTATTATTGAATGGTCCGAAGATACCATTTGGAATAATGTTCACGCTGAATACAATTGTATCTACTTCAGCTACCATTAACGAACTTGTAGAAGCACCTGTTAAACTGGTCTGAGTTGATCCGTCAAATAATGGGTTAATGGTTAAACTGCTTCCTGTGGTTGTAATAACCGGAGCAGATGTAACCGTAAACACAGATGGTGCAGGGAATGTAACACTTAAGTTCTCTGTTAAGGTTACATTATTCAATTGAGCAAATCCGTAGTTTTTAACTACAACTTTGTAAGTTACATTGTAACTTCCATTGGTTTGCATGGTTGGAGTACTAACTGCTTTAGCTATACCCAAACCGTTATTAACTGAACAGTCAATTGGGATGAGAATTAAAGTAGTGTCCTTGATACATCCAACACCGTCAAATAAACGAATAGTGTAAGGCGTGTTGACCAATGGATTAGGAAGTGTACTTGTTATTGTTCCTGTAACGGGAATTACTGAGGCTGTTGCATAGGTTGCAGAACCTGTATAGGTAGCACCGGCAACCATATCGTATTTATCGGTTGCAATGAAGTTTCCTAAAACTATTGTTCCGTTATTATTACTTACCGAACCTGTACAAGTTGCCGGTATAATTGTAGCGGTAACTGCAACATAAGTATCGGTAATTGCAGCAACTGTTGTAGTTGAAGTACAACCTGTGGTAGCATCAAATAACATTACTGAATAAGTTCCGCCGGTTGTTGTGGTGAAAGAAGCAGCAGTGCTTGTGAAACTACCAGGACCCGTCCAGCTGAATGTTGGAGTAGCTAAAGTTGTTGTAGCAACAACCGTGATCGTACCACCTAAACAAGTTATTGTTCCGGTTGCAGTAGCTGTAACTGTCGGTCCGGCTGTAAGTGTTAATACTGCAGTAGTTGCTGTTCCAATACAGGAGTTAAGCGGATCTTTTACAAATAGAGTATAAGTTCCTGCCGTTGTTATTGCTGTCGGGCTTTGTACACTCGACGTGTATGAAGCCGGTCCTGCCCACGAATAAGAAACACCTGTTGTTGAAGAGTTACCTATTAAATTAACTGAAGTAGTTAAGCAGGTTAACGGTCCGGTATTAGCGGCAACTGCATTCGGACTCGGAATTACAGTGATCGTAATTGTTTTCGTATCAGGAGCACAACTTCCGTTAGCACCATCAACCGTATACGTTGTAGTTATTGTAGGAGAAACTGCAACAACTGAACCTGTTAAAGCTCCAGGGTTCCATGTGTAAGATAATGCACCCGTACCTGTTAATGATGTTGTATAACCTGAACACAACGTGCTTGAAGAAGCAGAAACTGCAATTGTTGGAATTGTATTCACAACAACCATTACAGTTGTGGTGTTTGTACAGCCCAAAGTATTTGTTCCTGTTACAGAGTATGTTGAAGTAATTGTAGGAGTAACTGTAATGCTTGTTCCGCTTGTTCCGCCCGGATTCCAGGTATAGGTTGAAGCACCGTTGGCATTTAAGGTAACTGTTCCAACCACACAAACAGAAGTTGGTGTAGATGTTGCAGTAACTGTTGGATCAGTAATGGTTAACAATACAGTATTTGTATTTGTACAACCACCGGCATCAGTTCCTGTTACTGTATATACGGTGTTTGCTGTGTTAGTAACAACAACACTTGTGCCGCTTAATGCACCAGGATTCCACGAATATGTTACTGCACCCGAACCGGTTAAGGTTGCAGTGGCACTGCTACAAATTGCTGTTGGATTGCTAACTGCTGTAACAGTTGGTCCCGGATTAACTATTAAAGTTAAAGTGGCATATGCTTTACATCCACCTGCAGAAGTACCACGCACTGTATATGTAGTTGTAACAGTAGGAGTAACTACAATTGGGTTACCGCTGATCAAGCCGGGGTTCCATGTATAAGTTACAGCACCACCGGCAGTTAATGTTGCAGAACTTCCTGCGCATATTGCAGTAGGAGTTGCAACAACAGTAACGTTAGGAATTGGATTCACATTGAGTACAAAAGTACTTGTACTGGTACAACCAAATGCGTTAACACCATTTACAGTATAGGTTGTTGTAACTGTAGGAGAAACAACAATAGATGTACCTGTTAATACCACAGGAAGCCATGTATAAGTTACAGCACCGCTAGCGGTTAATGTAGATGTACCGCCTCCGCAAATGATGGAAGGTGAAGCTACAGTTGTTATTGTAGGCGTGTTAACATTTACGGTTACTGTTTTGGTGCTTGTACAACCTAATGCGTTAGCACCTGTTACGGTATAAACTGTAACAACTGTAGGAGAAACAACAACAACAGGACCGATGATCGCACCCGGGTTCCAGGTATATGAAGCAGCTCCGCTTGCTGTTAATGTAGACGTACCGCCACTACAGAAAATAGTTGGATTTGCTGTTGCAGTAAGTGTTGGAGTATTTATTACAAGTATGGTTAACGTTTTAATATTCGAACAATTTCCGTTGGCACCTCTAACAGTATAAGTAGTGCTTGTTGTTGGAGTCACTACAACCGAAGCGCCTGTTAATGCACCCGGATTCCATGTATAAGATGCTGCACCTGTTGCAGATAATGTTGCAGAAGTTCCTGAACAAAGTGATGTAGCGGTTGTAGCAGCAGTTACAGTTGGAGTTGTATTTACAACAAGTGTTAATGTTCTTGTGTTTGTACATCCAAATGGATTAGCTCCTGTAACGGAATAGGTAGTAGTAACCGTAGGACTAACAACAACGTTATTGCCTAATAGTCCTCCCGGAAGCCATGTATATGTTGCTGCACCAAAAGCAGATAATGTAGCGCTACTTCCTGCACAAATAGCAGTTGGATTGGATATAGCAAAAACAGTAGGTGTATTTATTACCTGAACGTTAACCGTTTTAGTTGATGTACAACCTGAAGCATTGCTACCCGTTACTGTATAAATTGTTGTAACAGTTGGGGAGGCCACTACAGGACTTCCGATCAATCCACCAGGATTCCAAGTATATGTTAATGCACCAACAGCTGTTAAGGTTGTTGATGATCCACGACAGATAGGAACAGGCGAAGCAGTTGCAGTGAGAGTAGGAATTACATTTACGTTCACGGAAACTGTATTTGTATTACTACAAGTACCATTAGCACCTGTAACCGTATAAGTAGTGTTAACAACCGGAGATACCGTTACTGTTGTACCGGTTAAACCGCCCGGATTCCAGGTATAGGTTGTTGCACCTGACCCTGTTAAAGTAGCAGAACTACCGGCACAAACTGCAGTTGGATTACTTACCGCAGTAACCGTAGGAATTGTATTTACAATAACTGAAACGGTTGCATTAGAAGTACAGAGACCGTTAGTGCCTGTAACTGTATAAGTTGTTGTTACAGTTGGATTAACAGTAACAGGATTTCCAAGTAGTGCCCCTGGATTCCAAACATAAGCCAACCCTCCGCCTGCTGTTAGTGTAACTGTATTACCTAGACAAACTGATGTTGCCGAGCTCACAGCCGTGATAGTAGGTGTTGGGTTTACAATTACTGTAAACACAAACTGAGATAAACATCCTGAGGCATTTGCGCCACGCACGGTATAAGTTGTGCTAACTGTTGGTGTAACCACAATTGGGTTAGCTACAATTAATCCGGGATTCCA
>JANYIQ010000226.1 GCA_025362575.1 Bacteroidia bacterium
TTTTGCGGCAAAGGAAATAATGGTGGAGATGGTTTGGCTATTACACGACAATTAATTATAAGGGGATTTACGGTTAAGGTTTACGTTATTAATTATACCGCCAACGAAAGTCCGGATTTTACTATCAATTTAAATCGGTTAAAAGAACAGAAAGAAGAGGCGCTTCATTTTATCAATGATGAAAGTGAGATCAAAAATATTGAACTTAACGAATCAACGATAATACTTGATGCTTTATTGGGAACCGGTGTAAATAAAAGTCCTGAAGGTATTTTATCTGTTGTTATTAATTACATCAATAAAAGTAAGAAGCATATTATCAGTATTGACATGCCTTCAGGCTTGTATCCTGATTCGGCAAATTCGGAAAAGGATGTTATTGTTAGATCGAGCATTACCTTAACCTTTCAATTTCCGAAACTTTCTTTTCTTATGCCGCAAAATCAAGAGCGTGTTCCGGTTTTTTCGGTTTTGGATATTGGCTTAAGTAAGGATTTTATTTTATCAGAGAGCACTAATAATTATTTCGTTACCAAAAGTGATCTTCAGCCTTTACTGAAGGAACGTACAAAATTTTCGCACAAAGGTACATACGGTCATGCGCTTTTAGTTTCCGGTAGTTATGGGAAAATGGGTGCGGCTGTAATTGCCGCAAGAGCTTGTTTAAGAAGCGGGGCAGGAATGTTAACGGTTCATGTTCCTAAAAATGGTGTTGAAATATTGCAGGTTTCAATTCCTGAAGCCATGGTGAGTGCTGACGAGAACAACAAAATGATCACTACATTGCCAAAACTGGATGCTTATGACGCTATTGCGGTTGGACCGGGAATAGGAACAGAAAAAGATACAGAGGTTATCATGAAACAATTATTGAATTATGGTTCTCAGAATTTAGTATTAGATGCGGATGCTTTGAATATTTTGTCTAACAATAAAACCTTGTTATCATTTTTGCCGGCAGATGCAATTTTAACACCTCACGTTAAAGAGTTCGATCGCTTAACACAAACGCACGGAAATGATTTTGATCGTTTACAAACTGCAAAAGAATTTTCATTAAAACACAATTGCATCATTGTTTTAAAAGGTGCTTTTACACAGATAGTGATGCCCGACGGAAATGTGTTCTTTAATTCAACCGGTAATCCGGGTTTGGCAAAAGGCGGAAGCGGCGATACACTTACAGGAATTATTTTGGGTTTGTTGGCCAGAGGTTACAATCCACCAAAGGCGACACTAATTGGTGTTTTTGTACACGGTTTGGCTGCGGATTTATGTGCTAAAAAAATGAGTAAAGAAAGTATTTTAGCTTCTGATATTATTGAGAAATTGCCAAAGGCTTTTGATAAACTTTATAAGAGTTAGGAGTTCGTCATTGCGAGCGATAGCGAAGCAATCTCTCAACGGAATGGATTGCTTCACTCCACTTCGTTCCATTCGCAATGACGAAGCGCTAATCTAATTTCTTCCCCCGTTCAGCGATCTTAAATCCTAAAGTTTTTATTTTGTTTTGGATCTCCTTATCCCACATAATTGGGTTGGTATGGTTGAAATGAATGAATACTATTTTTGATCTTGTCGACAGATCTTCTTTTTCAAAAAGCGAAATGGTCTCGGAAACAAAAGGATGCGGTACTTCGGAAACCTTACGATTCTTTAATTCTGTTATTTCATTGAAGGTAGCATCGATCAAGGCGAAATCGACCGATCGAACTTCTTTAATGATATTCCTGTTCCATTTTTCCCATTTGTCAATATCAGGAATGAATAAATATTTTTTAGTGCCGGTCATTATCTTGAATCCTGCTGTTTCCGAAAACTCATCACGGTGAGGCACCGTAAAAGTTTCTATTTTTATGTCGGAACTCAATTTTAAAATGGAGTCGGTGTTTAACCGATGAACAATAATATTTTTCTGTGAAACAAGTTGACTCCAGGGACCATTAGACTCTAAAAATGTTTTTAGTTTGGTTAGAACATAAACAGGAATTTCTTTGGTATTGAAAACTTCTCGCCCCAGTTGCATGAGGCCGGTGTAATGGCCAATATGCGCATGCGTGATAAATATCCCGGCAGGCAAATAAGAGTATTCTCCTTTAGTAAGATCTTTAAAATATTGCAATTGATATTTAATATCGGGTGTGGCTTCAAACAGCCACCATTTTTTTGAGGCAGGATCAACAAGCGCGAGTGAAACAGCATATTGTTTTAGCGAATCATTTTTCCAGGCTAAATTGCAACATTTGTTTTCACAGCCTAAATGCGGGTAGCCGCCATCCTGCGCTATTCCTAATATCTGAACATAGGTTTGCGCCTGATATAAACTGAAAACAAAGCAAAGAAGAAGTGAGCCAAAAAGTTTTTTCATTTATAATTTAACTTTTAATGCTCCTAAAGTAATGGGTCCGGCGATGCCGTCGGCCTTTAAATTGTTTTTCTTTTGAAAAGCGATGACGGCTTTTTTTGTTTCATCACCAAATTCACCATCGTCTTTTAATTTGGCTCCATTCTTAATTAAAGCCTTTTGTAAAATGATGACGTTAATTCCTTTATCGCCTTTTTTTAAATAGGCACCGTTGGTAATGAATTTATCGGGTGCCGGTTTTGGAAGAAGCAATGCATCGATGCTTCCCATTAATTGAGGTGTTACAATTCCATCCGCGGTAAATTTGTTTTCTTTTTGAAATGCTTTTACTGCTTTTTCAGTTTCCATTCCAAATTCGCCATCAATACTTAAAACGTAATTTAGTTTTTTTAATTTTTGTTGTAACTCTGTTACTGTACTTCCTTTGTCTCCTTTTTTTAATCCGGAAATAGGTGGCAGAAGAAGAGTTTCCTTATCATAAATTGCAGGATGAACAAAAGCTTTTACCGCTGCGTACTGTCTGTTTTTTCTTATCATCACAGTGCCTCCGTTACTGTCGTTTCCTATCGCCGTATTTCCTTCAATGGCGGTAAATGTTTTTTTGTCGCCATTATCTTTATAAAAAATTCCGGTGTGATCTGCTTTTCCATCTCCTGTCCAATCGAATAAAACAATATCTCCGGGCTCAGGATTTAAAGTGATCTGATCATGTGCTTTCCAGAAATTATATGCCGAAGGACAATAGCGATACCCTTTTTCATCATCAACTTTTCCTAAAGGAATACCGGCTTCATTAAATACCCAGCTTACAAATTCGGCACACCAGGCAACGCCATTAATACCATACCAGGCACCGTATTTTGTTTTGTTGCTGTTTGGTGGATTCTCGGTTGTACCCACTTCTTTTAAAGCGGTTTCAATTACTTTCTTTCTTTTTTCGGCTGTTGTCATTCTTCAATACAGGATCTGGGTTTGATCAGATAAATATAGGAATTATGACAAATTGAATGGAGCTCGAAAAATGCATTAATTTTGAATTTCATCGATGAATAACTTGTTTTATTCGACGAATTTTGACACGGTTTTTAGCAATCCAATAAACTTTATAAGTAGTAATTAATAGGCCTTGACTTTATGTTTGTTTTTTCATAGGTTCGATTTACCTAAAACCCACATCATGAGAAATAAACTACAATTTTCCGCCTTGTTTGTAATGCTTTGTTTTTTTTGCACAACTATTACGGCGCAAAAAAACATTAAAATGGATTTCACAGATCCGAATGAGAATTTTTATGTGACTCAAAAAAAATTCAACAACTATTATAAACATTTTGAAAAAGAATTGGCCCGCGAGCGCAGAGAAGAAGCGGAGTCATCGTCAAAAGGAAAAAGTCCTTTGTTGAACAGCAAAAGCGGACGAGAAGAGGAGCAAGAGCTCGGAGGTTATGAGTTATTTAAACGTTGGGAAAATTTCATGGCGCCTCGTGTTTATCCTTCGGGAGATAAAACATTAGCATCAAAAGCTTTCGAAGAATATCAAAATTTCATACAACAAAGTGCATCACAAAAAGGTTCAGGCAATTCAGTAATGTCGGCCACCTGGCAGGCTATCGGTCCTTTTGGTGATCCTTCAGGATCTAATGCAGGGCGTATCAATGCTGTGCGTTTCGATCCTGTAAGTCCAACCGGATTTTGGGCCGGCGCTCCTGACGGAGGTTTATGGAAAACAACGAATACAGGATCTACCTGGTCAACAAACACAGATTACCTGACAGCGATAGGTTGTTCAGACGTAGTTTTTGATCCATCAAATCCAATGAACATGTGGATGGCTTCAGGAGATAGTGATGCAGGTGATAGTTACAGTATTGGAGTATTGAAATCTACCGATGGTGGTGTTACTTGGGTTGCAACCGGTTTAGCATGGACAGTTAATCAAGGAAGATTGATCCGAAAAATGGTAATTAATCCGTTAAATAAAAATACGATCATTGCTGCTACTAACGTAGGATTATATCGCACGATAAATGGTGGAACATCTTGGGCAGTTGTATCAGCAGGAAATTATTATGATGTAGAGTATAAGCCAACAGATACAACAACAGTGTATGCTTGCAGTACAAGTTTTTATAAGTCAACAAATGGAGGTGCTACTTTTGCAACTATTGCAGGTGTGCCAAATGGTACGGCAAATAACAGATTGGCAATTGCAGTAACACCTGCAAATCCGGCTTATGTTTATGTAGCTGCGAGTGCTTCATCAAACTCAGGATTTTTAGGATTTTATCAATCAACAAATAGTGGAACTTCTTTTACTCAGATCGCTACCGCAACAAATCTTTTAGGTTGGGCAAGTGCGGGTAACGATGTAGGCGGACAGGGTTGGTACACATTATCAATTGCTGCTTCACCAACTAACCCTAACGAAGTTTGTGTTGGTGGCGTAAATATCTGGAGAACTACAAATGCAGGAACAAGCTGGGGTCTTTTTGCACACTGGACAGGAAGCGGCGCACCATACGTGCATGCAGATATTCATGATCTGATCTATAAGAACGGAACTACAATTTATGCAGGTTGTGACGGTGGAGTTTTTCAAACTACAAACAGCGGAGCGAGTTGGTTTTCCATGAACGGAAACATGAATATAGCTGAGATCTATAAAATAGGAAACTCAGCATCAACATATAGTCGCGCCATTACCGGACACCAGGACGACGGAACAAATTTATTTACAGGTGGTTGGGCAGGAACTTTAGGTGGAGACGGAATGGATTGTTTCATTGATCGTACTAATGACAATGTTATGTATGGCGAGCAGTATAACGGATCTTTTAACCGTACTTTAAATGGAGGTGCATCTTGGGCTGCAATTACCACGGGCATGACAGGATCAGGCGCATGGGTTACTCCTTGGCATCAAGATCCGGTTGTGGCTAATACGCTTTATGGTGGAAGACAACAAATGTTCAAATCTACAAACCAAGGAACTAACTGGGCACAGATCGGAACTTTAGGTGGTGCCAGCAGTATTGTTGAGTTTGCCGTTGCTCCATCTAATACACAGATCATTTATGTTATTCAGGGTAACACGCTTTACAAAACAACTAACGGTGGAGGTACATGGACAAATGTAACAGGTACTTTGCCAACAGGAAGCGCTCAAATGACTTCAGTGATCGTTGAAGAAGTTGATCCGAACAGCGTTTGGGTTTCTTTCTCAGGATATTCTGCAGGAAATAAAGTGTATCAATCTTTAAACGGTGGTACCACATGGACAAACTATTCTACAGGATTACCGAATTTACCAACAAATAGAATTGTTTATAATAACGGAACTAAAGATGCGATGTATGCCGGTTGCGATGTAGGTGTTTATTATCGCGATTCAACAATGGCAAACTGGGTGATCTATAACAATGGCTTGCCTAACGTTTCAGTGCGTGACTTAGCAATTTATTATCCTTTAGGAAAACTGCGTGCCGCAACCTTTGGTCGCGGTGTTTATGAGGCCGATCTTTACAATACAGGAACCATGGCTCCAATTGCAAACTTTACTGCCGATAAGCAATTTGTTTGTCCGGGTATGACAGTGAACTTTACAGATCTTTCTACATTCGGACCAACATCTTGGGCCTGGACATTTCAAGGAGGAACGCCTGCAACTTCAACACTTCAAAATCCATCTATTGTTTATAATACTCCGGGAACATACAGTGTTCAGTTGATCGCAACGAACGGAAACGGTTCGAGTACAATGACACAAACTTTGTATATTACTGTATCGGGGCCGAATGTTTTACCATTAGTAGAAGGTTTTTCGGGAGCAACATTCCCGCCAACCAACTGGCAAAATTATGATGCCGGAAATAATACTTTGATCTGGTCGAAAAGTGCAACTGTTGGAAAACCTGCCGCATCATTAATGTTTGATAATTATAATTTAGATGTATCTAACACCCGTGATGAATTCAGGGCACCAAAAATGACATTTGCAGGTTATACAAATGTAAAGATGTATTTTGATGTTGCTTATGCAAGATATGATGCAACGTATAGTGATTCGCTTGCTGTTTTGGTTTCAACAGATTGTGGCGTAACCTACACGCAATTATATTTAAAAGGCGGTACAACATTAGCTACAGCGCCTGACAAGACTGTAAGTATTTTTGCGCCAACAGCAGTACAATGGAGAACCGATACCGTTTTCCTTAATGCATATTCAGGAATGGGTAACGTTATGGTGTCGTTTCAGAACAGAGGACATTACGGACAGGCCTTATATATAGATAATGTAAATATTGCAGGAACAGTAGCAAGTATGCCGCCAACCGCGGCATTTACTTATACTGCAGGTAGTATGTGTACCGGGCAAACCATTAATTTTACCGATGCATCAACAAATGCACCAACCTCATGGAGTTGGCAGTTTCCGGGTGGAGTTCCTGCTACATCAACATCATCTAACCCCGCGGTTTCGTATGCAACTAGTGGCGTTAAAACGGTAACATTGATCTCTACAAATTTAATCGGGCCAAGTGCACCGGTAACGCAAACTTTTGTAATAAATGCAACGCCTGCAGTTTCTGCTTCAACTGCTTCAACAAATATTTGTTCAGGATCAAGTGTTCTATTGACCGGAAGCGGCGCAACTACATACTCATGGAGTACCGGAGCTTTAACAAACACCACCAGTGTTTCTCCTGCAGTAAATACTACGTATACAGTAACAGGAACAACAACCGGTTGCAGTAATTCATCTGTTGTTTCAGTAACCGTTAATGCTACACCAACAGTTGCCGTGAACAGTGCCACGGTTTGTACAGGTACATCAACCAATTTAACGGCAAGCGGTGCAACAACGTATTCATGGAATACAGGTGCAACTACAGCAGTTATTTCGGTTACACCGGCTTCAACAACAGTTTATACAGTAACAGGAACAACAACAGGTTGTGCGAATGCAAAAACAACTACCGTTACAGTTGTAGCTCCTCCAACAGTTGCTGTTAATAATGCAACTGTTTGTTCGGGTTCACCAACAAGTTTAACAGCAAGTGGTGCTTTAACGTATTCATGGAGCACCGGAGCACTTACCAATACCATTTCGATTTCTCCATTGGTAACAACAGTTTATACAGTAACCGGAACAAGCGGTGGTTGTACCAATGTGAAAACATCAACAGTAACGGCCATCGCCTTACCTACAGTAACAGCAAATAACGCTACGGTGTGTGCGGGCTCTAATGCCAACTTAACGGCTGCCGGCGCTACCTCTTACTCATGGAATACAGGCGCACTTACAGCAGGTATTGTTGTTAATCCAACTGTTACAACCACATATACTGTAACAGGAACTACTGGTGGTTGCAGCACGTCGGCAACAGCAGTAGTTAATACAAATGCTTTACCGGCAGTGATCAGTAATACAAGTGCAATTTGTGGCGGTGGTTCGGCAACACTTACTGCAAGCGGCGCTACAACTTATACTTGGAATACAGGGGCAACAACTGCGGCGATCGTAGTTGCACCTCCGGTAACAACCACCTATACAATTGCAGGAACAAACGCATTGGGTTGCAGTAATTCAAGCACAACGTCTGTGTTTGTTGGAACTTCGCCTACAGTAGCAGTAAACAGCTCTTCGGTTTGTTCAGGTAACTCTACTAACTTAACAGCAAGCGGTGCTACATCTTATTCTTGGAGCACAGGTGCATTAACTGCAGGTATTTCAGTATCGCCGGCATCAACAACAGTTTATACTGTTACCGGTTATATTGGTGGTTGTACTAATGTAAAAACTTCAACAGTAACTGTAAGTGCAACACCAACTGTAATTGTAAACAATGCAAGTATTTGTGTTGGTAATTCAGCTACGCTTACTGCAAGTGGTGCAACAACGTATTCATGGAATACCGGTGCAACTACCAACGCCATTACTGTTAATCCTATTGTAACAACAACCTATACAATTACCGGCACAACAGGAGCTTGTTCAGGAATTAATACAACTACAGTTACTGTAAATGTTACTCCAACTGTTGCTGTTAACTCTTCAACTATATGCAGTGGCAACTCTGCAAACATTACGGCGAGTGGTGCTGCAACGTATTCGTGGAATACAGGTGCAACAACTGCAGGTATCTCTGTTTCTCCGTCTTCAACTACAATATACACTGTAACCGGTTATAACGGATCTTGTATCGATGTTCAAACCTCTACAGTGCTTGTAAATATTTCTCCAACCGTTTCGGTTAACAGTGCTACTATTTGTACCGGACAAACCACTACATTAACAGCAACAGGCGCTCCAACATTTAGCTGGAATACAGGCGCTACAACATCGAATATTGTTGTGACTCCTACTGTAACTACAACTTATACTGTAGACGGAACCGGAGCAAACGGTTGTGTGAATACAAATTTTGCAACTGTAACTGTAAATCTATGTACGGGTGTTGCTGCAATTACTCAAGCTGAAACGGATGTGAATGTTTATCCAAATCCAAGCAACGGAATATTCATTGTTGAGATCCCTGCAGGAAAAGCGGTATACAACATTGAGGTTAGAAATGCCTTAAGTCAGATCATTTATACTGAAAAAATTCAGGCAGGCGGAAGCATCACTCAGAAAACGGTTAATTTAACCGATAAGAGCAAAGGTATCTACACGGTATCGATCTGGTTAGGTAATAACAGAATGCTGAAGAAGATCGTTGTTGAATAGAATTTAACTCTGATGAAAAATTAAACGGCGATCTTAAAACGATCGCCGTTTTTTTTGTGATCAAAAATGAGGATAAATTTTTCTTGGAACGAATTCTGTAGTTTGGGAAGGAACTGCGTGAGCGATTGAGCCTTTGTTTGAGCTCTTTTTTGTTCCGCAGGGCAAAAAAAGCGAGTGGCGAATCACGACGCGTCGTGACGACCCGAGGCACGAGGGGGCACGCCCAAAGCTCTTTAAACCCAAATGAAATATTTAGACTATCTTTGCGGTAATGACAAATGATGCTAAAAAATTCAGTGATCTGAATTTAAATAAACCTTTACTGCGTGCCCTGGATGATCTGGGTTTTGAATACCCAACACCCATACAAGAAAAGGCTTTGCCTATTTTAATGTCGGGACGCGACGCAATTGGTATTGCGCAAACCGGAACCGGAAAAACATTCGCGTATTTATTGCCCATACTTCGCCAGCTTACTTATTCAGAACAGCGCCAGCCGCGTGTTTTAATTGTGGTGCCAACACGCGAGCTTGTTGTGCAGGTTGTGACAGAAATTCAAAAGCTAACAAAATACATGAGTGTTAGAGTTGGAGGCGTTTATGGCGGAACCAATATTAATACACAAAAAACAATGGTGCATGGCGGTTTAGATGTTGTTGTGGCAACACCGGGAAGAGTTATTGATCTATCCACAGTGCGATCGTTGCAATTGAATTTGATACAGAAATTTGTGGTGGATGAGGTAGATGAAATGCTGAACCTTGGTTTCAGGGCGCAATTACTTCAGATCATGGATATTTTACCGGTTAAGCGGCAGAACTTAATGTTTTCGGCAACCTTAACGGAAGATGTGGAAGCTATGATCGCAAAATATTTTCACAAACCGGAATACATTGAATTAATTACAAGAGGAACTCCGTTAGCGAAAATTATTCAGCGTTCATATAATGTTTTGAATTTTTACACGCGGGTTAATTTGCTGAAATATTTGTTGGGAACAGACTACGACATGAGCAAAGTTTTATTATTTGTTAAGAATAAAAAAATAGCGGATGACCTTTATGAAGAAATGGAACAGGATTTTCCGGGAATTGTTGGTGTGATACATTCTAATAAATCGCAGCCGCAACGTTTTAAAGCGGTTGAGCAATTTGAAGATGGTGTACATCGTGTGTTAATTGCAACCGATGTAATGGCAAGAGGTTTAGATGTAAAAGACATTACCCATGTTGTGAATTTTGACATGCCAAAAGACCCAAGTGTTTACATTCACAGAATTGGAAGAACGGGGAGAGCTGATAAAACGGGTATTGCCATAAGTTTTGTAATTGAAAGCGAACAAATATTGAAACGTGCTGTAGAGGCTTTAATGAATAAAAAAATTCCGGTATTGCCAATGCCTGAGGAAGTTGAGATCAATGAAGATATAACGCAGGATGAAAAACCGGTAACACGCGATAAAAATTTAGCGAAGCTTAAAAAAATAGTTACTCCAACAGGTGCTTTCATGGAGAAAAAGGAAAAGAATAAGAAAGTGAACTTAGGAGGCGCCCGCCGTCAGGAAATGCTAAGAAGAGAAAAAGAAAGAAGGGATAAAAAAAGGGATCGATGATCTATTTGACCGATAGAGTTTTATTTTCTGCTCAATAAGATCATGCAATTTTTATCTTACCGCCCATTAATTCAATGTTAAAGGTGATCTTGGCTTTTAGTGCCGAAAACACCTTCAATACAGTTTCAAAACTTGCATTTCCATTACCACTTTCAAGTTTTGAGATCTGGGCTTTTTGTACCCCGACCAATTTACCTAATTGAGCTTGGGTTAAATTTCGTTTTTTTCGTGTTTTTTTAATTGCATATGCAATGAGTTCCATGCGAAGTTCATTATCAAACGCATCACGTTTGGGCGTGCCAATTTTGCCAATATGTTTATCGGTAACTTCTTCCAAAGTGTATATTTTCATTTTCTTTTTCATGGCTTTGGAATCTTAGAGTTTAAGTAATCTTTTCTTATTCGTTCAGCTTTTTCAAGATCTCCCCAGGGAGTTTTATCTGTTTTTTTAATTAACCCGTGTGTAGCAACTACAAAAGTATTTTCACTTTTGTCCCAAAAAGCGAATAAACGATAATGGGTTTAGCCCGTTGGATGGCATTGCTTTCCTATATAGAAATCATCTACTTTCTCATCAGTAATCTAAATTTATATTGAGCCTAAGGCAATGCCATCCTACGGGCTAAATTCTCTCAATGTCTATCTAAAAAAGAATTCCTTAAGCGATTTCTTAAATAGATTTTACCATTTCCAGATTTTAAATATTTTTCTCTTCTTGTTGCATCTTGTTGATTTAAACAAGCTTCAAAGTAGATTAATTTTAAGGGTCTCCGGTATTTTGTTGAATAAACAAGACCTTCATTATGATCATTAATTCTTCTTTCTAAATTAGCGGTATAACCTGTATAGAACAAATTATCCTTTCCACTCAGTAATATATAAACAAAAAACATCTTTTCCTTTTATGCCTGGGTTTTAGCCCGTTGGATGGCATTGCTTTCCGATATAAAAATCATCTACTTTCTCATCAGTAATCTAAATTTATATTGAGTCTAAGACAATGCCATCCTACGGGCTAAATTAGTGCCGGTCATCAACAAATGAATAAAAATACTTTCATTCACAGTGTTGATGCCGGACTTTGCCTTTAGTAATAACAAACAACTCACGAATATTAGAACTAGATCAGCAATGCATATTGTTTGGCTCGTGCCCTTTGTTTTGAATTTAACGGCTTTGATAAATTGTGTAAAGTTGTTTTAGCGATCACTACATCATCGGGCTCAGCATTTAGTAAGGGTTCATTTTTGATCGCTTTACAATCTAAATACGCTTTGCCTTTAAAGCAGGTTTGCACCTCATTTAATAAACCGGCCCGTTTTTCGATGTACCAAATGCGGTACATGTTGCTCCAGCGGGCACCCGGAATGCTTTTTACAAGTCTTACCAATTCTTCGTGGTAAGAGAACTCCAACTTCACAACCTCCCGTTGATCGTGGATCATTTTATTAACGTAAACAATCGAATTAATCATACTTCAAAATTACTACAAATCAAAGCAATTGATTGCTACAAATTGTAGCATTTTTGAAATAATCGTTAAGCCCAATGATATCAATACTTTCGAGGTTTTTGTAGGACTGATTTTCACTTGTTTTTGAGAGGCGGTTTGGGAAGGATTGCTATAAAATGAGGCAGACTTTGCTCTTGTTTTGTATAAAAATTTACTGAAGCAATAAGTCCGGAGGACTTAAATATGAATAGCTAAAATTAATTGATCAAATAACAAGCCTGAAGGGCTTGAATATTCAACCACGTTGTGGTTGTGTTATTTCCTTTTCAATTATCCTATTCATATTAAATCCCTCCGGGATTTTTCCTTTTCTACTTTTGTTCTAAAAACATGAAAAACAAGTACGACACATCCGTAGTCTTTCTGTATTCCATTGGCAAAGAAAATTTATTGCCGGAGCATTTCAGAAAGCAAATTCCGTATTCAACAATTGCCGATTGGCGGAAAAATGATTACAGCCACTATTTAGGCCACGAGTTTAGATATTTTTTTGATCAGGCATTTAGCAATGTCGAGTTAAAGTCTAAATACTTTCAATTGAAAAAAACAATAATGAGTTTGGCGCGCTCTTGGGTAACGCTTTCACATATTTTAGTGTCTATGGTCGGTAGACCACGGTCCTCTTCACAAGAACCAATTTACACCTTTTTTGTGCCTGAGCGACACAAAAAAATCAATTTCTCTTCAATTATTTGAACAGCTGGAAATAGACTTGATGGCCATTGAAAAATTTGATCGTGATATGAAATTTTTAGAAAAAAATAAAGCCACCAGTTAATTTGGTGGCTTTAGTCATTACGAGGTATTGATATTGAACCTCTTTTTGTATTCTTTGTGTCTTTCCGACACACTTGGTAGAAAAAGAGCATTCCCTAACGAACAGCGTTTACACTTGGTAGACCACTGTCCTCTTCATAAGAACCAATTTACATCTTCTTTGTGCCTGAGCGACACAAAAAAAACAATTTCTCTTCAATTATTTGAACAGCTGGAAATAGACTTGATGGCCGTTGAAGAATTTGATCGTGATATGAAGTTTATAGAAAAAAACAAAGCCACCAGTTAATTTGGTGGCTTTAGTCATTACGAGGTATTGATGTTGAACCTCTTTTTGTATTCTTTGTGTCTTTCCGACACACTTGGTAGCCCTAATGCCTGAAGTGTCGAACATAACTTTAGAAGATTTTATCGCCATTGACGCTAAAATTTAGAGCCCATTCTGACTGGTTTTTTTCAACTTCTTTACCTTTCCTAACCTGTTTCAAGCAGCGTTTAATTATGGATGTTGTGGCAGTTCGGGTTGTGACATAAATCATGCACTAAGAAGAGCTAAATCATCTCCCAAACAGATGGAAGATGTGATCTTTAAAGAAGTTAAGCTATAAACATGATTATCGCGGGAATAATATATTTAACTGGTGGAAATAAATGCCCACGTCGTCGTCAAGGAAAAATTTTTGAGAACAAAAATCCTTAAAGTTTTAAGAATGGGCTTTCAATGAATAGCACTTGTTCCAAATGTAATTTAAAATATAAGTGATAAAAAGTTTTCTAATGAAAAACAATGCACTCAACATACAAAAGAAAGTTATCAGCCGCATCAAAAAGTAATGCTTAAAACATTCAATATGAAAACTAAAATAATTGTAAATAATATGAAATGTAGTGGATGTGCAGATACTATAAAAAAGGGACTCAAGTCATTTTCCGAAGTATCAGAAGTAAATATTGATATTCCTTCGGGTTTGGTAGAAGTCACTTATGAAGACGGCTTTCCATTGACTAAAATAAAAGAAAAACTTTCTTTACTTGGTTATCCAGAAAAAGTTTAACAATTAAATTAAATAGCGATGACATTTTCAGAAATAATTAATTCAGATAAACCCGTGTTGGTAGATTTTTCGGCAGAATGGTGTGGACCATGTAAGATGATGGTTCCAATTCTTGATCAATTGAAAAAAATGCTTGGCGATAAAACAACTATAATTAAAATAGATATAGATAAAAATCCCGCGGCTGCAAATGCTTATAAAGTAAAGGGCGTTCCTACATTGATGATTTTTAAAAAGGGGGAAGTAAAATGGCGTCAATCGGGTGTTGTTCCTGCTGATCACTTAAAACAAATGATAGAACTAAATACCTAAATTATGAGTACAGAACATTTTTACGAAGTGTCAGTAAACTGGCAATCGGATCGAAAGGGAGTTATGAATTCTCCGGCATTAAATACAACCATAGAAGTTGCTACACCTCCTGAATTTCCGAAAGGAATAGAAGGAATTTGGTCTCCTGAACATTTATTAGTTGCTGCTGTAAATAGTTGCTTGATGACCACTTTTCTTTCAATTGCCGAAAGCTCCAAACTCAACTTTGCAAGTTTTAGTTCAAAGGCTATTGGTAAATTGGAGATAATTGATGGTAAATACATGATGAGCGAAATAACATTGATACCCGTAGTTACAATATCTGACGAACATAATAAGGAACGAGTAGAAAGAGTACTTCAGAAATCAGAAACAAATTGTCTTATATCAAACTCAATTAAATCCAAAATAATTTTTAATCCGGAAATCAAAGTAAAATCGCTACAACACTAATGAAAAATATATTTTATATAACAGTTTTACATTTAGCGTGAAATTACAATGGAAAATTTAGATCATGAAATTAACATACCCCTGTTTGGTCTAAATAGTGAACATTGCGCTCTAACAATTGACAATGGCATTGCCAGGCTTAATGGTATAAAAGCTCACAAAGTAGATTTCAATAATCAAAAAGCGATTGTTGATATTGATCCCAATAAAATATCTGTCTCCCAAATTATAAAAATGATTAGGGGTTTAGGTTATGATGTTGCGATTGCGAAAAAATCAATTCAAATAACTGGTATGTCATGTGCTGCCTGTGCAATAAGTACAGAAACAATTTTAAATGCACAAAAAGGAGTGGTAAATGCAGTAGTTAATTTTGCAAATTCTACCGCAATCGTTGAATATTTTCCATCCGAAATTACATTACAACAAATGAAAATTGCATTGCAGTCTATTGGGTATGATATGATAATTGAAGATGGGAAAGATACAGATAGTGCTGATGAAATTCACAAAAACAATTATAACGATCTTAAATTAAAAGCCATTTGGGCAATAATTCTATCATTTCCGGTTATGATTATCGGAATGTTTTTTATGGATATGCCTTATGGTAATTGGATTATGATGGTATTGGCTGCTCCTGTTCTGTTTTGGTTTGGAAGAAGTTTTTTTATTAACGCATTTAAACAAGCGAAACATGGCAAAGCAAACATGGATACCTTAGTTGCTTTAAGCACCGGCATTGCTTTTTTATTTAGCACGTTTAATACTTTATATCCAGAATTTTGGCATAACAGAGGAATGCATCCACATGTATACTTTGAAGCTTCGGCTGTTGTGATAGCATTTATTTTATTAGGTAAAGTGCTTGAAGAAAAAGCAAAATCAAATACATCATCCGCCATAAAAAAATTAATTGGGTTACAACCTAAAACAGTTTTTCTCACCGAGGAAAATGGAAAGGAAACAGAAATATCAATATCACAAGTTGCAGTTGGCAATAAATTATTAGTAAAGCCGGGAGATAAAATTCCTGTTGATGGAGAGGTATATGAAGGTTCGTCTTTTGTAGATGAGAGTATGATAAGTGGTGAGCCAATGGCAGTAGAGAAAAAGAATGGAGAAAAAGTATTTGCCGGAACAATTAATCAAAAAGGTAGTTTTAAATTCATTGCACGAAAGGTAGGAGGGGATACAATACTTGCTCAGATAATCCGAATGGTTCAAGAAGCTCAAGGAAGTAAAGCACCCGTGCAAAAGTTAGCGGATAAAATAGCGGGAATATTCGTGCCTATTGTTATTGGTATTTCTATTTTGACTTTTATTTTGTGGATGATCTTTGGCGGAGAAAATTCTATCACGTTTGCTTTACTATCAATGGTAACTGTTTTAGTTATTGC
This sequence comes from Bacteroidia bacterium, assembly GCA_025362575.1. GTDB lineage: Bacteria > Bacteroidota > Bacteroidia > B-17B0 > Aurantibacillaceae > JAHEYG01. The sequence goes on from JANYIQ010000226.1 coordinate 16,215, forward strand.
TTGTCCTTGCGCTTTAGGACTTGCCACACCAACTGCAATTATGGTAGGCGTTGGCAAAGGTGCTGAAAACGGAATTTTAATAAAAGATGCTGAAAGCCTTGAGTTGGCACAAAAAACAAATGCGATAATACTTGATAAAACGGGAACTATAACAGAAGGAAAACCTGAAGTAACCGACATCCTTTTCAATAATAGTATTGAAAACAAAAATGAAATAGAACAAATTCTTTTGGCTATTGAATCTCAATCTGAACATCCCATTGCGCAGGCCGTCTGTAAAAAATTAAAGGAAGATCATGTAATTCCAATTATTCTTGAAAAAATAGAAAGCATAACCGGAAAAGGTGTTAAAGCAGTTTATGCCGGAAACACCTATTTTGTTGGCAATAAAACACTAATGATTGAAAACAATATTTCGATTACAGAATTTGATCAGAAACCCTCTTCAAAATTTCAGGAAAAAGCAGAAACTGTAATATATTTTTCGGCTGGTTTAACTCTATTGTCTATAATAGCAATTAGTGATCAAATAAAAGCTACTTCAAAAAAGGCTATTGAAATTTTACAAAAGGATGGTATTACAGTTTATATGCTTACCGGGGACAATGCGAAAACAGCAGAAGCAGTTGCAAAACAGGTTGGCATCTTAAATTTCAAATCGGAAGTGATGCCTTCTGATAAAGCAAGATTCATAAAAGAACTTCAAAAACAAGGCAAGATCGTTGCGATGGTTGGAGATGGAATAAACGA
>JANYIQ010000229.1 GCA_025362575.1 Bacteroidia bacterium
TAAATTAGCAGCAGAGAAAGCAGCGGCAGAAAAAGCAATGGCAGATAAGTCTGCTGCAGAAAGAGTGGCAGCCGAAAAAGCCGCCGCAGCGGATAAAGCAGCCGCAGAAAAAGCTGCTGCAGAAAAAGCTGCTGCAGATAAAGCGGCAGCAGATAAAGCAGCGGCAGAGAAAGCGGCTGCCGAAAAAGCAATGGCAGATAAGTCTGCAGCCGAAAGAGCAGCAGCAGAAAAAGCAGCCGCAGCAGAAAAAGCTGCTGCAGAGAAAGCCTTAGCTGAGAAAGCAGCCGCGGAAAAAGCTGCAGCAGCATTAGAACTGAATGCAAAGTATGCAGCAGCAATTAAAAAAGGAGATGAAGCATTTGCAGCAAAGAACTGGAGTAATGCAAAAGGTGAATACACCGATGCGCTCAGTATAAAACCAAACGAAAAATATCCAAAGGATCAGATCGCAGCAATTGACAAGGTTTTAGAAAACGATCTCGCCGCTAAAGCAAAAGCTGAAGCCGATGCTAAAGCAAAAGCTGAGGCCGACGCTAAAGCAAAAGCAGCAGCTGAAAAAGCCGCTGCCGATAAGTTAGCTGCATTATCTGCAGCAGAGAAAGCCGCCGCGGATAAAGCAGCTGCAGAAAAAGCCGCCGCCGAAAAAGCTGCCGCTGATAAACTCGCTGCACTATCTGCCGCCGAGAAAGCCGCTGCCGATAAACTTGCTGAAAAAAATGCAGGCGAACTTAACGCAAAATACAACGCCGCAATTAAAAAAGGAGATGATGCTTACGCTAAAAAAGATTGGGCAACCGCTCGCGTCGGATTTACAGAAGCAAACGTTTTAAAACCAAATGAGCAATATCCAAAAGATAAACTGGATGCGCTCGATAAAATTGCTCTTGCCATAAAAGCCGCAGCTGGTAATACGGCTAATGATGATAAATACAAAGAGGCTATACGATTAGGCGACGATAATTTTAAAAATAAAAAATACAAAGACGCTAAAAAGAATTTTGAAGATGCGCTTACTCACAAAGGCGGCGATCCTTACGCCAAAGGAAAATTAATGGAAATTGAAAAACTATTGAACTCTGATAACAGTGCAGGTGGCGACGATCGTATAAAAGCGCTCCTTGCAAAATATCCTCAAGGGGTTACTGAAGAAACTATTTCCGGAAATGGATTTGTAATTCTTCAAAGGGTTTTGGTAAAAGGACAAATGGCTTGGGTGTATCAGAAAAAAATATTCAATTGGGGTGGCCTTGCTTTTTTCAGGGATGGAAATGCCATTACCGAATTAACTTTCGAGTCTGAAACAAAACCGTAATCGTGTTTATGCAGCCAAATCCTGAGATATACGATGACATTAAATGTTGCGTTTGCTCCAATTCAGATCCAAAAGAATTCACACTTCAATACTCTAAAGAAAAATTTTCGGTTGTCACCTGCAACAAATGTGGCCTGTATTTCATACCTCCTTATTTCAGAAAAAAAATATCTTACGAAAATTATAAGAACGAAGCCGTAACTGAAGCGGTTCGGAGAGGAAATAACTGGGTAAAGATACAACGTCATAAACTCCGTTTTCAAACCATTAAAAAATACAAAACCTCGGGCGATCTATTTGATCTAGGCTCCGGCTGGGGTCACTTCATGCTTGCAGGCATTGAATTAGGATACAATGTTTATGGTATCGAGATCTCTGAACAACCTTATTTGTACAGTAAAAATGATCTTAAACTCCCGGTCGATCACATCGATTTCTTCGAAATGAAAGAGGATAAAAAATTCGATATCGTTACTTTATGGGATGTTCTTGAACATATTGATAAAGCAGATCTCTTTATAGAAAAATGCGCAAAGGTTACAAAATCGGATGGTATATTGGTTATTCAGGTGCCTCAGATCGACAGTTATTTTGCTAAAAAATATAAAGACGATTGGAAAATGATGGGGCTCGACCATGTGAATTATTTCAGTAAAAAAACCATTACTCAATTACTCGAACAGTACGGTTATAAAGTAGAGAAAATAAAATCCTCCTTCGAAATAAAATTATTCATCATGTACACCATATTGCCTTTATTAAAGCGTTTTAAAGGCACCAGTAAAGCAAAGACAACCCAGGAAGCTAATTATGAAATAACAGCTTCAGAGCGCCAGCAATACTTTAATAAGTTCACATCTAAACCCATGTGGCAACTAAAATTATTCGTTTTCTTTCACAACATCATCTACAACACACTTTCTTTCTTTAACATTGGTGAAGAAATGATCGTGATAGCGCGGAAAGTGAAATAATTTCTTAAAATTATTTATGCAATTTCGACCCTGAAAGCATCTCAATATAAAACACAAAAATAATAAACCATGAGAAAACTACTTTTAATATTGGCAACAGCACTAGGCATGAATTTAAATGCCCAGCAAAAAGCGATCGAAGTGAAACTGAATTTACTCGATGGCAACATGATAACAGGAACATCTCAGATGGGAGATGTTGAACTTATTACTGCTTATGGTAAACTCACCATTCCGGTTGCAAACGTTAGTACCATTAAGGTTGGAATAGGCCGCGATAAAGCTATTTATGATAAAGCCACCTCATACCTAAAGATCTTAAATAATTCCAATACCGATGATGCCCGAAAAGGTTCTTATAACGATGTATTAAAACTCGGAATAAAAGCAATTACCGCCGTTAATGATTTTTTAAGTGACTCAAAGAATTTTAATGAGAACTCAACCTACACCGGTGAATTCACCATCGAAAATCTGTTATCTGAACTGCGTTCAGCAGCTAACATTGATGACAATACCGAAGTGGATGATATTGTTACAATCGATAATCTTTATACCATGGGTGGTTCTTTCAGTTTTCAGAAACTAGAAGTGAAAACAGAATATGGAAATTTATCGGTTCCTAAAGAAAAAATAAAAACTGTCGACATCTCTGTCATCAATCCAGCCGGAGCAGGTGGCGAACTTTCTTTCAAACTTCTAGCATCAAAGAACATCAGTGCTAATCAATCAGGCGGTTGGTTAAAAACAGGTATTTCGGTTAAAAACGGACAACGTTTCACGATTACTGCATCAGGAGAAATAACCATGGCAAGTTTAAGCAATCAAAAATATAAACCAGATGGAAGCTATACTGCTAGCAACGGTACATCATACCCGGCTGTTGCTGAAAGTTACGAAGGCTCATCACCTTCTTACCCGGCATATGGTAATGTGGTTTATAAAATTGGTGAGAATAGCACCGAAATTTTAAAAGCAGGAGCCAAGTTCTCAGGATCTGCAAAATCAAGTGGCATGATCTACATCTCTATCTATGAAACCGTTTACAATGCAGCTAACACAGGTTCTTACACTGTAAAGATCAACGCTTCTAAATAACAACTATAAACAACAACTTGTGTAAAATAAAAGGTCCGGATAGGACCTTTTTTTGTGCAATTACATTTACTTTATATAAAATTAATTTATGAAGGTTCACTTAATTGCCATTGGGGGAAGTGCCATGCACAACATGGCTTTAGCTTTGCACGAAAAAGGATATATCGTTACCGGAAGCGATGACGAAATTAACGAACCTTCTAAAAGCCGTCTCGCAAAAAAAGGATTACTACCTGAAAAGATAGGATGGTTTCCCGAAAAATTAAATTCATCGGTAGAAGCTGTTATTCTTGGCATGCATGCCCGTGCAGATAATCCTGAATTACTAAAAGCAAAAGAACTGGGATTAAAAATATATTCTTATCCCGAATTTATTTACGAGGCTACCAAAGAAAAAACGCGAGTAGTTATTGGAGGAAGTCATGGCAAAACAACAATTACCGCTATGATACTTCATGTGCTCACAAAAAATAATATAGATGCCGACTTTATGGTGGGCGCGCAGTTAGAAGGCTTTGATACCATGGTGAAATTAACCAAGGAAGCAAAAGTAGCGATCATTGAAGGGGATGAATATTTAGCATCGCCGATAGACCGTCGCCCGAAATTTCATTTGTATCGTCCTAACATTGCTTTATTAAGCGGCATAGCATGGGATCACATCAATGTATTTCCAACTTTCGAAATTTACGTAGAGCAGTTCACTAAATTTGTTGATCTGATAGAGCAGGGCGGAAGCCTTGTGTATTGCAGTGAAGACAAAGAACTCGAAAAAGTAGCAAAAGCATCAGGCTTGAAGAACGGAATAAAAAAAATGCCATATTCAGTTCCTGAAAATAAAATTGTAAATGGTACCACTTATTTAATTGTAAATGGAAAAGAAATTCCACTTTCAGTTTTCGGCGACCATAACTTAATGAATTTAACCGGTGCGCGATTAGTTTGTAATCAGATCGGTTTAAACGATGAACAATTTTACAATGCCATACAAAGCTTTAAGGGCGCGGCAAAGCGACTAGAACTGGTTCATAAGAATTCGGATTTTAATTTTTATAAAGATTTTGCCCATTCCCCTTCTAAATTAAAAGCAACTACATCAGCAGTAAAACAGCAATTTGATAAGCGTTATATTGTAGCCTGCATGGAGCTTCACACCTTTAGCAGTTTAACGGAAGAATTTTTAAATGAGTATAAAGGCGCAATGGATACCGCCGATGAAGCCATTGTATATTACAATCCGTACACCATAGAACATAAAAAACTAAAAGCCATTAGCGAAGAACAAGTGCTAAAAGCATTCGATCGTAAAGACCTGAAAGTTTTTACCGACAGCAAAAAGCTAACCGACTATTTAAAAACCAAAACCTGGAGCAACAAAGTTCTGTTAATGATGAGTTCCGGAAATTTTGATGGCATTGATTTTAACGCCTATGCGAAGGAGTTGAAGTAACTATTTTTTTGCAGAGAGTCTGCGTGAGGGATTGAGCCATTGTTTGAGCTCTTTTTATGAAGCGTAGCGGAATAAAAAAGCGAGTGGCGAAAGCCCGACCCGAGGCACGAGGAGCACGCCCAAATGATAATGAAAAAGATCCTGATCATATCCGACACCCATTCTTACTTCGATGAGAAACTCGTGAAATACATTGAGCAAGCTGATGAAGTATGGCATGCCGGCGATATTGGCAATATGGATGTTTGCAAAAAAATAGAAAAACTAAAACCATTAAAAGCCGTTTGGGGTAATATCGATGGAACCGAATTCAGAAAGACCTACCAGGAACATTTGATCTTTAATTGTGAAGGAGTTAAAGTATACATGACTCACATTGCCGGACCATTTGCCAAATACATTCCAAAAGTAAAAGAGATCGTTTTGACTGAAAAACCGAAATTACTTATTTGCGGGCACTCACACATACTAAAAGTGGCCTACGATAAAGTTCATGATGTTTTATATCTTAATCCCGGTGCGGCCGGTGTACATGGTTTTCATAAAGTAAAAACTGCGATACGCCTTGAGTTTCATGACAATGACATGAAGAACCTTGAAGTGATCGAATTAGGGAATAGAGCAGGATAATTTTAGTAAATTTGCAACATGAGTGAAGAACAAAAAAACGCCTATTTTGATAATGATTCTCTAAAGCGTTTAATTGATGCCGAAGGAAAAACCGTAGCCGCAGTATTATGCTATTTGTGGCAAAATTCAATTAACAAGAACGATGTAGTGGAGTTAATTGATAATGTTGAATTATTATTTACCGATAAAACACGTTTAACCTTTTCGAGTAACGAAGATAATAGCGGAATGCTGGCTCATGAATTTGATTTTGATAAGGAAAAAAAGGAAGTTGAATTGGAATTCGGTGGCAAAATAAAAATAATCGGACTCAACGCCTCTCCCACAAAGATGTGGGCTGATGTGATCGATAAAAAGTTAATTGCTGTACGGCTAACAAAACAAGGCGACTACTATTTAAGCGATTCTGTAATGCTTGATTTTGGTGAAGAACGCCGTACCATCTCCATAAGCCCTGTTGATGGCTTGATCATTGATTTTTACGAGGAAGATTAAATAAGATATGAGTTATAAGAGATGAATTATAAGTGTAATTGCAATCTCATCACTTATAACTTATCGTTCATCACTCTATTGTCCTGCCGAAGAATTATCTCTGTTAACGTTCTTTAAACTGAATTTAATTGGATAGTTCATCTTATAGCGAACGTACTTATTATCTTTTTCCGCAGGCTTCCAACGAATTAAACTCGCCACACGTATTGCCTCGTCGGTACAACCGCCGCCAACTGTTTTCATGGCTTTTACGTTGCTTACATAACCATTGGCTTCCACAATAAAACTGAGTATCACAGTGCCTTCAATGTTCTGCGTTTTAGCTACGCTTGGGTATTCGATGGTGTTTAAAATAAATTCGGGTAAGGCCTCATCTCCTTTATAGAACTCAGGCGATTTATCGGCAATTTCATAAATAACAAAGGAGGTGTCTTGAACTTTATCTTCTATTTTTAGTTTGGTAGATTTACGTTCTTTTAAATAACTCTTGTATTTTGGCCCGCTGTATAAAATGGTTAAAGAGCCATACGCATCAACATTCTGGTTTGTTTTTCTTGCAGGGTCAAATAAAAAGAAACGCAAAAGTCTTTTGGTCTCATCTCTGTAAAAATTAGAATATTCTTCCTTAAAAAAAACATCCGATACTTTACCCGTTTTAGATACCGTGAAATAAATATTGATCTCCTTGTCAGGCGAGTCCTGGTAAGGCCCGGCAATGTACATCTGATTTTTTAAGATCTGCTCCTGCTGAGTCTTTCCGCCAAAGTTAAGGGGCGGTGTATCCGGATTGGCTTCGATGTTGATCTGAGCTTGTAAAAGTGCAGTAATCAAACTGAGGCTGATCAATAATAGTTTTTTCATTTTATGGCTTTTAAAAATCGTATGTTTCCTGAGAGATCTTTCAATAAAGATACTTCTTTAAATTGTTCTGATCCTTCGGCTAATGTTTTTATGGCATTGGCGTAAATGGGATTTAATTCAAAGTATAACTGTCCATTTATATTCAAATGGGTTTTACAAAAATCAATGATGTTTCTGTAAAATAACAGAGCATCGCTGTCTTCAACAAATAAAGCGATATGTGGCTCGTAATTTTTTACGCGCTCATGCATCTGAGCTTCTTCCTGCCGGGCAATGTATGGCGGATTACTTACAATAATGTCGAAATTACCAAGCTCTGCATATTCTCTTTCCGATAAAATACTCTTCAGAAAAAAATTAACCGAACAATTGTTGAGTTCAGCATTTTGTTTGGCAACATCCAAAGCATTCTTAGAAATATCGATCGCACTAACTTCCCACTCAGGCTTGTTCTTTTTAAGGCTAACAGGAATGCACCCACTGCCGGTACCTATGTCCAGTATCGAGAGTCTGTCAACTCTCTGAGTGTCTTTCAAAATTAACTCCACCAGCTCTTCTGTTTCGGGGCGTGGAATGAGCACCGAAGCATCTACTTTAAAAGTTAAGCCATAAAAAACAGTTTCTCCTAAAATGTACTGTAAGGGTTTATGCTCTTTAAGTGCTTTGCAGCAATCGTATAAATGAAGCAGATCACTTTGATTCAAATTATCATTTTTTTTGATGATAAGATCGGTAGAATTGAAGTTCACAAAGTGTTTAAAGCTTTGCTGCACAATGAAATTAATTTCACCCGGCGCATAAACCTCCTTCAATTCGTTCTGATAAAATGAAATTAGATCTTGTACTTTATTGGACGCAACACGCATGCTTATTCTATTGCAATAAGTTTAATATTGTAGTTCTGACTCGGTACAGTGCTGCTTTTAATTTTTACAAAGTAAATACCGTCACTTTTAAGATCTGATCGTTTCACCGAATAAGCATCCGAATTAATACGGTCCATGAAAATTAATTTACCGATCGAATTATAAATTTCAACGGTTCCATTGATCACTTCAGTAAAACTTATCTTACTTATATCATTGAATGGATTCGGGGAAATTCTTACATCATTATAATTATTGATCTTCTCAAGCCCCATGATGGTAGAGCAGGTAAAGGTTGCAAAACCATCCAGCTTGCCGTAACCCCATTTATTATTGGGTAACGAAGTTCCGGTGAAGGCATCACTGAAAGCACAATTGATGATCGCCGTTTTGATCTGGTTGTTGGTTGCATTCGGATATTTCTGCATATACAATGCTGCCAAGCCTGCTACAACGGGCGATGCCGCTGATGTTCCTCCTCCAAGTACATGCAAACTTCCGCTGGCTACCACACTCGGGTAAGTAGAAATTAACCAGGGTAACTGATTGATGGTTCCGCATGAGAACACCGAAGCTCCCGTTGCAGTTACGTCAGGCTTTATTTTATTGGTACGTGTTGGCCCGGCACTGCTGTTGTCTGCTAACTGACCCGGCGTTTCAATTGTTGTTTGTAAAGTACCACTTACATCATAATATTTTTGAAGGTTCACGTGATTACCTACAGCAATGATCTCGTTACTGCATTGAAAACTACTCACGATCGAAGAAATGGTATCCGGCATTGTATACTTTACGATCTTAGGATAAACCGAAGTAGTTGGTAAACCTGTTGATTTGAAATCAAAATTCCAGGAATCAAATAAACCTGTTCCTGTACTTTCAATTCTCCATAAATAATTAAGTGAATCGGCAATTACCTTAATGTATAATTCGTAAACACCGTACGGGTTTATGTTGGCCGAGCTTTGTACACGGGCAATACGCTTACCAAGATATTTTAATGTATCGGTTTTCACTGTTGGAATACCGTAATTGTAGTTTTTAAATCCAATGTTACCCAGATCAAAAAAAGTTCCTGCTCTGTTAACACCAACTGAATATTTTACGTTCTTAATATTTGCTGTATCTGCATATAGCCAGTAATTTAAAACGCTTCCTGTATTGGTGTACCAGGTAAAATTGGTATCGGTTGGAATTACAGTGTTCTTGGTGTGAAACTTCACATTCCCTTCATTTCCTGCAGCTGCAACCATGCATCTTCCGGGAATGTTCGCAATTAATACGTCAATTAATTTTGCTTCAGAGTCGGTACCGTCATGACTTCCATAATAATCTCCAACACTGGCATTGATCACAAATGGTTTTCCAATGATGGCGGCTTTGTTAATAATGTATTTAACTCCATCGGCAATGGTTGGCCCTGCTTTATTAAAATCCAATGCTACAACAACAAGATCAGCTTTTGGTGCAACACCCTCGTGGGTGCCATTGCCAAGCCCGTTACCGGCTGCAATTCCGCTTACGTGTGTTCCGTGCCCGTAATACGCAACATCGCTATGCGTACAAACTCCTAAATTAATTTGTGTAGCGGTCCACTCTTGTCCGTAACCAAAAGGCATTGGTATGGTTGTTGGCGAAGTAACAGTCTGATCCCAGATGAATTTAATTCTTGTGTTACCCGATGCATCTTTAAAATCAGGATGATTAAAATCGCAACCCGAATCAATGATCCCCACTATGATCCCTGTACCATCGTATGGTTGTGGCAAAGGACTGGCGCCAAGTTTCACGGGTTTAATGCGGTTTCTAACGATCATAGTATCGTTCATGGTATGTTTGCGTGGCTCTATGTACTCAATTTGTTTTACAAGTTTTAATGCCAGTAACTTTGAAATGGCAGCAGCGTTAATGCTCACAGAAGCAATCGAGTTTTGCGAATATTTTACTTTTATGCCAAGGGCTTTTTCCTGAGCAATGATCTTATTAATATCGCCTTCAACTATAACATCGAATTGTTGACCACCTAAAAGATCGTTGTAAAGTTTGCTCTTAAGAGCATTGTTTAAATGTTCCTGTGCATTGGCCGAGATAAGGCTGATGAATAACGAAAAAAGTATAAATATTCTCATCTTATAAGGTATTATAAACATAAAGTTAAAAAAAATATTCATCTTTGCCTAATATGCGCTATACCCTAATATTCATAGGCTTTTTGCTCACTTTTAAGGCACTTTCTCAGGGCGATTCGCTCATGTATTCCAAAGACTTTTTATTGAACGAAGGGCTTTATTTAACCTATTCAGATTTCAGACATAACTGGCCAATTTCCAAAGAAAAGATCATTACCGAAATAAAAAAAGATCAGATCGATTTTTATTCGAAATTAATTGATGAAGAAAAAATAAATTATGTAGAACGAAATGGTGTTAATGATGTGGTAAAGTCTGAAAAAGTATGGGGCTATTGTCAGAATAACATTATTTACATCAATTTAAGAAAATCGTTTTTTCGCATCCCGTTGTTTGGATCCATTAGTTTTTTTATTGCCACTGTTGATGTGAACGCCTATTCGCCGGGTGTAAACATGTTCATCGGTGCACCGGTTCAGGTTGGAGGGACTGCTCCTGCCAAAGAACTCAGAGAATTTCTGCTGGATTTCTACACCGGAAATATATACGAATTCTCAACCGACAAAATTCTTGAACTCATAAAGTCAGACAGTATCATTTCAGCTGAATATTCTGCCTTAAGTAAAAAGAAGAAAAAAGAACTCGCTTCCAAATACATCCGAATGTATAATGAGAAGCACCCTATTTATTTTCCTAAAAACTAGTGTAAGAAGGAATTACAAGGAGTAGGACTACTGCGACTGCTTACTGCTACTGCCTACTCAAGCCTGTTGCCAATTTCCCGAAAAAATCCTATCTTCACCCCTCTAAAAACAAATTTTATGGCCGACGAAGGAAGACAAATAATTTTCAGCATGGTGAACGTGAGTAAAATTCACCCACCTCAAAAACAAGTTTTAAAAGATATTTACATATCGTTTTACTATGGCGCCAAAATTGGTGTTTTAGGTTTGAACGGCTCCGGTAAATCATCCTTACTCCGCATTATGGCGGGTATTGATAAAGATTACATTGGCGAGATCCATCAGTCACCGGGGTATTCAGTTGGCTTGCTGGAACAAGAACCAAAACTCGACGAAACCAAAACTGTAATTGAAATTGTTCGCGAGGGCGCGCAAAAACACGTTGATATTTTAGCGGAGTTTGAAGAAGTAAATAACAAATTTGGCGACGAAGAAATAATGAACGATCCCGATAAAATGGATAAGCTCATTAACCGTCAGGCGCAACTACAGGAACTTATCGATCAGTTCGATCTTTGGAATTTAGATAATCGTTTAGAGCAAGCCATGGATGCTTTACGTTGCCCCGACAGCGATGCTAAAATTAAAATATTATCAGGTGGTGAGCGCCGCCGAGTAGCCCTTTGCCGTTTGTTATTGCAAGAACCCGATATTTTATTGTTAGATGAGCCTACCAACCACTTGGATGCAGAAAGCGTTGATTGGTTAGAACAGCATTTAAAGAACTATAAAGGAACTGTTATTGCTGTAACTCACGATAGATATTTCTTAGATAACGTTGCAGGCTGGATATTGGAATTAGACAGAGGCGAAGGTATTCCATGGAAAGGCAATTACAGCTCATGGTTAGAACAAAAAGGAGCGCGTTTAAAACAAGAAGAAAAAACCGAAAGCAAACGTCAGAAAACATTGGCGCGTGAGTTGGATTGGGTTCGTCAGGGTGTTAAAGGCCGTGGGGTTAAACAAAAAGCGCGTTTAAGTAATTACGAAAAAATGCTCGGCGAAGACATCAAGGATAAAGAAGAAAAACTCGAGATCTTCATACCTAACGGTCCACGACTTGGTAACGAGGTTATTGAAGCCATGGATGTATCAAAAGCGTTTGGCGATAGGTTATTATACGAGCATTTGAATTTTAAATTACCTCCGGCCGGAATCGTTGGTATCATTGGCCCTAATGGAGCCGGTAAAACCACTTTGTTCCGCATGATAATGGGTGAGGAGAAACCTACTTCAGGCGAATTTAAAGTAGGACCAACCGTAAAGATATCTTATGTCGATCAGAATCATAAAGAATTAGAGCCTAATAAAACCGTTTATGATGTGATCAGCGGCGGTTTGGATAATATTATTTTAGGAGGTAAACCAATGAATTCCCGCGCTTACATTTCGCGATTCAACTTTGCGGGAAGCGATCAGGGTAAAAAAGTAAGTGTGCTTTCGGGTGGAGAGCGTAACCGTTTACACCTTGCCATGGCTTTAAAGGAAGAAGGTAACGTATTGTTATTAGATGAGCCTACCAACGACTTAGATGTAAATACCCTTCGTGCTTTAGAAGAAGGTTTGGAGAATTTTGCTGGCTGCGCGGTAATAATTAGTCACGATCGTTGGTTTTTAGATCGTGTGTGTACACACATAATCGCATTTGAAGGAAACAGTTCTATTTATTCTTTTGAAGGCGGCTACAGCGAATACGAAGAAAATAAAAAGAAACGTTTAGGTAATGTGGAGCCAAAACGTTTGAGATATAAGAAACTTGTTGTTTAATTGATACTACATAACTTCATTTAATAAGACCCGGTTTGCGTATGGCAGGCCGGGTTTTTATTTACTTTGAAAGTGTTGATTGTTTCGGATTTTTTTTATATTTACTTAGCGCAAGAATATGAATAAAGTTAGAGCATATTTTATAGGTGATATTCTCAAAAGCACGCACGATGTTTTTGAGCATGCCCGTGCCATTATGTTATTGCGTTTTTGTCTCATGTACGCGTTTATTTTTACTTTGCCTTTTATTACCGACCTCATAATGGGTTACAAAAAACTGGCTGTGGTGCACGGTTTTTCATTGGCATTGCTAATGATCGTTCCATGGATCATTAAGGCACAAAAGAACCTTGATCGTTCCATAAATTTATTCTTTAGTGTTTGCACCATTATTTCGGCAATTATTTTTATGATGTTGAATCCCATGGTCATTGAGCCAATTGGGGCCTGCTGGAGCATGTTATTTTTAGTGCTAAGTGCATTGATGCAGCGTGGTAAAGTAAGGTTGTTGTTCTGCTGTTTTTTGCTTTGGCTGCCTATAATAGGAGTTTTGGTCAACATTCAGTTAAAAGGCGCTTTAACCGTTGAGTGGATGTTGCAAGAAGGAGCAGAAACCCCTCCAATATTTTTAATGTTCATTCCTATAATACTTTGTGTTTATGCAGTGTGGACGCATACTACAACGGTTCAGCAAGCAAAAGTTACTATTACCTTGCAAAAGAAGATCATCGATGAAAAGAATAAAGATATTCTCGACAGCATACATTATGCTAAACGAATTCAGAATTCTTTGTTGCCAACCGATAAATACATTGAGCGTATTCTTGATCAGTCGGCGAAAGAAAGGAACAATGCAAGTATCTGCAGGTTCTTAATCAATATCGGAATGGCGATGGCTACGATCATATTTTCTGGTAGTTAAGTTTTAATAATTGAGTTAATACATTTGGGAAGAACTGATCGAATTTGTCGGTAATATTTCCAACGAAGGTTTAAACTTCAGAGTGTTTTTTATTCTTGATCTGGTTTAATAAATTAAGAACAGTTTTTTCACGGGTATTGGTAAATAATTTCGGACGCTTTGGAACGCTTACGGAGGGATTTTTGCTTATTTGCGTTTTTTGCAAATACAAAAGCTTCAATTTTTGTTTTCAGGCAAAAATTGAAGCTTTTGTAAGGGAAAATCGCTAAAAAAACCTGGTTAAAATAAAAAATAGGGAATGCTTAAACCCGGGAGCTTTGTTCGGGAAGATCAGGGTGGCCGTGGCCGGTTTTTTTGACAGCCTTTAAACACCAATATCCGAAGGATAGGCCTCAAAAGAGCAGAGGCTTTTCGGTTCTGTAAAAATACTTAGCGGTAGCCTTCTATTCTCCGATAGGTTCCCACAATTGAATTTTGTTTCCTTCTGCATCCATGATATGCACAAATTTACCATAGTCGTATGTTTCAATTTTGTCAACAATTGTTACGCCTTCTTTTTTAAGTTGTTCAACAAGTTCAGTCAAATTCTCTACTCTGTAATTTATCATGAAATCTTTTGTTGAAGGCTCAAAGTATTTTGTTGTTTCGGCAAATGGGGTCCATTGTGTTTGAGCTTTTTTTGTACTGTCTGCAGCTTCGTACCACTCAAAGGTAGCTCCTTAAGGATTCGTATTCAAGCCCAGGTGTTTTTGATACCATTCTGTCATTTTTTTCGGGTCTTTGCATTTAAAAAAAACGCCGCCTATTCCTGTTACTTTTTTCAATTTCGTTGGATGGTTAGATTGTTTTGTTATTATGGTTTTAAATGCGACACCAAAGCAAAATGATGTTGCCGTGATCAGAATTATTAAAGTGGCTTTTTTCATGATGTATGTAAAATTACTGATCTTATGTATTATCCTTTATTCATTCGGTTCAATATGTATTAACACGTGCCCCAATTGCGGTATCTCATTCCGCAAAGTGTCTTTTAGCCGGTGAGCAATGTTGTGTCCGCTCTTAACTGTGATGTCTGCTTTAACTATGGCGTGCAGGTCAACATGATATTTCATTCCGGCTTTTCTGATAAAACATTTTTCAGTTCCAATTACTCCTTCTACGGTCATCGAAACTTTCCTGATGTCATCAACCAGATCGTCATAAAGATGTTCATCCATGATCTCTCCGAGTGCCGGTCTGAATATTTGATAACTGTTATATAATATAAAACCCGAAGCAAATAGTGCTGCCCAGTCGTCGGCTGTTTCATAACCTTTACCAAAATATAAGGCGATGGATATCCCGATAAAAGCAGCTATCGATGTTATGGCATCGCTTCTATGATGCCAGGCATCTGCTTTAAGCGACGAACTGTTTGTTTCTTTCGCTTTTTTCATTACAAGCCGAAACGAAATTTCTTTCCAGATAATTAATGGAGCAAGAACAAAAAGTGTCCATGTTTTTGGCAGATCATGTGGTGTGCCAATATTTTTAATGCTTTCGTAAGCTATTATCGAAGCAGAAGTGATCAGAAAGCCAACTACTAAAAAGGTGATCAATGGCTCGGCGCGGCCATGACCGTATGGGTGATTTTTGTCGGCAGGTCTGTTGGCATATTTTAATCCGAATAAAACCAGAAAGGATGCAAAGATGTCGGTGGTCGATTCAATGGCATCGGCAATTAAGGCATATGAATTACCAAAAAAACCGGCAAGTGCTTTTATTAGTGCAAGACTTGTATTTCCGGCAATGCTAAAATAAGTAGCTTTTATTGCGGTTTGTTCGTGAGCTGTTGACATGGTTTGCTCTAGTTCTTAAAGTTTGAACGTAGCCGTTTCGGGGCTTAGGTTTTCGCTAACCAAGTTACGCATTTGAGCTTTAATCCGCAAAAAATTTGATTAGGTGCTGTTACCACATCGTTGGGGCGCACTCAGCTTACGTTTTGTTCACGTGCCCGCTAGAGGAATTATTTTATTTTTTTCTATCCAACGGAATTCGTAGAGCGCAATTAGGAAGCCCATTAAACTTTAAATTGTCAACCCGTTTTGCTTTAAACGTTTTTTTGTCTACCGTTACGTAATAAGTCCCTGTTGTTGTCTTGTTGAAAATAAAATGACCTTTTTCGTCCGAAGAAATTGTCTGCAGCAACGAGTCCTTGTCATTGAACAAATTTACATTTGCGTTCTTAAGAGGAAGTGAGTCCTTACGGTCAAAGATGAAACCATAAATTTCAAGTCGCTGTCCGAATGTTCTCAGGCCAGTTGTCAAAAGAAAAAATATGAAGAGTTTCTTTGTCATGTCGATACAGTTTTTGCCTACCGAAATTTTGTCCGCCCTATGCGCGGTAACGTTTGGCGACTGGCGTTCGGCAGGCTTTGGAACATTCCTGCGTTTAAATCGACAAAACGAAATTAATTACCTACTCGTTGCCTCTTTTTTGCTTACATAAAGATAATCATTTCTTTGAAGGAGGCAACATGTAAGCAAAAAAACTTGGGTTTCCCCGTATTACTTAAATGTGCTGTTATAAGTTGTAGGGCGCTAAATGCTTTTATTTTCCTTGTCCGCTTTATTGTCCTTGCTTTTGAAGCTGCTGATTTTCAGTTTTACTACTTCCAAAAAAAATAATTTATTCCAAGATATAAAGTGGTCAAGTTAAAATTGGCATTAAAACTTTTATTAGTCCCGCTGCCCGTTTGATTGTCATTTTGTAGTTTTAAAGTAAAATTAAAACGAGAAAGTAAAATTGATGGCTACAATTTGTAGCAATTTTAAAAAGATTTCATTGTTGTGCTGCGTGAGGGATTGCAGCGTAAAGCCCACAGCAGCGAGTGAGGCACGAAACTCGCTGCGAGGACTTGAAGCGTAAAGCCCGACCCCTGAAGCAGGGCCGGCTTAATTTCTGTAAATGTTTTTATAAAAAAACAGAGCCTAAAAAAGATTTTGCTTTGCCTTAAAACCGGCACGCTTCAGGGGGCACGCCCTAAAATTAATAAGCGTAATCACTCAGGTACTCAAAAGCAGGCATTAACTTGCCGTCTTTACAAATACTCGCGCGCTCAATTACCTGATCGGTATCAACACCAATAATATTAGGCAGTGCACGCTCAGTTAGATCTTTCGCAAAATCGTCGCTGGCATCGCGTGGCAATTCGCAAGGCAAATTATCTACCGCCATAATGCAAATGGTATCTTTATTGAAAGGCAGATCTTCCTGTCCGCTTTTTATGTTATAACCGTAAAATGGTTTTTCAATGGTGCTCGAACGCAAAGTAGTTGGCACCGATCCGTCCATATCACAGGTAATGTCGGCAATAACACTCATGTGAAAATCAGGTGCATTCATGTCTTCTTTGGTGAACATTTTTGGCGATCGCGGATCCCAGTAATGCGAAGAGATATACAGATCGGTAATTTTTGTAAATGGTGCAAAACGACTCACAAAATGTTCGGGGTGTGCAAAAAAATCGTTAAGGTCGAAGTTATGATCGTCAGGCCTTTCAACATAATCGCGCGGGTTCAACTGGCAATACACAGGCTCACGAAACGAAGCCATTAAAAATTCCTCAGGCGTAACTTTACGAATGCGCAAAGCACTCATGGTTTCAATGCAACCGTTGGCAACTCTGCCGCCGCCGGTTAATGCAATTTTTATGTTTGG
This sequence comes from Bacteroidia bacterium, assembly GCA_025362575.1. GTDB lineage: Bacteria > Bacteroidota > Bacteroidia > B-17B0 > Aurantibacillaceae > JAHEYG01. Next base: position 16,948 of record JANYIQ010000229.1, read on the forward strand.
TAATTTAACGCGTTTTAATTCTTCTTCCATTTCGGCGCGGTCGCGACAAAGATTGGCAGGCTTTAAACGAAACAGATCGTATTTTAAACCGTAACCTAAAATGCCATTGTAAGCGCCTACAATGCCAGCAAATCGTCCGAAGCCAATAATACGATTATGATTTTTATCGGTCAACGTTTCGTAATCGATCATCTGAATTTTTTTCGCAATTAAAGCTTTCATCAGTTTTTGATTGTGGCTTTGCTTTTTGATGGTATGCGAAAAGAAAAAATATTTTTTACCGGCAATTAGTTTATCGGCCGGCACTTCTTTAACACCCATTAAAATATGGCAATCGCTCAGATCTTCCTGCAAGGGCACACCAAAGGCGGTGTATTCTTCGTCGGCATAACAACGCACTTTACTGGGTTGAACTACAATTTCAATATTAGGATATTTGCGGATAAGATCAGCGCAAATAAGTGGAGTTAAAGGCACGCGTTTGTCGATGGGAGATTTCTCTTCACGTAAAACGCCGATTTTTAGTTTTTGCATATACAAAAGTAATGTTAAAAATGCTTATAAAAAAAGTGTATTTGACCTATTGTATTTGGGCGCGCCTTCCGGCCGGGCTTTCCGCTGCAAGCTTTTTGACGGCTAGCGCCTTACAAAAAGGCTTTCCGCTTCAATCCCTCTCGCTTCTTCTTAATTCATTAAATTTAGTCTTAAAAAAAACGAAATTGCTTAAAGCGGCTCAATGGCATTGATCATTTCAAACAATTCTTTTTCAGGATTTGAATTAAGTGTTCCTGCTTTTTCCTGCCAGGAGTAAATGATATAAAAATGATCTTCAACTTTTGCAAAATAACGGATCACATCGAACGATTGAGCTTTTGTTTTTGTATCGGTAAAATGTGAGCGGCGTAATTCAAAAGAAAAATTCTTAGCTTTTGTTTTTTCGTATTTTTCAATCATTTCAAATTTAAGTGCGCCAACAAAACCGCGCTTAGCTGAATCTAATCCGCCGGCAGAACTTGGATAAACTACAACATGCATTTTTCCGTTGGTATTAGGTTTTGTAAAACTAACACCTGAGCAATTACAAATGGCAGGGTTGCCGCCATCGTCCCAGCTTTTTAAACCGCCAAACTCTTCGGCAGTCCAGCTGGCAGGTGGTGTGTATTTAAGTTTTAAGGCTTTTGATTTAACGGTTTGCGCGGTTACAGAAAGCGTAAGGGCAGAGCAGAGTAAAAGTGTAAGAATTCGCATGGGATAATGATTTAAATAAGGTTAAAAATAAAGATTTTGCCTTTAATTGTAGTATCTTTGATGAAAGTTCTTTGAACAATTTATGAGGTTTTTAAGTTGGTTTTACTTTGTAATTCATACTTTTTACTTTGTAAATTATTATGGGCCCGACCGGTTTTGACAGCAGGAGCGATTGGTAAGTAAGCAGGTAGTGCGTTGTGGATATGGCACTTTAATACTAATTCTCAAAATATCAACTAGCGAAGAGAATTCTTACGCTATGGCTGCTTAATCTAAGATTAGGTAACCTTTGCAACCCTCGTAGCGTCTTTGCTTAGCGACGAGAATTTTGCATCATAAATTAGCAAATTGTTTTAGTGATGATGTTATCTTAAACAATATTAGCATCTAAGTTTAAACTTGGTTTGATTATACGCCTGGTTTGAATCGAAAATTAAGTATTATCTAAACTTGTAGAAAGCTTGTTAATACCTTGTTTGGACTAGGGTTCGAATCCCTACGGGTCCACCCGAAGGGACAAACCAATTTTTTTGAGTTTGTCCCTTTTTTTATTTTCCTCTAAACCCTTGTCAATAGTGAGAATCAGGTCAAGCACTTTGTTTGATTGCGGAGTTCGACATTCATTTTCTGAAAAAACTAGGTTTTCAATGAACATCGAACGGAGTATTTCATGTTTTTTCTCTATTTCCATTGACCGCATTGCCTTTGGTAGATCATGAAAAAAATTAATCGACCCCTTAATTCCGTCCAACAGTTCTCGCGAAGTATCTTTTCCTCTATTAATTTTACTCAGTAGATATTCTTTCTCGGTAGTAAATTTTGCCTTAAGTTTTTTATACTCTTCGTTATCCAACTTACCATCAATAAAAAGCATTTGAATGTTATCTAGTCGCTTCTGCACTAGTTCAATTTCCTTCTCCGCTTTTAACGCTTCACTCAAAGAAAGTTTTGTCCCCTCTTTTAAGTACTCCTTTAACACCATGTTATAAAGTGTTTTTGGGTTGTTCTTAAACTTAATCATGTTAAGTAATGAATCCAATTCTTCATTTAGTCTACCAGCTGGGAAACGTTCTTTATAACAATTATTACAATGGTAATAAAAATGTCTCGCTCCAGTTTCACTTGTACTTGCGCTACCTGTCATTAAATGACCACATTTAGAGCAATTAAGTATACCTCGTAAGGGTAATTCAGGTCTTAATCTTTTGTTTCGTGGAGCACTCCTTTTATTTGCCTTTCTGTTCAATCTGTCTTGCACACGATAGAATAGTTCTTCAGAAATAAGTGGTTCATGAACTGCATCAACAATAAGCGCTTCTGTATTATTAGCATCAGGAGGAATTACAATTTTACTTATATACATTGCATTGCGAAGCGCAACAGCAATTCCATTTCTGCTATATATTAATCCCATTTCTTTTATCTCGGCTCTTATTCTGTATTGAGCCATTCCAGTATCTGCAAGTTCAAACATTTGCAACACAGCTGGTGCAAGTTTTGGATTTGGAATAAGCAATGGTTTCTTTTGATCATCTCTTGAATTCAAATAACCTTTAGGTGCAGTTGATGTCCAC
>JANYIQ010000020.1 GCA_025362575.1 Bacteroidia bacterium
AGCTGATGTTAAAGAAGTGCCGGATATTTATGAATTGCCAAGAAATTTATTGGATCTTAAGATTATAAAGAAAATTGGAAAACATTTCAGTGCCGGATTTAATATAAAAGATATTTTAAATACGCCAATAGAATTAATTGATACGGCAGGTTGTAGTTTTGATGAATTACAAAATCCGGAGACTTTGAGTTTATCTAACTCCGGTGAGGCTGGAATTTTATTTAAGCATTTGCAAACTTTACTGGAACAATACGGCTATACCAATCCGGTTTATAAAATTTCAGTCGGAATAATTTCTCCATACAAAGAACAAATTGAATTATTAAAGGAGCAGGTAAAAGAATATGACTATTCAACATTTCCTGTAAGTTCAGTTTCTGTAAAGACCATTGATGGTTTTCAGGGCGAAGAACGTGATGTGATCTATATTTCTTTGGTAAGAAGTAATAACGAAAGCGAGATCGGTTTTTTAAGCGACATCCGCCGCATGAATGTGGCCTTAACACGCGCCAAGAAAAAATTGGTTGTAATAATGGATACTGCCACAATAGGCAATCATCCTTTTTATAAAAGTTTCATTGAGTATTGCGAGAAAAATAATTTTTACAAGTCTGCTTGGGAATTTATTGAGTAGCGGATTCACGCGGAGGCTCGCGGATGGTTTTGCGCAGATTTTCACAGATGAATACGCAGATTTCCGCAGATGGCGCCAAGGATTACCCAAAGACCTTTTGTCATCCTGAGTGCCTGCCTCTTGCACGAAGGATCTGTTCTTACAAAAGGATTCTGAAATTTCTGGCAGAGTTTCACGGATGGTTTCGCAGATTTTCGAGAAGACGTAATGAAGTCATTCTGATTTCTTTTTGTACAAGCGGCAAGTTAGTCCTAAGCGTAGATTTGCGATTGGTGTGATTCTATCGGGATGATTTTCCGGTGTAAACCAAAGGTCGCCTGAGTAATCTATATTGGTGTGTAGATAGTTGAATCCAACACCTAAAGATGTGTAGAAGGAAAAATACTCAAGAAAGGGTAATTCAATACCTAAACCATAGCTATTGAAAAGAGATTGAGATTTATAGATTGATAAAGAATTTTCATTTGAATTATTTTGTGAGTAATTATAAGGAACTGCTATCCCGGTTCCGACTGAGAACTGGACATATTGTAAATTGCAATCTAAAAACATGTTTGCCTTTTTGTTTTCTCTATAAAAGTGGTAACGATATGCGGCTTGAATTCCTGCTATTCGATAATGAGCTTGTGTAAAGACCCTGTAAAAATCAATACCAACTATAGCTTCATGCTTTGCATGTTTCAAATTAATGGTAGGACCTATGGGTGGATTATCTGGAAGAAGAGAATAGTAGTCAGTATTTGAAAATGCATATGGAAGTCCGGTACTCGCACCAATGCCAATCTCAAGCGGCCTTTTACTTTGACAATAAACATTTTTAAAACTTAAGATAAGAATTATTACAAAAGCTATTTTATCAAAGGATAGAACTTTCATATAGAATTAATAAACTCTTAGCCAACCTCTGCGTTCTTCGCGCCAAACTTTGCGTTCTTTGCGGTTAAATTTTTCAGCGAGTTAGCTATTTGTAAAAAAATTCGTAATTACAGTATTACTTCTTCAACAAAAATTCCTTATCCATCGAATAGGTTTCTTTGGCGCCGAGTTGCAGATCAAAAGTTTCGGTAAGATCTTTGAAACCTTTTTTCTTAATGGTAACGGTATATTTAACTCCACCCTCAAGTGTAATAAAATATTCTCCGTTCTCGTTTGAGTTTGTATTCGCCACTTTTTGTCCGGCTTCGTCGGTAAAATCCAGTTCTGCTTCTCCAACACCATAACCTTCGTAACTATCGCGAACGGTGCCTTTCATAATGCTTAAGCCATTGTTTTGTTTTTTCTTACCGTCTTTTTCAAGAATGGCATATTCTTTAAGATCTACTTTGTAAATATCGCTGGCACCTAAACCTTCAGGACGGTTACTTGCAAAATATCCGGTTGTTGCAGCTGCATCCAATACAAAGGGCCCATCTGAATAAATACTGTTTATTGGGTAACCAACGTTAACAGGAGCTGTCCATTTACCGTTCTCTAATACGGTTTTAAAAATATCGTAAGAACCCATGGATGCAGGTCCGTTTGAAGCAAAGAATAATGTTCTGCCATCGGGCGCTAAAAATACACCCACTTCATCCTGCGATGAATTTACTTCTTTACCTAAGTTCTCAGGCTTACCCCATTCTGTTTTCGTTAATTTTTTTACCATCCAAATATCAGAATGTCCGCTCCCGCCATCACGTTCGCTTGTAAAAAATACAGTTTTTCCGTCAGGAGAGATGCAGGCACCACCCTCCCAGAAGCTTGAATTAACAGGCTTTCCCATGGTTTCAGGAGTGCGCCATTTTCCGTTCACAATTTTAGAAACAAAAATATCTCCGCCGCGTGAAGCTTCATCTTTCTCATCGTTTTTATAAATATAAATTTGTTTTCCGTCGGGCGAAATACTTGTGCAAGCATCATGCGCTTTTGTATTAATGGAACCCGGAACCTGATCGGCTGTTCCCCATTTTTTATTGGCCATGTCGTAATTCGAAATGTAAATGTCTTCAAAATAGCCGCCATCACCATTCAGATCCATTGCAGCATCCGTAGTTTCCGGGCGACGAGTTGTAAAAACAAGCTTCATTCCGTCTGCGGTAATGCATGGTGTTTTATCGGCGTACTTACTGTTGATCTCAGGGCCCATATTCTCAACGGCAACATCAACGGGTGCGGCCATTAAAGTTTTACCGGTATTGCATTGCGAAATAAAAACTTCTACGTCGGTTTCTACTTCCTTTTGTTCTTTTGGAGTGGCTTTAGTTTTATAAGAATTGTATTCGGCAAGCGCATCGTCAAATTTTCCTTCAGCCTGTAATAATCTTCCTAAATAATAATAGGTTTCGTTCATTACTTTAACATTGGTTTCTTTTGCTTTTTTTAAATGCTCCATAGCTTTGTCGCTTTGGTTCAAATGAAAATAGCAAAGGCCAACATAATGCAGAACAGGGGCATCGTTAGGGTTTTTAGTAAGAACCTCTTTGTAAAGGTTCAAAGCTTCTGAATATAATCCGCCATATAATTTTTGTTTGGCTAAAGCTAGTTTAGCAAGATCGCCTGCATCATAAAATGTATTTGATTTTGCAGGACTAACGAGACCTAAAAAAAGGCCTAAAAAAAGAATGTAGATATAGTTTTTCATGAATGAGTTTTACTGAACTAAGATAAATATATTTTTCAAATAAAGCAGATTAAAATTAACTAAAAAGGCTGCAGTTTTTCTTGTGTAAGGCCAAATTATTTAATAAATTAGTACTGTTTTTAAATAATTTGGATCATTTTGATGATGAAAGGAATAACTGCAAAAAAAGTATCGTATTTGGTTTGTTCAACTGTGTTGGCTTTAGTATTGATATACTCATGTGATCGAAAAATTGGCTTGGTTCCTGTGGCTCCAACGCCTGTTCCGGTTAATACTTGCGACTCTGTAAAATATTCAGTGGAGATTAAACCTATTTTGGATGCCCAGTGTGCAACCTCAGGATGTCATAGCGGTTCTTTTCCGGCAGGCGGAGTTGATCTTGCAACTTATGCAAATGCCAAGGTTCAGGCGCTTAACGGAAGAATTAAAGCAAGAGCCATTGATAATGGTGGCGGCATGCCTGCAGCAGGACAGATTCCTCAATCACAAAAAGATCTTTTAAAGTGCTGGATAAATAACGGAGCGCTTCAATAACTAACTTTTTATCCCCATTAATTTTATTACTTTCTCAATGTCTTCCGGTGTGTCAATGCAATGACTGTCGAAATTTGTTTCTACGCATTTTATTTTGAATCCGTTTTCGAGCCAGCGTAATTGCTCGAGCGATTCTGCAATTTCTAATGCAGATGGTTTAAGTTTGGTTATTTTATCCAATACATCTGCTCTGTATGCATACATACCAACATGACGATAATAATTGAAATGTTTATGCCACTCTTTTTCAGTAACTCCTTTTATGTACGGGATGACCATTCTGCTGAAATACAGAGCTTCTTTATTACTATTCAATGTAATTTTAACTTCGCCTTTATCAAACAAAACATCATGACTGTTGCATTTGATCATTAATGTGGAAAGTTCTGTTTGACCATCGCAAACCGCGGCCAAAAGATCGATCTGGCAAGGGTCTATAAAAGGTTCATCTCCCTGAATATTGATCACGTAATCGTAATTACCACTCGTTTTTTGTAAAACTTCAAAGCAGCGATCGGTACCACTGGGATGATTCTCGTCAGTTATTATCACTTTAGCGCCAAACGATTCGGCATGCTCTTTTATGCGCGCATCGTCGGTTGCAATGATCACCTCGCTCAGGCTTTCCGACTTTTTTGCCTGTTCATAAACCCTGCGGAGCATCGATTTGCCGAGGATCTCAATTAAAGGCTTGCCCGGAAATCGGGAAGAGGCAAAACGTGCCGGAATGATACCTAATATTTTCATATTTATTTTTAAAAATTAAACGGCTTGTTAAAACTTAGGATTAAATTTATGCTTTATTATTTAAGTGAAGATAAAAGGACTCATATTTTTATTACTATTTAGTGTTAAAAGCTTTGCTCAGCAGGTTAAACCCTTAAAGCTGGTTGCCGAAATGTTCGATTCCATAAAAAGTCTGAAAACGGTACGCTTTAAAGTGAAATCATTGGAGCGTGCTAATGGAATATACCACAGTTCTTTTACAGATAATAAAATAAACAGCAACCCTCTAAAAATATATTTTCGCAATCCCGAAAAAAAACTGGAAGTGCTTTATGTAGCAGGCAGTAATAAAAATAAAGCCTACGTAAAGCCACACGTATTTCCTTATGTTACCATTTCGCTTGACCCGGTGGGAAATATTATGAGAAAAAATCAGCACTACACTATATTCGAATTAGGGTTTGATTTTTTAGGAAGAGCAGTTGCAATGGCACTTAGTAAAGAAAAAGATATCACAAAGTGCTTATCTTATCATGGTATGCATGTCATTAACGGATACAATTGTCACATGGTAGTATATGAAAGCAAGAACTTTAATTATTTTGAATACACTGTTCTTAAAAAAGAAACCATTTCAAGTATTGCTGCAAAGCTGGTGGTAAATGATTTCATGCTGCGAACCCGTAATAATTTGTACAACGATTATGGATATTTACCAATAGGTTCCAAATTAATGGTGCCGAATTTTTATGCTAAAAAAGTAGTTATTTACATCGAAGAAAAGTCGATGCTACCGGTTAACATCAGCATATTTGATGAGGTGGGTATCTTCGAAAATTACAGTTATTCAGAACTGATCCTAAACAAGCCTTTTGAGGAAAATGAGTTTGATAAGAATTATAAAGGTTACGGCTTTTAGATCTTAGCTTCGCAGATCACGCCCTCTGTAGAGGTGTAAAAACCCGGACTCACCGCTCGTCTTAACTCAATGTATTTTTTGTAGTTGTCGGAGTATGCAACGCGCTGATCGATGCTTTCTTCAAATAAATTGTAGCTCGCCATTATTAGTTCACTGCTTTCTCTTACAGCGAATTGTCCGCTAGTTGAAAATGTTAGGTAATCGGCAAGTTGATGTTTAATGACATGAGCGTTCAAAAGTGAGTTGGCTTTACGCGGAATATAAATGCGAAGACCGCTTCTTTGCGCAAGACTCAGATCCAAAACATCATCAAAAACATAAGCAATTTCGTGCGGTTTAATATTGTGTGTTTTGCAGAGGTGATCTGCCGCCTCCATTTTATTGGCAATTTTAAAGTAAGTAGAATGGAAGCATTCGCGTTTCACAAATGTAAAAGCCGCCTTATTGTTTTCACCAGAAATAATGGAAGTGATCGGAAGCTTTCCTGTTTTTAAGAAGTAGGCAAATCGCAAGAGATTAGTTCCCATTGAATCTACTTCATTGAAACGGCTTTGAAGTTCGTGATCTTTTTCGCCATTTGTAAAAACACCGTCCCAGTCAAATACAAATGCTTTGATGGTACCAAGAATTTCAACAAATTGTTTTTCCGGGATGAGGAATTTCCCGCCATTATCTTCAAATATTTTAAAAACACTCATTTGTAATGGCGGTAAAATTAGATGTCCTGAATATCCAGCATGCCAACAGGCTTGCCGTTCTCAGTAACTAAAATAGTATCCACATTTGTTTTCTTAAACAAGGCGTTGGCCTCATTAAGTAAAACATTTGAATCAATAGAAATTGCCGGACTGAAAGTAAGATCAGATAGTTTTTGTTGTAAAACGTCTCTTCCTTTTTCGCCAATTAAACGGCGTAAAGCTCCGTCGGTAAATACACCTTTTACACTTCCATCGTCGCCAACAACTGTAATGGCACCAAAACCAAATTCAGTCATTTTAACAATGGCTTCAGTAATATTAGTGCTTGCTTTTACTACAGGGTTTTTTCCATTCATGGCTTCTTTTACTTTCACGGTCATTAATCGCGTGTCGGTAATGAATTGCTCGGTACCTAATGTTGTGAAATTATTTTCAGTAAGTTGTTTTAAAACTTTAAGCGGAACCGTAATGGTGTGAACACCAATATTGATCGCATTTCTAACATGCTCTGCATGACGAACGGAAGAGAACATGATCTTGGTATCGTAACCGTAAATTTCAACTGCATCAACACATTGTTCAACAAGAGCTAAAGCATCGTGGCCTTGGTCTTGTAAACGACCAACAAGCGGACAAACATAAGTTGCACCGGCCTGCATGGCCATATAAGCTTGTTGTAAAGTATAAACTAAATGTACATTAACTAAATATCCTTTGTTTCGCAGCATTTTACAGGCACGTACACCTTCAAGAGATACAGGGATTTTAAAAACAGTTTTTTTAGGATCTAAACCTAAAGCGATCTGACGGTCGGCTTCTTTTAAAACTTCTTCAGCAGTATTACCCAAAGCTTCGATCTGTAAAACGGGAACCATTTTACTGAGTTTAACAATGGTGCCATCTACATCAGTTATGCCTTCTTTTTGCATAAAAGTTGGCGTAGTGGTTAATCCGTTTAAAAATCCAAGCTTAAAACCTTCTTCAATTTCTTTTAAGTTGGCCGAGTCTAAATATAATTCCATAATCTGTAGTGATTTTCAGGCTCAAAGGAACTAAAAAAAATCGTTTATACCAAAGGAATTAAGCTTTCTAAGCTTAGGGCAGGCAGAAGGGTGCATTTAGTGCCGTTATCAGGCAAATGACCATAAATAGGTCATTTTTTGAAGTCTTAACCTTGCATAAAAAAAGAAAAGCTGCCCCAAAAGACAGCTTTTCAAGTATAAAGGAAAAGACGATTATTTGTTAATTACTAAACGCTTGGTAATCTTAGAATCGCCTGCAGTAACGGTTACTATATATAAACCTGAATTGTAATTATTACAATCTACAGTAAGTTTGTGTTTACCCTGAGCGTATTTTTGATTAGGGCTGGTGTAAACCAAAGCGCCTAAACTGTTATACACCTGTACTTTTACATCGTTTTCTTGCTTTAATGAAATGGCAAGCGATGCATTTGTATTCGTTGGATTTGGATAAACCTCCGAAACTGATTCAAGTACATTGGCAATGTTATTTACACCTAGAAGATTAGGTACAGATAAACCATCATTATACTTAATGGTAAAGGTTACGGTATCGTTAGCGTTGTTAACGTTGTATACTTTGTATTTAACGTGGTATTTGCCCATAGCAGCAGCTTCCTGCAAATAAACTATGAATGGTGTGCCATTCTCACTTGAATTGTCAAAAGTAGCCGAACAGCAAGTTGTATTTGTGCCGTTACAGCAGGTTGCAGTATTTGTGCCGGCTGGACCTAAAATTGTATAATCAAAACTTGTAGGAACGCTAACTGAAGCAGGGAAACAAGTGTTTCCAAAACAAAAGTAAGTGTAAGGGTTGGTTGTTTGAGTAAGATCAAAAATCGGGTTCTCAAAAACAAAACTTCTAATAACGTTATAAGTATTTGTGGTGGTGCTGAAGTTGACAATTTTTAATTTGGTCTGTAAAAGCCCGCTTGATGCAGTGCTCGTTGGAGCAGTAGTTTCCAATAAACTCGAACCATTTAATAAAGTGGCGGTAGACACCCCCGCGTTATTGGTTTTATAAACTGTGAAAGTTGGCAATTGTGCGAAAGCTGTTGTTACAATGGCAAGAGATAAAATAGTAAAGAATTTTTTCATGTATGTTATTTTAAATTATTATAGTACAAATTTAAAAAATAAAAGCCGACCATAACAGCCGGCTTTTATTAAAAAAGATTAAAAAATTACTTGGTAACAGTTAACTTTTGGTTTACTGAACCTTTTGCAGAAGAGATGTTGATGTTATAAACACCAGCAGCCCAATTTTCTGTATTTAAAGAAATGTTATTTACACCTGCATCAAAGTTGTTAGATTTAGAAGTGTAAACTTCCTGACCTAAACTGTTTACTACTGTGATACTAACGTTCTCGTTCTGAGATAACTCAATTGATAAGTTAGCAGAACCTGAAGTTGGGTTTGGATATACATTAACACCTGCAATGTTCAACTGTGGAGCATAGATACCAGATGTAACAGTGGTTTTGTGCCACTTAGTTTCACCTTTACCATACTGACCGTTAGAAGTGATGATTGCAGTACCACCTGATTTAAGAACGTAACCACCAACACCATAACCAGCGTTTACACCATCACCAAAAGCATCTAATACTACTAATTTGTAGCAAGTGTTTGGATTGTATGTAAATGTTTTAGTGTGTAATTGAGTACCAGCAGCTGATAGATCAGTGAAAGGACCGTCCTGAGCAATAACAGTTCCTAAAACTTCGTCATAAACTTTCCAAGAATCTTCAGAACCGTACTGATCTTGTGTGAAGTCCATTTGCATGTTATTGTTATTAGCGATAATTGTAGTGTATGGAACAGTTTTAGAGATCGCGTTGTTAGAAGCATTCTGATCAGCCGAACCGTTGATAGAAACTACGTCGATCGCAATAGTATTAGTTGCAAGCGGAGCGAAAGTTAAAGCAGGAAGGTTGATGGTTAATGATTGTTGCATTGGGTTAATTGCAGCACCTGACCAGTTAAAGTTAACCGGAGCGCCACCGTTTACTGCGTAAGAGAATACTGCAGAAGTTACCGGAGTACTACCTAAGTTAGTGTATTTGAATGAACCGTTCATTCCGATACCGGCACAAACCATTGCATCAGTACTTAAATTAGTAGTTGCAACGTCTAATGAGTTAGCAAAACCTGTCATAACAATAGGGCCGCTAGCAGCATTGATAGTTTTAACGTTAGTTTCAGTTACAAAAGCAGATATTTCCATGTTACCTAATAAAGCAGGAGTTGTTTTACCAGCAACACCATAAGTAGAAGGAATTGTATAAGTATAAGTTTGGTTAAAAGTAGTTCCCATAGTAGTTACAGGAATAGTTGTACCAAATGTTGGAGATAAAGCTTTACGTAAAGCGTGGTTATGGTTATAAGAACCGTCAGGATTCCAGTTGGTTGGATTATAGTTACCATAATCATGCTGAGGTCCGCAAACTTTGTTCTCTTTTAATACAACAGTTAAAGAGTTTGAACCAACTCCATTCGCAGTATAATAAACTTGAACATCAACAGTTAATACTCTTGTTACAACGTTAACAGTACCTTGTAAGGCAACGTTACAATATGCAGACTGTGCTTTAACAGTTACGAAGTTGCTAGTCCAAGAACCTCTGCTCTCAGCCATACCACCTGCAGTTTGAGCTCCTGGTAATACCATACGGTTAACATCACCGGCAGGATACCCAGCAATTAACATACCAGCCATACCTGCGATAGAGTTACCTTCTGCAGTAATAAAATCAGGCTCACCAACTGCTACGTTTGCGTAACCACCTGTATGATCATTGATCAATACTACGTTATTTGGATCTGCAGCTAAAAGTCCGGTAGCAATTTTGTGACCATCCGGGCAATATCCGCAATAAACACCAGTGTATTCTGTTAATACCGCTTTTTTGTTAGCAGCAACAGTACTAGCCGGTAATTGTGCAAGTAGTGAGCTCGATACGGCTCCCATTGCAACTAGGGTAAGTAATTGTTTTTTCATTTTTTTTTATTGTTTTGTAGGTTTAGTTTAAAAATTTAAATCGTTATAGTAAATGTAATAAATACTTTTATTAAAAACAATTTCTTTCACAATGTTAAAGTATGAACAAGAGCAAAACAATAGTTCTTCTAATTAAATATTGGAATCCTAAGCACAAATGAATTGACCATTTTTGGATCTTAAAAGGGCAGTATCTAACATTATTACTTGTATATCAATGCTTTATGAGCATGAACAAATCCATAGTTTTTGAAAAAACGTCGAAATTGTGACAAAAACTGCCTAAATTCCCTAAAATTGGACTCCCACAGGAATTTTATGTTCCTAATATGCTAAATTTGCCCCCCTAATGCTTGTTGAGCATCATTTTAAAGAGTTACTGAACTCTAAACAGTATTTCTTAAACCCCGCCAAGAACACTTTTTTTTCGGGTTTGAGGGGATCGGCTTTTGCCTTTATTTTAGATAATCTATATTTAAGTGAACCAAAAACATTTCTCATTGTTGTTAGCGATAAAGAAAAAGCCGCTTATTTATTGAACGATATTCAATCTCTTCTTCCCAACCAAACGGTTTTATTTTTTCCGGAGTCGCACAAACAAGCCTATCAAATTGAAAAAACATCAAATGCCAATGTGCAAGAACGTACCGAAGTATTAAGCTACTTAACTAAAGATACCTTTAAAGGTGTCATTGTTTCTTATCCTCAGGCTCTCTTTGAAAAAGTTACCGCCAAAAAACAATTAAGCAAGAACACACTTCAGATAAAACGCGGCGAAAAACTAAGCATAGATTTCATTTCCGGCTTTTTAAATTCGTACGACTTTGAATCGGTTGATTTTGTGGTTGAACCCGGACAATATTCTGTTCGTGGCGGTATTATAGATATTTATTCTTTCGCCAATGAATTTCCATTTCGTTTAGAATTGTTTGGCGACGAGGTAGAGACCATCAAAGCATTCGACCCTGCCTCTCAGCTCTCAACAGCCCGTCACGAATACATTACTATTATACCTGATATTAATTCTGCACAACTCATCGAAACGCGGGGCAGTCTTTTCGAATACCTTGGTACAGATGCCTTGATCTGTTTTGATGACGTGAAATTCACCATCGATAATTTTAAAAAGAACTATGATAAAGTGCGTTCTGCTTACGATTCGCTTCAAGACGGAATAAAGCATCTCCCGCCTTCCGAATTATATTTATCCGATTCAGATCTCGAAACACAGATCGATGAATTTAATATTATCGAGTTTGGGCCCACATCTTATTTTAAAGGCAGAGAAATTGCTTTTAATGAAAGTATTCAGCCCGGCTTTAATAAGAACTTCGAACTCTTAATTAATAATCTCAAAGAAAATAAAACCAAAGGCTATAAGAATTATTTCATTACCGATAATCAGAAACAGGCCGAGCGCTTGTTCACCATCTTTAACGACCTACTCGCCAAAGAGCATAGAACCTACGAATCCCTGATCGAACATTTTTACCTGAATATTCACGAAGGCTTCATTGATCATGATGCAAAAATTGCCTGTTACACCGATCATCAGATCTTTGAACGTTATCACCGGTTCAAATTAAAGGACCTGAAACAAAAAACCGAACAGACCTTAACCTTCAAAGAAATTTTAAGTTTAAATCCCGGCGATTATGTTACCCACATCGATCACGGTATTGGCCGTTTTGCAGGTATGGAGAAATTAACGGTTAACGGAAAAACACAAGAGGTTGTGCGTTTGCTTTATAAGGATAATGATCTTTTGTATGTTAGCATTCACAGTTTACATCGCATCAGTAAATACAGTGGTAAGGAAGCCACAGTACCACGCATCGATAAATTGGGAAGCACTACCTGGGCTACCTTAAAACAAAAAACAAAACGCAATGTAAAGCAGGTTGCATTCGACCTTATTAAATTATATGCGCAGCGAAAAGCACAGCCCGGTTTTGCATTTTCGCATGATAATTATCTGCAGCACGAACTCGAAGCGTCTTTTATTTACGAAGACACTCCCGATCAAATTAAAGTTACCGCCGATGTAAAAAAAGACATGGAAAAACCGCATCCTATGGATCGCCTGGTTTGCGGAGACGTTGGTTTCGGAAAAACGGAGATCGCCATTCGCGCTGCTTTTAAAGCCATTTGCGACAGCAAGCAGGTTGCCATTTTGGTGCCAACAACAATTTTGGCCTATCAGCATTACAATACGTTTAAAGAACGCTTAAAAGGTTTTCCTTGTAACATCGACTACATTAACCGATTCAGAACAACCAAAGAACAAAAAGAAATTTTTCAGAAACTTGAAGAAGGAAAAATTGACATCATCATCGGTACGCATAAACTGGCCGGAAAAGAAATTAAATTCAAAGATCTTGGTCTACTCATCATCGATGAAGAACAAAAATTCGGAGTAGGGGTAAAGGATAAATTGAAAGTGATCAAATCCAATATCGATACCTTAACATTAACGGCAACACCAATACCGCGCACTTTGCAATTCAGTTTAATGGGCGCTCGTGATCTTTCGGTTATTTCAACACCTCCCGCCAATCGTTATCCGGTGCAAACCGAATTATATTCGTATAACGAAGAATTGATCCGTGATGCCGTTTCGGATGAAATACGAAGAGGCGGACAGGTATTCTTTGTACATAATAAAGTAGCCAACATTCAGGATATTGCAGGTATTATAAAACGACTGGTGCCCGATGCACGGATTGCGATTGGTCACGGACAAATGGATGGGGATAAGCTCGAGGACGTTATGCTCGGATTTATTGAAGGTTATTACGATGTGTTGGTAGCAACAACAATTATAGAATCGGGTTTAGATATCAGTAATGCGAACACGATCATTATTAACGATGCTCAGAATTTCGGATTAAGCGATCTGCATCAAATGCGCGGAAGGGTGGGAAGAAGCAATAAAAAAGCCTATTGTTATTTGCTGGCACCTCCTCAAATAAGTTTAACCGACGAAGCTCGCAAACGTTTAAAGGCTATTGTCGATTTCAGCGATCTGGGCAGTGGGTTCCAAATTGCCATGCGCGATCTGGATATTCGCGGCGCCGGGAATTTATTGGGCGGCGAACAAAGTGGTTTCATCAACGACATGGGTTTTGATACCTACATGAAAATTTTGAATGAAGCCATTGAAGAATTGAAACAGGAAGACTGGTACAAAGAATCAGTTGGTACGGACGAAGAAAACAATCTTGATAAGTCTGTTTTCTCGAGACAATTTGTAAGAGAAACAGTTATTGATACCGATTTGCAATTATTGATACCCGATACTTATGTAGGTAATTTAACCGAGCGTTTAATTTTGTACCGTGAGCTCGATAACATCATTAAAGAAGAGGATCTTGAATTATACGAAGCTAATTTACGAGATCGATTTGGCCCGGTGCCAAACGAAGCTTTGGAATTAATTAACGTAGTGCGTTTGCGATGGAAAGCCATGCAGCTGGGATTCGAAAAACTGACCTTGAAGAACGGAAAAATGCTTTGCTATTTTGTGAGTCAGAAAAATTCCGAATATTTTAGTTCACCTATCTTTAAAGGCGCCCTGACTTTTGCTCAGAACAACCCACGCCTTTGTGCCTTAAAAGAACAGAATAATAAATTGATGCTCACCGTTGAAGATGTTAAGGCGGTAAGTAAAGCTTCGGTAGTTTTACAACAGATCGAAAAATTAGTAGAGCAGATCTAAAGGAGCTCTATCAGATCGGTAGGCGATCTTAGCAGATCGATGTTTTTTCTGTTCTGTAAATGATCAACAATAATAGGATTACCGCTTACCAATAATTTAATGTCTTTAGGTAATTGCAGATTTAGCATTATCTCTTCATAAACACCTTCAGAATTTTGAGGGTTGATAAAAAACATAAGAATAAATTGAGGTTTTGTTTCCTTCAGCACTAATGACACATTTTCATAAGGAACGTTTTGTCCTAAGTATATTGTTTCATAGCCTTTTGATCGAATGATGTAATTAGCGAACAGAAGACTGATATCATGATATTCGCCGGGAGGTAATAAGAGTAAGAATTTTTTCTTTTTTGTAGGCATTGGCAAACCATCTGTTGCCGACATTAATTTTCTTTTGATGATGCAGGACGCAAAATGTTCCTGAACGGGAGTAATGTTATTGATAACCCATAATACGCCGATTTTTTGAAACAAGGGATAAAATACATTAAGCATCGCCTCATAAATTCCGAATCGGGTTACTGCAGCAGAATATGTTTTTTCAAAAGCCTGCTCGTTAAATCCAAGCATACTTGCAATCAGATCATTAATAAAACTGGCACAGATCGAATTGGCTTCACCTTCCGTTTGAAGTTCAGTTATTTTTGAAGCGATCTCTTCATCATTTAAATCGGCAATTTTTGAAATTTTATATCCGTTAGATAAAAGTGTGCTAACGTTTAAGAGTTTGCGTACCTGTTCATCATTGTATTTTCTAATGTTGGTAGAAGTACGATCGGGTTCAATAAGGTTATAACGTTTCTCCCAAATACGAATGGTATGCGCTTTGATGCCGGTGAGCTGCTCTAATTCTGCTATTTGGTATGATTTCATCTGTTTAATTAATGATGGGTAAATTTAAACAAAATAACATTATAATACTTCCCATGTGTGATCGCTTAAAAGCTTCACGCTGCTTATAAATTCTAAGTCTGCAGGTTTAGATTTCCCCCATTCATCAGGACCAACAAGCATCATTTTGTGAATGCCGTTTCGTTTATACAAGTGATAGATGTTTCCAACAAAGGGCTCAAAGGCAATGGAAGTAGTGTAAATTTGCTCACTTATTTCCACTCTTTTTTTTATGGCATTGGCCTGATCCAATAATAATTCAACTTGTTTTTGGATCTGACGTAAATGCATATTGGTTTGTTCGTGCATTGCCGAAAGAGCCCGGGACTTTAATTTCCCCAGATCTTCCGGTTTCACCGCAATACTCCCCACGTAATGCGGATAGGAAATTAATCCCGGGTTTTCGGCTACCTTGTCTTTATCAATTGGATTGATCATTAGTATTGAGTTTTTAGATCAATATATTTTAAAAATTCCTGACGCGTTCGATCTTCTTTGAACTTACCGCCATAAAATGAAGTTACAGTAGCAGAACTCTCATCTTTAATACCTCTTGATGAAACGCATAAGTGTTTCGCGTCGATAATTACGGCAACATCTTCGGTGCCAAGACAGGATTGCAATTCCCTTGCGATCTGAACAGTTAAACGTTCCTGAACCTGAGGGCGTTTCGAGAAATAATTTACGATTCGGTTGAGTTTAGATAGTCCTATCACTTTTCCTGAAGTAATGTATGCAACGTGAGCTTTGCCGTATATTGGCACAAAATGATGTTCGCAGTTACTGTAAAAACTGATTCCTTTTTCAACAAGCATCTGATCGTATTGATATTTGTTATCGAATAGTGCGATCTTCGGTTTGTTTGCCGGATTTAATCCATTGAACAATTCGTTAATATACATCTTGGCAACACGATTGGGCGTACCCTTTAAACTGTCATCGTTCAGGTCAAGACCCATCGTCTCCATAATTTCCCTGAAGTGATATTCAATTTTTTCGATCTTTTCTTCGTCGCTCATTACAAAGGCATTTGCTTTCATTGGTGTGTCTATGCCGGTGCTGAAGTGCTCATCGCCAATTTCATCTGAACTCATTGTACTTAATTTTATTTTATTGGAATTAAGCAGAGTATTTAAAGTGGTATCGTTCTGTTTCATGATTTGATCGCTATTTTTGGTGAAGTTTCTCGTAAAAATCTCTAATGATCTGATACAAAGGTATATTTATTTTGTTTAATCTTTCATTAAATTTGTTAAACAAAATAATATTCACGTACTTTGCTCATAATCAGATTGAAAAAAATCAAAACATGTTACATACCCTCGAAACGAATCAATTTCTTAAAAGCGATCTGGCCACAGTTTGGGAATTTATGAGTTCGCCTAAGAACCTAGCCCTTATTACGCCTGCTCATATGAATTTCAAGATCATTGGCGATGAAGCTAAAATCGAAAAAATGTATCCCGGGCAACTTATCGAATACCACATTACTCCGTTATTGAACTTAAAAATGCACTGGGTCACCGAAATAACGCACGTTAAACACTTGTCCTATTTTGTTGATGAGCAACGTAAAGGACCATATAGCTTATGGCACCATAAACACTTTCTCACAGAAGTAAACGGAGGTGTTGAAATGAAAGATGTAGTGCATTATAAATTGCCCTTTGGCATCTTTGGAAAATTGGCAAACACGCTTGTGGTAAAAAAACAACTTCAACAGATCTTCGATTTTAGGTACAATAAACTAAACAAAATATTCAATAATAATTAAGGTATGAAAAATTATTTTAAACTCTTTATTTGTATTTTAATTCCTCTACTCGCAGGCGGCATATCCGGTTTTATCACCGCCGAAAATATTCCGGGCTGGTATGCCACTTTAAACAAACCATCCTTCAATCCGCCTAATTATTTGTTTGGCCCGGTTTGGACCATATTATATTTTTTAATGGGACTATCATTGTTCATCGTTTTAAAAAATTCTAACAAAGAGCAGACTAAAAGTGTAATTATTATTTTTGCACTTCAACTTACTCTTAATTTTTTCTGGAGCATTATCTTTTTCAATTTTAAATTATTGGGTTTGGCATTGGCAGAGATCATGTTCATGTGGATAATTATACTTTACATGATCGTTAAATTTTACTCCATTCATAAGTTGGCCGGCCTGCTTCAAATACCTTACTTGCTCTGGGTAAGCTTCGCTACTGCATTGAATTCGGCTATTTGGCAGTTGAATTAACTCCTATATAAGGGTCATGCAGAAAACCGTTATATTTACGGTATAAATGCAAAAAAAATCCCGATCCATATTCGTTATCTATTTGCTCTTCGCCTACATTATAGCTCAATTTTTGTGGTGGGAAATATTGCTGGTGAAACAAACTTCCAGTATTATTGATGCCAAACAAACCATTGCAGCTTTAAATGCAACCGATCAAATTGATGTAAAACAAAAGATAGATACTTTACAGCACGAGAAAAAAATGCGCATCTACATGATCGTTGGCGAAGGAACCGTGTTCTTGCTTCTATTATTGGTTGGCGCCTTAAAAATTAAGCGTTATAACGAGCGCGAAGCGGCAATGGCCAATCAGCAAAAGAATTTTTTACTGAGCGTTACCCACGAATTAAAAACACCAATTGCTGCTACCAAATTGCAATTGCAAACCATTTTAAAGCATCAGCTCGATAAGGAAAAAGAAAAGGAACTCATTGAAAATGCTTTAAAAGAAACCGAACGACTCAATAAATTAATTGATAATGTTTTGCTGGCAAGTCGTATGGATAATGATCAGATCACTCTGAGCAAAGAAGAAATAAACATTTCGGAATTAGTAAGATCTATTTTAGAAACCTATTTTAAAACAAAACTCCAAAACGGCGAACTAAAAGAGGATATTGAACCTAATGTTCTTTTGAAAACCGACGCGGTTATTTTCCCATCGCTTATCATTAACTTAATTGAAAATGCAATTAAATATTCTTTCGATGCGGTAGATGTATTGGTTAGTTTGAAAAGAACAGCCGGCGGAATTACTTTATCTATTGCCGACAAGGGCTGCGGCATAGGTGATAAAGAAAAGCAATTGGTGTTTGACAGATTTTACCGTGTTGGCAGCGAAGAAGTAAGGTCAACCAAAGGAACCGGAATTGGTTTGTATATTGTAAAGCAAATTGTCGACGCGCATCAGGCAAACATCCAAATTAAGAACAATGCTCCTAAAGGAACGATCATTAATGTTGAATTTTAAAGTATTTATTTCCGTATCCTTTCTTTTTTTGTTGAGTTGTAATAACGCTTCACAAAAAGAAGTAGCTGTTTTGGAAATAAGAATAGAAAAAGATACGCCTCCTGTTTACGCTAAACGTTTTACTTTTGGTAGAACCAACGGCTACAAAACCCTTTACATATTTGGAAGTCAAAATTCTGCCGATACAACGGCTGTTTTTATTTTGTATCCTAAAACACAAGCAAAACCTGATCTTATTAAAAATGCTTTTTATGTTGCCACACCAGTTAGCCACGTAGCCTGCATGGGTACGGTTTATTCAACCATGCTCCAAAAATTGAACTTGCTCCAAACAATTGTGGCTATCGAGAATGTGGATTATTACAATAATGCATTTATCATCGAAGGTGTAAAGCAGTCTAAAATAAAAGAACTTTCGAAAGGCCCCGAAATAAATGTAGAACAAACTTTGCTTTTACATCCCGACCTGATCATCACCTTCGGAATGGGCGATCCTAAAAAAGACATGAACGATAAAGTGCTTAATGCAGGTATTCCCGCTGCCATTAGTCTGGATCATCTGGAAGAAACACCCCTGGCCCGTGCCGAATGGATAAAATTTGTAGCAGCTTTTTTTGATAAGGATAAATTGGCCGATTCTTTATTTAAGATCACCGAAGCAAATTATAAGGTTTTGAAACTAATTACAGATTCACTTACAGTAAAACCAACAGTATTTACCGACATTAAATATGGCGATGCCTGGTACATGCCCGGCGGAAATAGTTATATTGCCAATTTACTGGCCGATGCCGGTGCCAATTATATCTGGAAAGATCAAAAACAAACCGGAAGCATTCCTTTGAATTTTGAGACCGTTTACACAAAAGCAAAGGATGCCGATTACTGGATCAATATTTACATGGTAAATTCTAAAAAGGAATTACTGGGTTATGAGAACCGCTATAATTTATTTAATGCTTTTAAAACCGGTAACATCTACAACAACAATAAAATTGCCAATGCAAAAAATTACAGCATTTACTGGGAAGAGGGCATTTGCAATCCAGATGAGGTTTTAAAGGATCTCATTAAGATATTTCATCCGGAAAGCTCAACGCAACATCAATTAAAGTATTATAAAAAGATTGAGTAAATTTAACCAACGGCATCACGACGAGTCGTGACAGGATGACAAACAAATTCATATTAAATATAATTTTACTTTTGGCAGCAACGGTTGTCTTATTTTTTGCCAATTTGTTTTTAGGCTCAGTAAATCTTTCGTTCTCCGATCTTCACGATTCAATGGCATCTGTTATTTTTTATCAGATCCGTTTACCAAAATCATTCACGGCAGTATTCGCCGGCGCCTCTCTGGCTTTATGCGGCATGCTCATGCAAGCCCTTTTCAGAAACCCGCTGGCCGGACCTTATGTTTTAGGGGTAAGCAGTGGAGCAAGTTTATTTGTGGCCATTGCCATCATCATCATGAATAACTCCCTGATGGGTTTAAATTATTTCTTAGGCAAAACACTTATTTCAATGGCTTCCGTAGCCGGAGCATTGCTGGTAACCATTTTGATCTTATTTGTATCTAAAAAAACAAAGAACAACATTACGGTTTTACTGGTAGGTATTATGTTGTCACAAATTCTCGGTGCTTTTCAAGGACTCATAGAATTTATGGCGAGTCCAAATACTTTAAAAAGTTTTGTAGTGTGGGGTATGGGTTCGGTAAGCGGTACCGGCATGAACGACGTGATGATCATGGTACCGGTTTGTCTGCTTGTTTTCCTGGCCTGTTTATTTATGGCAAAACCGCTTAATGCCATTTTACTGAACGAAAGCTACGCGCAAAATTTAGGAATCAATGTTAACCAATTGCGAACCACTGTAATTATCATCACTGCAGTTTTAACGGGAATAATAACTGCCTTTTGCGGTCCTATTGCATTTGTTGGTTTATCGGTGCCAATTGCCTGCCGCTTGCTTTTTAAAACTTCGGATCAGCTGCAGCAAATGGTATATTGTATTTTTATGGGTGCCATTGTTTTATTGGTCTGCGATACCTTATGTCAATTGTTAAGCAATAATTTTGCGCTTCCAATAAATACGGTAACAACACTTATTGGTTCGCCGGTGGTTATTTATCTTTTATTCAGATCAAAATTAATTGGCCAATGATAGAGTTAAAGAACTTACATATTGGCTATAAGAATGGACAGATCAGCACCACTGTTTTTTCGAATTTGAATGCAAACTTTTCAAAAGGCGAATTAATTGGTTTGGTAGGAAATAATGGAGTGGGGAAATCCACCTTGCTAAAAACCATTTTCGGAAGCATAAAACCAATTAAGGGCCAAATAATTTTGGATAACAAAAATAGCTCTGAGTTCTCTTTTCAGGAAATGGCAAAACGCATCTCAGTAGTTTTAACCGATAAGATCGGGGGCTTTAATTTAACAGCCTTTGATGTGGTGGCTTCGGGGCGCGTTCCTTATTTGAACGCATTTGGGCAATTAAGCGAAGCGGACAGATCGATCATTGAAAACAGTTTAGAGCAAATTGGCATTTCGGCTTTGGCCTCGAAATTAATTGACGAATTAAGCGATGGGCAGCGGCAAAAAGTAATGATCGCAAAATCGCTGGCCCAGCAAACCCCGGTAATTGTATTGGATGAGCCCACGGCCTTTTTAGATCATAGCTCAAAGCTTCAGCTTTTCAAGATCATAAAGCAATTATGCAAAGAGCAAAATAAAACCATTATTGTGTCTTCTCACGACCTCGACATGCTCTTTAAAAACGCCGATAAGATCCTATACCTTAAAGAAGAGGGTGCTTTTGAATTTGAAAAACCTGAGCTGATAAAGAATTATTTTACATCCTGATCACGAATTGCGAAATAAAATTATTTTAATCCAATAAAAAAACTACTTTTGCCATCGTAAAATTATGGCACTATTAGTTAAGAGATCTCGTTTACCGAAAGCCGGAAAAGGCTTATTTACCACAACAGCTATTAAAAAAGGCACTAAGGTCATCGAATATAAAGGTGAAATTATTAAGTGGAACGAATACAAAGAACGCGTTGCAAGAAATCAGGATGGTTATTTATTCTACATCAGCAAGCAACTTTGCATAGATGCTTTTCAAACACCACAATACAAAGCCCGTTATGCAAATGACGCCGAAGGTTTAAGCAAGATCAAAGGCGTGCGCAACAATTGCGAATATAAAATAGAAGGCAGCAAATGCTACATCTTTACCCGCAGAGATATTAAAGCCGGAGAAGAGATCTATGTAGATTATACCAAAGATTATTGGAACAGTGTTCGCTACAATATTAAACACGGTTTTTAAGAAATACAATACATTTTGCTTACTCCGTCTTTACTTTCTTAAGTTCCCTTATTATAAAAGGAACAATTACTGCGGCTGGTCCGAACCAAAGAAACAGTGGGTTAATATGGATCTTATCGGTTTGGTTCACTAAAAATGCAGTGATCGCTCCAATGTAACTTCCCATCATGTTACCCAAATGGATCTTTAACCAGGAGTTTGGTTTAAAAGGACCTTTTAAAAAATACTTGCAGTTTTTGTAAACGCCTGCCAATCCAAAAGAACCAAAAACAAAAGGAATACTTCCGCCAAGGTTTCCTGTATTAATAAACATCACCATCCCAAAAATGATCATTCCTATAAATGTAATTCCTGCAGCTATTTCAATGAACCAATCCAGCTTCTCGGGTTTTTGCCCTAAATGTAAATTTTTAAGTTTTAACGCGCGGTAAGCCACAATGGTAGAGTAATAGGTGAACACCGCAATAAGAAAGAAAAACAAAATGCCTTTTACGATCGAAAGAAATACACCGGTTACAAATATCACCGTCATGCACCAAAAATAAGCACGGCCAAAGGGTTTATGTTTTGGCGTTCTTTTTCTTAAACCAAAAGCAATGGCGCCGAACAAAAGCGCTAAACTTCCGGCAATAACATGAAGGATGACAACGTAATGAATGAACTGAACCATTTAAAATTATTTATATAATATCACCATATAGATCAAAGTCACTTGCATCTGTTATCTCTACATTTGCAAAATCACCTAAACGAATGTATGTATCTTTTGTAGCTTTTACCAGAACTTCGTTATCTACATCCGGACTGTCAAACTCGGTTCTCCCAACAAAATGATCTGTTTCTTTACGATCGAATAAAACTTTGTAAGTGTTGCCGATCTTTTTCTGATTCAGGTTAAAAGAAATTTCCTGCTGAATTTCCATTACTGCATCGGCACGTTGTTTTTTTATTTTTTCCGATACATTATCTTTCAGTTCGTAAGCATGTGTATTTTCTTCGTGCGAGTATGTAAAAATTCCAAGGCGATCGAATTTAGTATCCTCTACCCAGCGCAGCATTTCTTCATGATCTTTTTGTGTTTCGCCGGGATAGCCTGCTATCAAAGTAGTTCTGATGGCAATACCGGGAACTCTGTCGCGGATCTCATTTACAATGTCAATTGTTTTTTGTTTGGTAATGCCGCGGCGCATACTCTTCAACATGTTATCGCTGATGTGCTGCAAAGGCATGTCCAAATAATTACACACATTCGCTTTTGCATTCATCACATCCAATACTTCCATCGGAAAGCCACTCGGAAAAGCATAATGCAAACGGATCCAGTCAATGCCTTCCACATCACTTAATTTATCTACCAACGAAGCCAGCTCGCGTTTCTTGTAAATATCCAGACCGTAATATGTAAGATCCTGGGCAATTAATAATAATTCTCGGGTTCCTTTTGACGCTAATAATTTGGCACGCTTCACCAGTTCATCGCTCTCCACCGAAACGTGTTTGCCGCGCATTAAAGGTATCGCACAAAAACTGCAGGGCCTGTCACAGCCTTCGCTTATTTTAAAATAGGCATAATGCTGAGGTGTGGTTAACAAACGTTCGCCAACCAACTCATGTTTGTAATCGGCCTTTAATGTTTTTAATATTTTTGGTAATTCACGCGTTCCAAAATAAGCATCTACATCCGGAATTTCTTTTTCAAGATCGCCTTTGTAGCGTTCGCTTAAACAACCGGTAACATATAATTTTTCGATGTCGCCGTTCTTTTTGGCTTCTACATAGCGTAAAATGGTATCAATGCTTTCTTGTTTTGCATTCTCAACAAAACCGCAAGTATTAATAATAACGATGTTATGGTCATCGTGTTTACTTTCATGTTCAACATCAAATTTATTAGCTTTCAGTTGGCCCATAAGCACCTCACTATCCACAAGGTTTTTGCTGCAGCCGAGTGTCACCACATTGACTTTATTTTTTTTGAGGGTCTTAGTTTTCATTTGAACGCTAAAGATACTGATTTTTTTGGCGGCTTTTCGGGCTTTCGGCTTTAGCTTGTTCGCAAAACAAAATGCTTGTGCGCTGCGGTGGCTTCCGCTGGTCGCCTCCTCGCTGCTACAGCATTTTTTGTTTTGCTTCACAAGGCTGTCGCCTTTATCCCGGCCGCAAACGGGGCACCAAGATCTGCGGTCACGACGCGTCGTGACTGCGTGAAACAAATATGCACCACCATAGCATAAATCCCTATAAAATCTTAAATTTGAATCAAATGTTCAGCTTCTTAAAAGACTATTCTCGGTTTCTTATGCCAATTGCAATACTTATTGCAGTTCTTCTTTTTGGCACCATAGGTTACTGGATCCTGGAAGGATACACACTGTTCAATGCATTTTACATGACCATCATTACAGTTGCAACCGTAGGTTATGGTGAGGTACAACCCTTAACAGTTACCGGAAAAGTATTTACCGTATGTTTAATTATCATAAGTTTTGGTACATTTGCTTATGCCGTTTCGGCAATTACAAAATTTGTACTAGACGGTGAGTTTAACCAATTATACAAGAATAGAAAATTGAACGCTGCGATCGAAAAATTATCTGACCATGTTATTATTTGCGGTTATGGCCGTAACGGAAGACAAGCCGCCCAGGTTCTGAAAAGACATAACCGCAGATTTGTAGTGGTCGAGAGCAATTCTCAGATCACTGAAAGCATTACACATAAATTCAGTGAATTGGTTGTCACCGGAGATTCTACAAAAGACGAAATTCTTATTAAAGCCGGAATACATAAAGCGAGTGCTATTATTACCACACTCCCCATGGATGCGGATAATTTATTCATTGTATTAACAGCAAGAAACCTGAACCCGAAAATAACCATTATTTCAAGAGCGAGTGAAGATAACTCTGATACTAAATTAAAAATTGCCGGAGCCAATAATGTTATCATGCCCGATAGAGTAGGTGGTGCCCACATGGCAAGTCTGGTAATGAAACCTGATGTAATGGAGTTCATTGATTTCATTACCGCTGAGGGTGGCGACAATATCAGTTTAGAAGAAATTGCTTACGACAGCGTTTCCGAAGAATTAAAACAAAAAACATTAAAGGATCTGGAGATCCGAAATAAATCGGGCGCAAACATAATAGGATTTAAAACCGCTACCGGAGAATATTTGGTGAACCCAAGTGCCGACACAAAAATAATTCCGAATTCAAAAATATTTGTATTGGGTACTCCCGACCAGATCAGAAAGCTGAAAGATATATTGGCCTAACTTTTCTTTAATTAGCATATGAAAATATTAGTTACAGGTTCCAACGGTTTATTAGGACAGAAACTCGTTTACAAATTAAAGAGCAAACCAAACGTTGTTTTAATTGCAACGGCGCGTGGCGAAAATCGTTTGGTGGATAAAGCCGGATATATTTACGAACCACTTGACATTACCAACTTCGAAAATGTAAAAGAGGTTTTTGCAAAACATAAACCGGATGTTGTAATAAATACCGCAGCCATGACAAACGTTGATGCCTGCGAAACCGAAAAGGAATTAGCTTGGTTAATGAATGCTACTTCAGTTGAGTATCAGGTTAAAATTTTAGAGAGCTTGCAAAACGAAAACTACAAACCGCATTTCATTCATTTAAGTACTGATTTTATTTTTGACGGAACTTATGGTCCTTTAACAGAAGAAGAAAAACCGAACCCCTTAAGTTACTATGCCGAAACAAAATTAGAAGCGGAACATATTGTACAAAACAGTAAATTAAGTTGGGCCATGGCAAGAACTGTTTTGGTGTATGGCATTGTAGATAACATGAGCCGAAGCAACATTGTACTTTGGGTAAAACAAAATTTGGAGCAAAAAAAAAATATCAATGTGGTAGATGATCAGTTCAGAACACCAACTTTAGCTGAAGATCTTGCTGATGGTTGTATTTTAATTGCCGAGAAAAAAGCACAAGGCATATTTAATATTTCCGGAAAAGATTTCATGAGCATTTTGGAACTCGCAAATAAAGTAGCAGATTATTATCATTTAGATAAAAGCTTGATCAAACCTTCCAAATCATCCGACATCAAACAACCGGCGAAACGCCCGCCCAGAACAGGCTTCATTATTGATAAAGCAAAAAGGGTTTTAGGATACAACCCTCATAGTTTCGAAGATGGAATTAAATTAATGGAAGAGCAGATCGCTAAAATGGGGAAATAGTTTCTTTCACCACTAATCACGACGCATCGTGACAAAAAAACACGAAATCTCAGTAAACCATGTTATTATTATTTCGTGAAATTTAGTGTCTTGGCGCCTTTGTGTAAATTTTATTCCAGAAATCTTTTCTTTAACTCCGGTGTCATCATCTCGCAGTAATCAGCAGCTCCAAACCATTTGATACGATTTTTTGCTATGTAATTGTAAACGGCATCACGTATAAATTTCGGAACAATATAAAATCCAAAAAGCAAAGGCCAAAGTGCTTTTAAATGTTTTGTTATTTGCAAGGCTGCGCTTGATCTTATAAATGCTTTTCCGTTTTTAATAAAAACAATACTGTCCGTTTTATTTCCTAATTCAAATTGTTTCAATACTTGTTTTCCGGTTTCAGATTGCAAAGCAGAAAAATAGAGCTCCTGATCTTTTTCATGTTTCAAAATAAAGCGCACACTTTTGTTGCACAAGCCGCAATTTCCGTCAAATAATATGATGGTTTTATCTTTTATGAGATCGGTATTTTTCAAGGTGGCGAACCAAATTTACAGCAACAAAGATAAGCAAAAGCCCTTTAAAATGGCCTGTTTAGGGCCTGCTAATCAAGATCATTTCCGTTTTTCAGTAATATTAGCTAACTTTATCAGTCAAACTTGTAATGTTAAAACGAAGGTTTCTACATATTATTTTGCTGATCACTTTTTTAAGCGCTTTTAAAAGCAGCTATGCTACGCATATAGTAGGAGGCGAGATCTTTTACGATAATCAGGGAGGCAACGTT
This sequence comes from Bacteroidia bacterium, assembly GCA_025362575.1. Classification (GTDB taxonomy): domain Bacteria; phylum Bacteroidota; class Bacteroidia; order B-17B0; family Aurantibacillaceae; genus JAHEYG01. The sequence goes on from JANYIQ010000020.1 coordinate 26,360, forward strand.
TACAAAATTACGTTAAAGGTTTACAGAGATTGTTTTAATGGTCAGGCCCCCTTTGATAGCCCCGCTTTTATTACAATACTCGATAGCGCCAACAATGTTGTTACTACATTAAATTTAGCATTGCTGAGTGTAACGAATATTCCGCCCTCGATCAATAGTCCTTGTATTCAAACACCGAATAGTGTCTGCGTAGAAGAAGGGTTTTATGAAGGCACTGTAGTTTTACCGCCTAAAGCGGGTGGCTATTACATCGTTTACCAGCGTTGTTGTCGTAACAACAGTATTTTGAATTTGGTTGCACCGGGTTCAGTAGGTGCCACGTATTGGGAACACATTCCCGGCCCCGAAGTAGTTGCAGTGAACAGCAGTCCAAGGTTCATAAAATTCCCGCCCATCTTTGTTTGTAAAGGTATTCCTATTGCTTTTAATCATGCGGCAACAGATCCTGATGGCGATCAATTGGTATATTCACTTTGTGCCCCATTTGATGGTTTGAATTCAACCTGCCCCATTATTGGAGCTTCAGGCTGTCCTACAAGCGCTACACCCATGCCCTATGTAAGCGTTCCGTTTACCGGTTCGTTCAGCGGTTCTTTTCCAATGGCATCAAACCCTGCTTTGAATATAAATTCAGTAAATGGTTTTTTAAATGGTACACCAAGTATTGTTGGTCAATGGGTGGTTGGTGTTTGCGTTCAGGAATTCAGAGCAGGAAAATTAATTGCTACCCATCACCGCGATTTTCAGTTTAACGTTGTGAGTTGTGTGGTAACTGTGGTGAGTGCCATTCAAAATCAAACACAGTTGTGTACCGGACTCAATGTTAATTTTGGAAATAATAGTTTCGGAGCAAGTACTTATCATTGGGATTTTGGTGTGCCAAGTTTAACCAACGATACTTCTAACTTGGTGAGCACAAATTACACTTATCCTGATACCGGAAAATATACTGTGACCTTGATCGCAAATCCCGGCAAGCCTTGTGGCGATACAGCCACTCAAACATTTTATGTGTATCCAAAATTCACCCCAACATTTACAGCGCCACCCGGACAATGTATAACAGGTAATAGTTTTAATTTTTCTACAGCAGGAAATTACGCTTCTTATACTTCATTCAATTGGACCTTCGGGACAAGCGCAACGCCAAGCACTTCAACGCTTCCAAATCCAAGTGCGATCACTTATAGCGTGCCGGGTACTTATGTCGTCAGTGTTATCATGAAAGAAGCGATCTGTAGAGACACGTTGAAAGGCAGCATAACTGTTTATCAGAAACCGTTGGCCAATTTCAGCAGCACGCCGGTACAAGGCTGCGATCCTGCAACTGTTACCTTCGTAAATACCAGCGGATCAAATGCGCCTACAACTTATTTCTGGCAATTCAGCGACGGTACAACTTCAGCTGTAAAGGATCCTACGCATACATTTTCTCCTGCAGGCATTTATAATGTTACGCTAACCATCATTACCAATCAGGGTTGCATCGACACCAGTAAATTTGTTGTGCCTGCTTATATTACTGTTAATCCAAAACCAAAAGCCGGATTTTCATTCTTGCCAACCACTACAACCATTTTTGATCCGGATATTTATTTCTTTGATGAGAGTCAGAATGCCGCAACATGGAATTACACCTTTGGTGATGGAGGCTCATCAACAATGGTAAATCCATCACATCAATATCAGGACTACGGCGATTTTTATGTAACGCAGACGGTGATGAATGGTTTTGGTTGCCTGGATACTATTACTAAAAAAGTTACAATACTTCCTGAATTTAGATTCTGGGTGCCAAATTGTTTTACGCCCGGCAATAAAGATGAATTGAACGATGTGTTCTTACCGATCGTAATAGGTGTTGATGAGTACGAGTTTTATATTTTTAACCGTTGGGGACAACAGATTTTTTATACTAAGGACACTCAAATGGGTTGGAACGGATACTTTAAAGGAAAACCCTGCGAAGAAAGTGTTTATGTATGGCTGATCAAATTCAGAAATGTTGTGAGCAAACGCCACGAAGAACATTACGGAAATGTGACATTGTTGCCGAAGTAGGTTTGCATAAGAATGGGAACACGGAGCACACGGATTGTTTTGGATTTGAGCGGATTGATTTTGTCTTTAATCCCCCTTAATCCGTTTTTTCCGCGTCATCTGCGTTCCTATTGTCTATGATGGATTATTTAAGTCTTTCTAGTTTACCTTTACGCTTAACAACATTCTTATAATCCCACTGAATTTTTTCTGATTTTTTCAGCCAGCGTTTTAAATCCTTGGTGTTTACTTCTTCTACCGAATTATAAACAGCCGATGCATCTTTGAATTTTCCGGTGCCCGGTTTTAAAGCATCTTCTTCAAAACTTGCGCCACTCCAAAATATTAGACGTATGCCGGCTTTTTGTTTGCTGTAGCCAACGATCGGGTTGCCATCTAAGAACCAAACCGGATGCGCGTGCCAGATCTTATTTTCTGCTTTTGGTAAATGTGTATCAATTTCTGTAGCTAGTAAATTGCAGATCTCTTTATCGGATTTTGTTTGGGTGGAATTGTAAGCTTTTACGTCTTTGTTCATGTATTAAAGATAGAAATTATTTTTTATGTGGGCGCCCGGGCGGGCTGCTGCGGGGTCGCTACTCGCTCCGCTTTTTGCTTAACCTCCGGTATAAGCAAAAGAGCCAAGCCCTTCGCATCCCTGGCGCAATTACCGCTCCAAAATTCCCTTTGTTCCAGAGATGCTTTTAAAAAAAGTGTAGCAGTCGGGAGCCATTGGGCAAGACCGCTGTTAGGGCTAGTGCCTTAAATGTCCAGAACCACCCGAAGATTCATTTTTAATTTCTGGATTTGGTCTTTCGTTAATTTACCAAGTTTCTTAATTAGTCTTTTATTGTCGATAGCACGAATTTGATCAACAAGAACATCGCTAGGTTTGTCAATTTGTCCCTTTTTTAAATGAACTCTAAGTAAAATAATGTCTGGATTAACTTTTGAAGTAATAGGGCATATAATTGTTGATGGATGAGAATCATTAAGAAGATCCGTCTGAATAACTACGACAGGTCTTGTTTTTCCTGGTTCTGTCCCACGACTTGGGTTAAGGTCTGCAAGCCAAATTTCAAATTGTTTAACGTCCATCAATTAACTTTTCAAATTCATGTAATACGTCCATGGAGTCTTTGCTTGTCAATTTGGATTCCTTTGAAAGTTGCTTTTTTAAAAGTCGTCTTTTATTAAAAAGATTATAAATATTAACTGCCTCGTTAATGTAACGATTTCTTGCAAGATTTAATTTTGAAGTTATTTCCTCGGCTTCGTCAAAAATTTTGTCGTCGAGTTTTAAAGATAGTGTTTTCATTAGAATGTCTTTATGCAAAGGTATATATTAAAAGTATATACTACAAATTTATTTATAGCTTGTCCGTCAGGCTTACCCCTAACGTTTTGCCTATAACTAGCTTATAGGAGAACTTTTTACGCTCCAATCCACCCAATTTGATTGGCTTGGGGTAATTATATCTCCTCTATAGCTTTATTTAAATTAATATATTAAAGGTAATTGCCAAGCAAAAAATCCGGTTCTTTTCCAAATACAATTCCCCATCCTTAGGCTCTTGGTTCGGCAAACTCACCACAGGTATCAATGAGGTTCATCAATAATCTGTCCTTCTTTTGGAACGCAAGTAGCCAGAACCACTATCAAATACAAAGCCCCGTAAGTTAGAATTTTAAAATGCTCGTAATAGTAATTGTATTCTCCTAGTAAGATCTTTAAATTGCATACAACATATATTGCGCAACAACTTAACATTATAAAATAAAATTTGACTTTACTTAGAAAGTTTTTATTTTGAATTAAGTAATACAGGCAAAACACAAAAGCGGGGCAAATAAATAAAAATCCGTAGTGCTGTTGGTGTGGAAAAATGAGAGGAATAAGCATTAGCAAATAACTTACTTCCCTGAACTGATGCTTTAAACCGGATACCGCTATAAAAGGAAGGCTTCTGAAAAACCAGAGACTAAAACCTATCAACAGTAATCGCACACAATTTAAAATAGTATTTAAATTTTCGAGAGAGACATCTGCAATGTTTCGTTTAATGGGAAGCGCATAAACATCGGGAACATCTTGTACAAGTAAAGTAGATAATAAAGTGGAGAGGCCATGAAAGCTGCGTTCTTCGGTGTCTAAAACATGAACAGTGCTTGAAGGATTGATCAGCGACAACCAGGTATTAAAAAGGGTTTGATTATAATTCCAGCCAATGAATAAAGCAGGGATCAATAGCATTGAAATGCAAAACACTATTACAAGAGAACCTGCCTTGAAGAAACCGCGGTAAAATAAATAGGGCAGCAATACTATTGGTAAAAGCTTTATGTTGATGCCAAGTGCGATCAGCAAAGCCCCTGTTAAAGGTTTGTTACTGAAAATTAATTGTAAGCCTTGTAAACTTAAAAACAAAAGTAAGATGGTGGTTTGAGAGTGATGAAGGTTCTCATAAATGAAACGGAAAGAAAATGCAAAGCCACCAATTCTCATTAACAATAACTGATTTTTTGAAAAGCTGTGAAGCGGGAGTAAATTTTTGATGACCTGAAAAATGCGGTAAACAAAAAATATATTTAACGCCAGCCAGATGAATTTACTAAGATGAAAGGGCAGGTAAGTAAAGGGATGTAAAAGGATAGCGAAAAATACCGAATAAAAATAGTGGTAACTGTCTACATACCTTTTTTCGAAAATGTTCTCGCCTTTGAACAGATCCTGAGAGGCCGAAAGAAAAATGAAGAAATCACCTTTACCCTGTGATTCTATGTAGAGAAAAATGAAAAGAGCAATTCCTGCTAAACTCCACGCTAAGGTTTTTATGAGACCTGTAGGAAATTTCGATGTTTGACTTTCATTCAAAATTCCAATATTAAATTATAATAGTTTGGGTAGTGTTTATGCGTCGATAAAATGTTGATCGGTAACAATGCGTCGTTACCGATCAGAAATTAGCTCTTTAAAAACCCCAATAACTTCTCAACACTAACTTTGGCATCGCCATAAAGCATTTCCGAATTTGGTTTGTAGAACAAAGGATTGTCTTCGCCTGAATACCCAGCCGACATAGAACGTTTCATGATGATCACTTTTTCTGCTTTCCATACTTCAATAACCGGCATTCCGTATATTGAACTTGCAGGATCGTCTTGTGCACTTGGATTTACAACGTCGTTCGCTCCAATTACCATTACTACATCTGTACTTGGCATATCTTCATTGATCTCATCCATTTCTAAAACAATATCGTAAGGTACATTTGCTTCTGCTAACAATACGTTCATGTGGCCAGGTAAACGGCCGGCTACAGGGTGAATGGCAAAGCGTACATTTTTTCCTGCTTTGCGTAAAGTTTGTACCATGTCATAAATCGGATATTGTGCCTTTGCTACCGCCATTCCATAACCCGGAACAATAACAACCGATTTCGCTTCTTTTAATAAAGCAGAAACTTCTTCATGATTTAAGGCTGTTACTTCACCTTCAATCGCTTTTGCTTCTCCTTTAGGTGCATTTCCAAAACCACCTAAAATTACTGAGAAGAAAGAACGGTTCATGGCGTGACACATGTGAATGGACAGAATAGCTCCTGAACTACCAACCAATGCGCCGGTAACAATTAACAGATCATTACCCAACATAAAACCTGCTGCCGATGCTGCCCAACCTGAGTATGAGTTTAGCATCGAAACTACTACCGGCATATCTCCACCGCCAATTGCCATTACTAGCATCACTCCAATAAAGGAAGAAATAGCCGTCATAATATATAAATGAATTAAACCATCTGTGCCATGCGCCATCGCAAATAGAACACCTAACACAACGCATACTAACAATAATGCAACATTTACCGCATGTCTTCCAGGATACAATAATGCTTTGCTTCCTATCTTTCCTTCTAATTTCCCCCATGCAATTATAGAACCTGTAAATGTTATGGCACCAATAAAAATACCGATATACACCTCTACTAAGTGAATCGTGTGCGCTGCTCCTTGAAGCGATTGTGTTTTAGGGTCCAGATAAGAACCAAAACCAACCAACACCGCTGCTAATCCAACAAAACTATGTAAGATAGCAACCAGCTGAGGCATGGATGTCATTTCTACTTTGCGGGCAAGCATTAAGCCAATTACGGAAGCAATGGCAATCGCCGCTATGATATAAACTTGTCCTGCAACACCTTCTCCAAGTACGGTAGCTAAAATAGCAATTGCCATACCTATGATGCCGTAAAACACACCGCGTTTTGCAGATTCTTGCGAGGATAAACTTCCTAAACTTAAAATGAACAGGATACTTGCAAATAAATATGCTGCTGTTTGAATTCCTATAGTCATAATCTCTTTTTAACTCTTTTAATATTTTTATTATTTTGTATTGTTGAAACTAAAACTTTTTATTTTTTGAACATTTTCAACATACGGTGAGTAACAACAAATCCTCCAACAATATTAATGCTGGCAACCAAAATGGCAATAACAGCTATCACGGTAACAGGGTTTGTAATATCGTTTGTTGTTTGCAATAAACCACCAATTACAATGATCCCGCTGATCGCGTTGGTTACCGCCATTAAAGGGGTGTGCAATGAATGCGACACATTTGTTATCAATTGCCAGCCTACAAATACTGCCAAAATAAATACGGTGAAATGTTGTATGAATTCAGGTGGTGCAGTACGGCCCACCAAAAATAATAAGGCACCAACTACTCCTAGTGTAATGATCATTGAAGTGCTTTCTTTTTTTGATTTTTCTGCATCAGATGCTTTAACTTCCTCTGCTGTTGGCGGCACTACTTTTACTTTTCCACCTGCAATTGGACTAACAGGAAGTGGTGCGGGTGGCCAATTAACCTTACCGTTATAAGTTACCATTGCTCTCGACACAACAGCATCTTCCATGTCAATTTTCCATTTTTCAGCTTTACCCATGTCATCTAATAAATGACATAAGTTGTTTCCATATAATTGTGAAGCCTGACTTGGTAACTGACTTAATTTACCAACCATGGTAACTCCATTATCGGTTGTATAAACTTCTCCGTTCTTGGTAAGAGCACAGTTACCGCCGGTTGATGCAGCAAGATCCACAATAACCGAGCCCGGTTTCATTGCAGCTACGTGATAATCCATCCATAATTTCGGAGCCGGTCTGCCCGGAATCTGTGCAGTGGTAATTACGATATCAACTTCTTTCGCTTGTTCTGAAAATAATTTCATTTCAGCTTCAATGAATTCTTTACTCATTTCCTTTGAATAACCTGATGAAGTTGCACCATCTTCATTTATTTCTACTGTAAGAAACTGAGCGCCCATGGATTCAATTTGCTCGGCAACTTCCTTACGTGTGTCAAATGCTCTAACGATAGCTCCTAATGAATTAGCAGCTCCGATCGCCGCTAAACCTGCAACACCTGCGCCGATGACTAATACCTTTGCCGGTTCTACTTTTCCGGCAGCAGTGATCTGACCGTTTAAAAATCTTCCAAAATGAAACGAACCTTCAATAACAGCTCTGTATCCTGCAATGTTTGCCATGGAAGACAACACATCCATTTTTTGTGCGCGAGATATACGAGGGATCGCATCCATCGCAACGGCATTCACTTTTTTATCTGCTAATTTTTTTAATAGGTCTTGATTTTGTGCCGGCCATAAATAGCTTAGCATTACCAAACCTTCTTTCATCATATCTACTTCTTCCATCGAAGGTTCTTTAACCTTCAGTACTATGTCTGATTTGCCATAAATATCTGCAGCAGTCTGAACTATTTTGGCTCCGGCTTCTTCAAATTCTTTATCGGAAAAATTTGCTTTTACTCCTGCATTGTGCTGAATGTAAACTTCAAATCCCTGCTTTTGCAATCGTTTGACTGTTTTAGGAGTTGCGGCAACTCTTAACTCATTTGGGGATATTTCCGAAGGAATTCCGACTTTCATCATAATCTAATTTTAGTGTAGCAAATAAATAAAAAAATATCGAATAATGCGAATTGTTTGTTAACAAAATACGGGTTTAGGCCCAAAAATCGTAGTAATTGAACCATTGGTGAGGGTATAGTTTTACTCGCTCTTCCAGTTCTTTAACGTAGCGATCCAGCATCATTTTGCAGGCTGCCTCCACTTCTTTTTCTCCTCGGGCGCGAGGTACTTGTATGGGCTCGGTTGAATAAAATGCATAGGTTTTAGCATTGATCTTATTGGCAAATACAATGCATAAAGGCACCCCGAATTTGGCAGCCATTATAAAAGGCCCTGCAGGAAATTTAGCCGGCTTGCCAAAGAAATTGGCAGTCAATGTTTTTGCTCCTTCGCGATGTCTGTCACCATGCATTACCAGCAATTCGTTATTACCAAAGGCTTTATGTAATTCAATAATATGACTTTTTGTTTCTTCGTTAATGGCAATGATGTTTATTTTTTTCTTTTTCATCACCTCGTTCATGTAATCTTTGAGATTAGCTTTTTCGTTCTCGTACATCAAAACATTAAATGCCGTATTTAAACGGTTGAGTCCCTGACCTGCAATTTCCCAGTTACCTGTATGCGCGCTCACTAAAATACCACCCTTGCCAAGCTTGGCAATTTCATCGAGCACTGCGCCGTTATGGCGTTCAATTTTGAAATCTACTTTAGCGCCGATCATCATTGCCGTTTTATCTAAAATGGTCTGGGCGAAAATAAAATTGTTCTTGTAAACAGCGAAAAAGGCCTTTGTTTTAGAGTATCCCAGGGCAGTAATAAAAAACTGACGGATGTATTTATTGGGCTTACTAAAAAGAAAATAATAAAAGGAAACAAAACGTGAAATAAAATAAGCAGGCGCTAATCCAAACGTATTAAGTATAAATACGAATATTTTATAACCTAAAACTTTTCCTTTTGATTGCCCTTCCCATTGGTTCTTATTTTTCATGGTTATCCTTTTAAAAAGGGTGGGATAACGTTTAGGCTACGTGAGATTTTTCCTGAATTTTATTAAAACAGTATTCGTAAAAATCGTTGAATGTATGAATGTTAAGAAAATCTTCGCCTTTAACCTTGAAACCAAAATTGCTTTCAATAACCACCACTAAGTCAACATAATCTAAACTATCCAAGTCTAATGTTTCGCGTAAGTTTGCATTAAGAGTAATTTTTGATCCGTCAACTTCAAACTCATCAATAAAAAAAGAATTGCTCTTTTCAATAATCTCGTCTTTTGTCATAGCTTTTTAAATCGGGTACAAATTTAATTATATTTCTTGATAATTAAGGTGGAATTTGTACCCCCGAAGCCAAAACTGTTTGATAGTACGGTATTTAGCTTTTGTTGCTTGGTTTTGCTGATAATATTGAGTTTTGCCGAGTCTTCATCAGGGTTTTCGAAGTTGATATTAGGGGCAATGAAGTCGTTTTGCATCATTAAAAGCGAATAAACGATCTCGCTGGCTCCTGCCATCCAGCATTCGTGCCCGGTCATGGATTTGGTAGAACTTACCGGGGTTTTATACTCCCCAAATAATTGGCTTAATGCCTGAGCTTCAACCTTATCGCCGCCTGGAGTAGAGGTAGCGTGCGCATTAATGTAATCGATGTCTTTTGGTGATAAACCGGCATCTTTCAGGGCTAAAGACAGCGAACGAACCTGTCCGTCGACGTTGGAGTTTGAAATATGCTCACCATTTGATGAAAAGCCATATCCAACCACTTCAGCTAAAATTGGCGCACCGCGTTTTAGGGCAGAATCTAAACTTTCTAAAATAACAGTCGCTCCGCCACCGCTTGGAACAAGACCATCACGATCTCTGTCGAATGGTTTTGAAGCTTTGGTAGGATTATCTTCTTTAATGGAGAAAGCGCTTAAGCCATCGAAAGCACCAAATGTGTTTTCGTTCACTTCCTGCGCGCCGCCGCAAATAATATGATTTTGCAAACCCCACTTGATCATTAAATAGCCCATGCCAATTGAGTGTGAGCCACTGGCACAGGCTGCGCTTAATGTAAAATTGATACCTTTTAATTTAAATATGGTTGAAAGATTCATGGTAACCGTGCAATTCATGGTTTGAAAAATGGCACCTGAACCTAATAACGTAGTGTCTTTTTTAGCGCGAATGGTATCAATGGCCTCCATGGTTGCTTTTGCAACGCTGTCGTTACCATAAATAATGCCCACTTCGTTCTTCTCAATAAAATCCATTTCCATTTTCGCAACTTTCATGGCTTCGATGGTTGCCATGTAAGCATATTCGGCAGGTTCTGCCATACCCACACGGGCTCTGCGATCCAATAAACCTTTTAGCTGTGGTCTTTCAATTATTCCGGTTAAAGCCGAGCGATAACCCAGTTCTTTACGCTTTGGATCGAAACCAATTCCTGATCTTCCTTCAAAAAGAGAATTCTTCACGTCATCAAGGTTTTTCCCTAAACACGACCAAATTCCCATTCCTGTTATTACTACTCTATTCATTTCAATTTTAGAATTTTAGATTTTTAGAATCTTAGAACCACTATAAACATAATTCTAAAATTCTAAAAATCAAAAATTCTTAACTATATAAACCGCCATTTACCGAGATCACTTGCCCAGTAATGTAAGTAGAATCTTTACTTACTAAAAATCCAACAACACTTGCTACTTCTTCCGCTTCTCCAAAACGATTCATTGGGATCATGCCTTTGATTTGATCTTCGGGTAGATCCTGTGTCATTTCGGTTTTGATAAAACCGGGAGCAACTGCATTTACAGTTATGCCGCGCTTTCCAACTTCCTGCGCCAATGCTTTTGTTGCCGCAATTACCGCACCTTTAGAAGCTGAGTAATTGGTTTGTCCCGGCAATCCTTTTAATCCTGATAAGGAAACAACATTTACCACCCTGCCTTTGCGTTTCACGAGCATGTCTTTAACAACTAGGCGCGATACAAAGAAAAATCCGTCGACTGCAGTGTCCATTACTTTGTGCCAGTCTTCGGGCGGCATCAATACCATGATGTTATCTCTTTTAATGCCGGCATTATTTACAAGAACAGAAATGGTTTTGTCTTTATTTTCTTCCATCCATTTTCCAATGGTTGAATCAACGGCCTCCATATTGCTCACATCACATTTCAGTAATACTGCATCAACTCCTTTTGCTTTTACGGCATCTGCAGTTTTTTTTGCTTCCTCATCATTGGAAGTATAATTAATGATGATGTTATAGCCCATGTCGGCTAATTTTAAACAAACCGCTTTCCCGATTCCTCTTGATCCACCTGTTATGAGTGCGTATTGCATGATCTCTTTGTTTTAAATTTAATCCTATAATACCTCAATGTGATTCGAGAATATATGATCTCTCACCGCTTTCACATCTTTATATTTTGTGCTGTCTTCTTTAAATACAGGAAACACTTTTCTTAAATTCGTGTAGGCCTCTTTTGATTTTGTAGACAATTTATCTTCTATTTTCAAATAATCGATGGCTTGTAAAATGGTCATCCATTCAATTGCCAGAACTTCATAACTGTTTAAAATTACTTTCTTGCAGATCAATGCGGCGTTAGCGCCCATGCTTACAATATCCTGATTATCGTTATTGCTTGGTATACTGTGAACATACATTGGGTTAGATAACATTTGGTTTTCGGCCGTTGTTGAAGTAGCGGTGAACTGCACGCCCTGCATGCCAAGATTCAATCCTAAAGTACCGTGATTGACAAACGGAGGCAAGATATTATTTAATTTATCGTTCAATAAAAAATTCAATTGTCTTTCGGCAAGCATCGAAAGTTTAGTAATAGCAATTTTTAATTTATCCATTTCCAATGCAACATAATCGCCATGAAAATTACCACCATGATAAACATTCTTACGTTCCCAATCAACGATCGGATTATCGTTGGCCGAATTTATTTCGTTGATCAAAACTTCTTTGGCGTAAATAATGGTGTCTACAATTGGTCCTGCAATTTGCGGTACACAACGAATAGAATAATATTCCTGCATTTTCTCTACAAGAACATCTACTTCAACTTTTTGATTGTAATGATGTTCTTCTCTTTGCTTAACCATTTTACTGTCTTTCAAAACATTTTGTAATGCTTTCGAAACAGCGTTTTGTCCGTAATGATGTTTTACTTCATTCAATGGAGTAGAATAATGATCATCAAAACTCTGAACGATCTCCATGATAACCGCTGAGGCCATAATGGACCAGTTCACAAGGTTTTCAGCGTAAATTACATTTAAAACACCAATGCCGCTCATGGCTGAGGTTCCGTTCATTAAGGCAAGGCCTTCGCGAATGTGAACTTCCATGGGTTTTAAACCTTCTTTTGCAAAAACAGTTTTAGCATCGCAGATCTCGCCTTTGTACCAGACTTCGCCTTCGCCTATTAAACACAAAGCTAAATGTGCAAGCTGAACAAGATCGCCGCTTGCGCCTAAACCGCCGTGTTCGTATATTACCGGAGAAATGTTTTTATTGATAAGATCCTTAATTAAGATCAAAGTATCAGGGTGAATGCCTGCAAAGCCTTGCAAGAGTGTGTTAAGCCTGGCCAGCATTACGGCTTTACAATCTATTTCCGGGATGGGATTTCCTGCTCCTGAACAATGTGAGCGGATCAAATTATACTGAAGTTTTATCTGATCATCGTGATTGATACGGTACTGTGCCATTGGCCCAAAGCCCGTGTTAATGCCGTAAATTAATTTTTCGCGGGTAAATTCTTTTAAAAAATAAAAACTGCGATAAACTTTTTTAATAGCATCGTCATCTAAATTTAATTGCAAATTGTTAATGAGTACTTTATAAAAGTCATCTGCCGATATTTTCTTGTCACCGATCTTTACCATAAATTTTCGTAAGATTACAATATTACAAACAATTTTATAATAGGCATTGTCGGGTATTTAACAAACTCTGTTTTTTTGAAACATTTTATTAAAATACTCTAAATGCCCGTATATTTGTTTTTTAGCCAGGAATATGGAATTTTTCAAAAAAGACACTAAAACTGCAATGGAAGCCATTGATATGGCGCAATGGATCGCCTTTGCACCCGTGGTTTTTCAGGCTTCGGTGGCTTTACGCGACCTCGGAATTTTAGAAGCTGTTAAAGAAGGTGGGGTAGATGGATTAACACTTGAAGAGGTGCTTAAAAAAACTAAATTATCCACCTATGGTGCCCGCGTTCTAATGGAGGCGGCTCTTGGCATTGGTCTTTTAATAAAAAACAACGATAAATATTCGATCACAAATACAGGCGTTTTCATTTTAAATGATGCCATGACGCGCGCAAACATGGATTTTACCCAGGATGTTTGTTATGCAGGTATGTATACCTTGAAAGACAGCATTCAAAAGGCAAAACCAACCGGCCTTGAGGTTTTTGGCGGCTGGAAAACTGTTTATGAAGCTTTAGCGCATTTACCGGAACAAGCACAAAAAAGTTGGTTCGCTTTTGATCATTTTTACAGCGATGGTTCTTTTCCTCAGGCCTTGCCCATCATATTTAAGCATAAACCAAAACATATTTTAGATATTGGCGGTAATACAGGAAAATTCACGCTTAAATGTGTTAATTATGACCCTGAGATTAAAATGACCATTTTAGATTTGCCGGGGCAATTGAACATGGCAAAAGAAAATATTTCAAAGGCGGGTTTTGCCGATAGAGTAAATTATCACGAAATAAATATTTTAGATGATTCACAAAAGTTTCCAAAAGGTGCTGATGCCATTTGGATGAGTCAGTTTTTAGATTGTTTTGGCGAAGATGAAATTGTTTCGATCCTAAAAAGATGTCATGAAGCCTTGAATCCGGATGGAAAAGTTTTTATCATGGAAACTTTCTGGGACAGACAACGATTTAAAACAGGAGCATTTAGTTTGCAAATGACCTCGTTGTATTTTACAAATATTGCTAACGGAAACTCTCAGATGTACGATTCACAAGTCTTCAATCGTTTGATCGATAAAGCAGGATTTAAAATTCAGGAGGAAACTGATAACATTGGAATAAGCCACACCATTCAGGTTTGCGCAAAAAAATAAGTTAATTAATCTCCTCCGGCCACTTCAAAGATCTTATTCATCTCAGCGCTGTACTTTTCCTTAATGATCTTTCGTTTCAAGCTTAATTTAGGAGTTAGTTCGCCGGTTTCAATTCCCCATTCTTTGTTCAGGATCTCGCAGCGTTTTAACTGTTCGTATGGAGCCAGTGTTTTGTTCATTGCTTTAACATGATCGTTAATTAACTTTTTCAGATCTTCGCTTTTTGCCATTTCATCATTGCCTTTCCATTCAATGTTATTGCCTTTGCAATACTCTTTGAAATTGCTAAAGTTAGGAACGAGGATGGCAGAAGCAAATTTCTGATTTTCGCCAATTACCATGCACTGTTCAATGTAACGGCATTCTTTTAATTTATTTTCAATTGCCAGCGGCGCAATGTATTTTCCTGCATTGGTTTTAAAGATCTCTTTTTTGCGATCGGTAATTTTCAAGAATTTATTTTCAACGAACATTCCTACATCTCCCGTATGAAACCATCCGTCTTTGTCAATTGCCTCGGAGGTTGCTTCCGGATTTTTGTAATAGCCCATCATTACACTTGGACCTTTCACAAGAATTTCTCCATCTTCTTCTGCAATTTTTACCTGTACACCATCCAGTAACTCTCCTACAGTTCCAATTCGGATGCCTTCTTTTCCAAAACGATTCACGCTAACTACAACGCAAGTTTCAGTTAAACCATAACCTTGCAGCACAATAATATTGGCGCATAAAAATATGCGTTCTAATTTTGGATTAAGGGCGGCACCGCCTGATGCCATGCAAACTAAATTCCCGCCAACAGCATTACGCCATTTGCTATACACCAATTTATCTGCAATTTTTCGTTTTAATTCGTAAACGGTTCCATTAGCGCCGTTCAATTCGTATTGCTCTGCAATTTTTATACTCCAGTCGAACAGCCTGCGCTTAAAGCCTGTTAATTTTTCGCCGGTTGTGCAGATCTTTTCGTAAACGCGTTCGATCAGTCGTGGCACCGAAACAAATATTTGCGGTTGTATCTCTTTTAAATTATCACCAATGGTTTCAAAGCCTTCTGCAAAATAAACCGAAACACCTTTAAATAAATATAAGGTGATCAGCATGCGTTCGTAAACGTGATTCAATGGTAAAAAGCTAAGTGCTTTCCAGGATGAACTGATGGGAGCGAAATGCTGACAGCTTAGAACGTTTGCACACAGATTTCTGTGAGAAAGCATTACACCTTTTGGAGTGCCTGTTGTTCCTGAGGTGTAGAGTATGGTGAGTAAATGTTCAGGCGTAACCGTTTTTTTAATGGCTTCCACTTTATCGGGTGCTGCATTTTTTTTGCCGAGCTCAATAAATTCATCGATGTGCATAACACCTTCGATCGTGTCAAAACAAATAATATTTTTTACAGTTGGAATTTCGGCTTCCATGGAAACCATTTTGGCATAAATAGCCTTATCTGAAATGAAAACGGCTTTTGCTTCGGAATGATTTAAAATAAATTTAAGATCGTGATTGCTGGCTGTTGGAAAAACAGGAACGGTTACGCAATTGATCTGCTGGCAGCCGTAATCTGCAAATATCCATTCAGGACGATTATTTGAAACGATGGCTACTTTATCGTTTTCTTTTAATCCAAGTGCAAGCAAACCATAACTGATCCAGTTACTCTGATCAATGAAATCGTTGCTGCTGTATTTTTTCCAGACTTTAGCTCTCTGCCCTTCAGTTAAGCTTACTTTTCCGCAAAGCAGATCCTCTTTGTAATATGTTTTCTTATGAAGATCTAAAATGTCAAATACTCTAGTAATTCCCATAGTACCAAATATAATAGAATTTATTCGGGAAACGAATTCGAATGAAAAGATGTATGAGCTTGATGCAAATTTGAGTAAAAACATGAAAATTTCTATGTATTTTTATGTTTTCAATTATTAGTCATGATCGTAGTAACAGGAGCCGCAGGATTTATAGCAAGTTGTTTGATAAGCCGCTTAAATAAAGCCGGATTGAAAGATCTTATTTTGGTGGATGATTTTTCAAGAGTTGAAAGATCGTTAAACTATTACAACAAGAGCTATTCTCAACTCATTGAACGTTCTGAATTTGTTAAGTGGTTTGAAATTAACGCATCTAAAATAAAATTCGTATACCATATTGGTGCACGCACCGATACAACTGAGTTTAATCGTGATATATTCAATGAATTAAATTTGAACTACACCAAATCGCTTTGGCAGATCTGCGCACTACATCAGATCCCTTTTGTTTACGCTTCTTCGGCGGCAACGTATGGTTTAGGTGAGCACGGTTATGATGATGACGAAACAAAAATCCATTTGTTAAAGCCATTGAACCCTTACGGCGACAGTAAAAACGATTTTGATAAATGGGCCGTTCAGCAAAAAGCATGCCCGCCAATTTGGTTAGGTTTCAAATTCTTTAATGTTTACGGACCGAATGAATTTCATAAGGGCAGAATGGCATCAGTAATTTTCCATTCTTTTAGCCAAATAAATGAAAAAGGTTTTGTAAAATTATTCAGAAGCCATAACCCTAAGTATTCTGATGGCGGACAATTGCGTGATTTTGTTTACGTCAAAGATCTTGCTGAGGTTTTGTTTTTTACCCATGATAATAAAATGAAGAACGGAATTTATAATTTAGGAAGCGGAACAGCACGCACATTTCTGGACCTTGCAAAAGCTACTTTTAGCGCTTTAGGAAAAGAAGCCAAAATCGAATTCATAGATACGCCGATCGATATTCGCGATAAATATCAGTATTTCACCGAAGCTAATATGGCAAAACTAAAAAACGCCGGTTACTCGAAACCCTTTACCTCATTAGAAGAAGGCGTTAGTGATTACGTGAAGAATTATTTAGAAGGGCATAAGTACTATTAATCACTCATCACTTATCTCTCATAAATCATCACTACTAAGCCATGTTCTGCTTTCTGATCTTAATGGCTTCTGAGAAAGAAATATTATGAATTTTCGAATCCAGCCAGGCATAAAAATTAAAATACTCCAGAGCATTTTTCTCGTAAGGATCTTTGAATACGATTTGCATCTCTTCCTTAAAATTGATGTAGGTATTTACCTGTTTGCCTTCGCGTTTAGATAAGGATATTTTTTTGAAGTAGTCTAAGAACAGAACTTCAAAACGGTATTTGTTATCGAGTGAAGCAACAAAGCGCTGAGTGGATTTATAAATGTATGGCAGCAGATCGTCGTTACCCAATTCAAAGTGAATGATCAAATTAATGAGTTTACAGATACGGATAATGTCTTGCCTTAACTCGGCATAGTTTGAGTTAATGATCTTATTGATCCAGTGCAAGGCCTTACTGTATTCGCCAATACCAAAATACACCATGGTAATAACGTGGTAAATTCTCAGTAACTCTTCTTCATTGATCTTTGCCTCATATTTCTCCAATCCTTTAATAACGGCAGGGATCACATTCTTTGCTTTATCATGCTGCCCAATGTATTCGTAGAGAAGAATTTCGTTGATGAAGGCTTTAGGAAAAATAGTGACCTGAAGATCGGCACTTTTGAATTCCGGGTTTAAGGATAAGGATTTTAATTTATCAATGGTTTTAAAGGCATCGGTATATAAACGCTTGATGGCGTAATATCTGATGATGTAACTGTAAGCCACAACATAATCTTTCGGCATCTCTGAAATGAGGGATGGGTTGTTTTCCATGATGTACACGATGCTTTGAAAAGAGTCGAACATTTCTTCTGTTTTATTCAGGAGTCGGTATGACAACCCTTTCACGTGTAAGGCAGTGATCATTGCTTTTTCGGAATTGATGAGCGAATGATCTTCCAGTAATTTATCGAAAAGTATTTTTTCAATTTCTTCGACATCTGCTTTGGTTCTTACGAATAGCAAACGTGTTGATAATTTATTTAGCTGACTTAATAATTTTTCGAAGTGCGTAAGCAGCTCTATCTTTTTGAAGATCTCAATTTCCTCATCAATAAGATTTTCAATTGTAATGTTGGTGATCTCACCAAAATGAGCCTCCATATCGATAAGAACTTTTTCAAGATCAATGATCTCCAGAACGTAATAGAACAATTCGTATTTGTAAGCCTGTTCTTTTGTATAGTTCAATACTTTACGCGATTGCTTGTAAAGAGATTTATTGAAGAGTAAATGAATGTCTTTTATCTGCTTGTAAATTTCGGCCGCCACGCTGTTCTCGATCCTGAAATGGCGAAGGCTTTTCAAAATGTGATGTAACAGCTGATTTTTTTCGGACGGCAAATGCTTTATAAAAGTTTCATTTTTGAACTTTTGCTTTACGGCATTTTCATCATATTCATCAACCGTTGAGATATAGTTGAACAGTTTAATGTAATTTTTTTCACCTTGCTGCAGCGAAGAGGACCTCTGAAAATATTTTATCTCTTCAGGACTGAGTGATTTTATGATGTCAAATAATAAATTGGATGGTTTCATGTTTGAATGTTTTCTTGTTTACCGCTTCCAGCTTTGTATTTGTTTTTTAAAAATGATCTCCCCTATTTTTTTATTCGTGGTCTTACTTTCCAAGTATGCCATAAAATCGAAATAGTAATTGGCGGTTTTCTCATACGGATCTTTTAGGATAGCCGTAAGTTCTTTGTGCGCTTTTTTCCATACCTCCTCCGGATTCTTTGCAGTTGGTAATTCTTCAAACAGATCTAATATTAATTTTTCGGTTTTAAAGAGGAACTTCTGCTCTTTGTAAAAATCACGAGCGGTTTTAAGTATGTAACTTAACTGCGGATATTTTTTAAGTTCGTAATGAACAATGATATTCTGGATCCTCGAAAAGCACTGTATATCCTGACGAAGAACTTTATCGTTCTCATTCAAAATGATATTTACATATTTACCGGCCTCTTCAAAATCCTGTGAATAAATGTACAGGTTGGCAAAATTGTAATAAAAGATCAGAAGCTCTTCTTTATTGATCTTCCCCTTAAAAACTTCAATCTGTGCATTGATGTATTTAATGATGGGCAATACTTTTTCTGATTTTCCGCCATCCGTATAGATCAGCAATTGTGCATTGCTTGTGCTTGTAAAGATCTTAAGCTGTAGATCGGTTGTGTTAAAAGCAGGATGTGTTTTCAGTTTCATGAAACCATCGATCAGTTTTTCGGCGGTAGCATAATTAGCCTGCTCGATCTCAACCGAGAGGATATTATTGATAGCCGATAGATAACGTTTAGGAAATTCAGAGATCAAAAAAGGATGCTTGTCCATTAAAGCCGCCATTTCCCTGAATTCGATCTGCCGTGTTGTATTATCCCGTTTTTTAGAATAGCAAAGAGCCCGGCAGTGATGGTAAATAACAAGTGATTTTTTGGAAAAACATTTATCCTTGTTCTTAAGTAAGGGAGAGTTCAGTAATTTATCGTAGGGTTCAAACTCTTTCGGACTTTTTACTACCATGTTTTGACGTACCAGATAATTGAGCTGCGAGAACATCTGGGCATATTCACCCATGTTCTTTGCCTTTTTTATTAAGGTCTGCTCTTCATTGATCAGATCATCAGTTGAATTGTTATTGAGTCCGAATTTATTTTCAACGTCTAGTAATTGTTTTTCGACCGAAATGATCTCTAAAATAAAATTGAAGCTTTCTTCTGCGTAAGCATCTTCTTTTAATTTGTTAAGCATTTTGCGGCACTGCTTATATTGGGCTTTATCGTATAAATTCCTGAGATTGGATATTTCGTCTTTTATAACGTGGCAGGGAATGCTTTCTGCAAAAAAAGTACGCTGGCTTTTTAGAATAACATCGTAGGTAAGTTTAATAAGTTCTTTTTCGCTGAGTTGCTTGTTCTTGGGTTTAACAATTTTCTGAAGTTTGCTTTCGTCAAAACTTTCAAGTTGTTCCAGCTCATCAAAGAATTTAACAACTAAGGCCGAATGAGCTTCTGAGCCTGCGGTAAGTTTAAAAAAGCGCTTTTCAGACTTGCTGAGCGATTTTACCAGGTCATATAATTCTTGTATACTTACTAAGATCATGTTTTAGGAACTTAAAAGCCGAAATCCATAATTGGATTCCTAATATTGTTGTAAAAGAACACAATTTTCTTTAATTTTATATGTCGCATCAAAAAAAGGAGCCCTGAAAATGAAAAAAAATGTAGTTTTTATTGTAATCCTAATAGTTCTTTTACTGAATCTGAAGGCTCAGGTAGGAACCTGTCAAAATTTTAAGTCCGCTTCAAGCGCTGCCAGTATTTATTTGTCACCCGAAAATTTAAGAAGCGATACGATCAATATTTTAAAGTACACCATTAACGTAAACATTACTGATTTCATTAAAGATACCATTCGCGGAAACACCACCATTAAATTCACGCCGAAAATTAGCGGGCAGAATAAATTAAGGCTTGATCTGCTAAAGATGTTTGTGGATTCCATAAAGCTGAGTAATACAAAACTTACCTATACTTATAATGACACTTTACTGAAAGTGAATTTGCCTTTAAGTTATACTACAAACGATACCGTTGATGTGATTGTTTTCTATCATGGTAAACCTCAGGGCGATCCGTCGGGCTGGGGAGGTTTTTATTTTAATGGAAATTACGCATTTAATTTAGGTGTTGGTTTTGGAGCTAAACCTCATAACTACGGCAGAGTATGGTTTCCGTGTTTCGATAATTTTGTTGAGAAAAGTGTTTATGAATTCAACATTACCACCGATACAAGTAAATCTGCTTATTGCAACGGACAATTAATGAGTGATGTAAAAGTTGGCGCCAACCGAACACGTAAATGGGTAATGAATAAAGAAATTCCTAGTTACCTGGCTTCGGTTGCTGTGGCCGATTATACTCAGGTTAACTGGACAACTACAGTTCTCACAGGCACGATTCCTATTGTTTTAACGGGTCGGCCTTCAGATACAACTTCCATGAAAACAGGATTTGTAAATTTGAAAACAGCCATTGCAGGTTTCGAAAATTATTACGGGCCATATGTCTGGAATCGCGTTGGATATTGTTTAGTGCCTTTTAGTAATGGCGCAATGGAACACGCTACTAATATTTCATATCCTCAGATAGCCATTGGTAATTTAGGATATGAAGCCAATTTGATGGCGCACGAATTGTCACATCATTGGTGGGGAGATCTCATGACCTGTGAGACTCAGGAAGACATGTGGCTTAACGAAGGAATGGCAACATACAGCCAATATCTTTTTAAGGAATGGAAATACAATAAGCAGCAATACATAGATGATGTGAAATCAGAACACGAGTGGCTTTTGCATTTTGTTCATTTAAAAGAAACCCAGTATCGCGCGGTCTCGGGCATTCCATTTCAATATACTTATGGCGATCACGTTTACAAAAAAGGGGCAGATGTAGCGCATACACTAAGAACTTATATGGGCGATGTGGATTTTTTTAACGGATTGAAATATGTACTTGCACAAAAAGCGTATAAGAACATGAACAGTGCCGAATTCAAATCCTTGTTGGAAACTTCATCCGGAAAACCATTAGCTGACTTTTTTAATAACTGGGTTTTCGCGGGAGGCTGGCCTCATTTTTCGTTAGATTCTGTAAGTTATACTTCTATTGGTGGTGGAAATTATAGCGCGAATGTTTACATCAAGCAAAAATTAACCGGCGCGCCTTCTTACTTTAACAATGTGCCTATTGAAGTTACTTTTTTTAATTCAACATGGGCTAAAACAGTAAAGCAATTTACACTGAGTGGAGCAAATTCTGCTTTCACCACCACTTTAAATTTCAACCCAATTTATTCTGCAATAAATTTAGATGCTAAGATCAGTGACGCAATCAGCTCTGATGTAAAGATCGTTAAGGCTCCCGGCACACAGAATTACACTGCGCTTGCAAAAGCAAACTTAGTGGTGAGTAATTCGGGCGCCGATTCTTCTTACATAAGGGTTGAACATAATTATGCAGCGCCGGATCCAATAAAGAACAATGTAAAAAATTATAAACTCTCAACTCAGCATTACTGGAAGATCGGTGGAATTATGAGCCCCGGTTTCTTATCAAAAATGCAGATCCATTATGATGGTAATCCTGTACCCACTGCGACGGCCGTTTCGTCTGGGCCATATGCTTATCTGGACACTTGTTTGGCAAGCGTAAATGGCGATAGTTTAATTTTAGTGTATCGTAAGAACGCTGCCGACGATTGGAGAGTGGTGAGCAAGTACACGAAATTCGTCACTGGTTTAAGAACAGGAATAATTACAGTTGACACTGTTAAGTTCGGAGAGTATGCTTTTGCTAACAAGCAAGGTTCAGCATTGGCGGTAAAGTCATATGAAAAACCAGAATCGATTTTAAAAGTATTTCCAAATCCGGCTTCGAACAGCGTAACGTTTAAACTTGAAAATTATAATTTAAGCGGAACAGAAACCATAGAGATAAGAAATATTGAAGGAAAAATTATTTATAGTCAAGTGTTGAAAAATAAAGAAACAGTTTGGGATTGCGGCACGCTTGCAAAAGGCACTTATTTTGCTACGGTGTTAAAGCAGGGAAAAATCGTTTCGAAAGAAAAACTCATCTTGCAATAATTAATTTCCGAGAGCTTCTATCATGGCTTTTGCTTTCAGTAAGCACTCTTCATATTCTTTTTCCGGATCGCATAAATGGGTAATGGCGCTTCCAACTGAAAAAGATAAGTACTTATTTCCTTCATCATAAAAAATACTTCTGATCAAAACGCTTAAGTCGAAATCACCATCCGCTTTCAAATAGCCGAGGCAGCCGGAGTAGGGTCCGCGACTGTATAATTCAAATTCATCGATCAGTTGCATCGCGCGGATCTTTGGCGCGCCTGTCATGCTGGCCATCGGAAATGTAGCTTTGATAATGGAATCAATACCGGTGCTGTCTTTTAATTCGCAGCTCACTGTACTTACCATTTGATGTACCTGATCGTAAGTTTTGATCTCATAAAGGTTATCAACTTTAACACTTCCTTTTTTGGCGAGGCGGGAAAGATCATTTCTGGCCACGTCAACGATCATCACATTTTCGGTGCGTTCTTTCAAACTGTTTTGCAGTTCGTTTTTTATGAATTCATCCTCAGTGATGTCAACCCCTCGCTTTGCTGTTCCCTTAATGGGTTTTGTGAAAAGAGTATTCTCTCTCCTGCTTAAAAATAGTTCAGGACTTGATGAAATAATATATTTATCATCGAATTTTGCGAGTGAAGAGTAAGGGGCTTTGCTTATCCTATTAAGTTTAAAATACAATTCAACGGGATCGATCTTCACATCAAAAGCCTCGAAGGCAATGCAATAATTGATCTCATAAATATCGCCTTGCTGAATGTGTTCTTTAAGTGCCTTTACTTTTTCAACATAAAGTTTTTTGCTTACACTTGGAGAAATGATCATTTTTGTGTTTGAAAAATTTTGTAGATGGAGCGAACTCAGGTCTGTGAAATTATTTTCTCTGTCACTTTCAAAATATAGGTGGTCAGGAAAATTCAGTGTTTGTTTATTTTTTGAATGCAGAGATTCTATGGTGTTTTTAAAGTCGTAATTATAGAATAAAACTCCGGTATGTTTTTGAGAAGAATATTCCGGAATTTTTTTGAAGCCATTAGAAGTTATAATATTCGGGCTAAACCCAAAAGTATGCCCGTTGGGATTGAATAAGCCGACGTATTTGTAACTGTTAAAAATGTCTTTTAAAACAACCAATTTCTTAAAATACCTGTATAATGAGTGAATACCTTATTTTAATGAGTAAAAGTAGCACTTTTAAGCGCGAAAAATTGAAGTTTTAGCCAAAAACATTGTAATTTTAAAGGAGAATAGAATTTATAAGGGATTAATTTTTAGAATGTTAAAGACAAAGAACATAAGATCATATTTTTCAATAGGTTTTTTATTACTTATTGGATCGAATGCTTTTGCACAGATTCCAATTCCTCAAACCATGAAGGTAATGAGTCAAAATGAGTTGCAGCAATCTCTTATTGTTTCAGATCAGGTTGATTCTTTGCGAACCGGAAAGGTAATGGCTTGCGCCGGAAATGCGGCTAACGATAATTGGGCAAACGCAACAGCTTTGGTTGTAAATGGTGGTATGTTAAACGGACAAACCACATGCGGAACAGTAGAAGCAGGTGAAACTACAAATTGCAATTCTGTATTTGGGGTTGGAACAACTGTTTGGTATAAGTTTGTTGCTACTGCAACCACCCATTATGTACAAATTGTTTATGCAACTGGTGGATGTTTTTTCGGTTCCTCTGTTTATGCAGGTGCCACTTTACCAACAACGGCCTGCACAAGCAATCCAATTAGTTGTCAGTCTGCTTCGGGCGGACCAGCCGCACACTTATATCAATTGACGAATTTAACAATAGCAAATACATATTATATTCAGGTATATTATCCTGCAGGCGGTGGTTGTGGCACAAATGGTACATTTAATATTCAGGTTACAACAGCGAATCCGGGCGGCACAATTACAAATAAACCTGAGATCAACAGTTGTGCAACAGCGCAACCGGGTTGTTTTTTTGGAAGCCCGCCAACAGTTAACACAGTTACTTCAACCTGCACTTCTTATCCGCTTGCAGCAGCCGGGTATTCAGCTAACGTTGTAATGACACTTTATCAGCAGTTCACCAGTTCAGCATCTTGGTCAAATTTTTCGTGGCAAGCGATTATCACTAGTAATTGCGGTGGTGGAAACGTAGCGTATTTGAATTGGACCCTGTACAATTGTTCTTGCGGTCTGTTAGCTTGTGGTGACATTAGTACCTTAACAGGAAATGGCTTGGCCTGCGGAACATGCTATATTTTGAAGTATCAGTTCGAGTTGGCAAATTGTAGCAGTTTTACAACTGTTTGGCCTTATCAGAATGTACCGAACGCTCCAATTGCTTGTACTGTATTGCCTTTGGAGTTATTGTTTTTTACAGCAAATTATTCCGAAGAAAAATTTGTGGATATTAACTGGGAAACAGCAAGCGAAAAAGATCTTAGAGAATTTATTGTTGAGAGAAGCGTTGACGGAGGAAATCATGTTCAGTTAGTTAAAACAGCAGCAATTGCAAAAAACACCGGCGGAGCTAAATATGCATATCAGGATAAAACGAAATTGGAGAACGGCACTTACTATTATAGATTAACTGCTATTGAAAATAACGGGAAAGATCATTTCAGTAAAACAGTTGCCGTAAGCATTGAAGATGGAAAAGAGATCATTCGTTTTGCGCCGAATCCGGCACAAAATAATTTTGATATTATTTTCGGAAGCAATTCAATGAACTTAGATACTAAAATGGAAGTGTATAACAGTTTTGGACAAAAAGTAAAAGAAGAAAGTTTTATTTCTTCAGATCACTTGAAATCTGTTGACATAAGCGAATTGCCATCAGGTTTGTATTTTGTAAATATAACAACACCTGCAAGTTCAAACATAATTAAGCAAACTTTAATTAAAGAATAATTCCCTTTATCGTTTCTACCCAATCATCACCACTGTTCAAACTTTCCACTAACTGAACCTTATTCCCTCCGTGCTTGTGAAAGATCTCCTGGTACTCTGTGCTTATTTCATATATAGTCTCTAAACAATCTGCAGTAAATGCGGGTGAAAAGACAAGAATGTTTTTCGCTCCTTTTTTTGCAAGGTCTTCAATGACCTTATCTGAAAATGGTTTCAGCCATTTATCATTTAGTCTGCTTTGAAAACTCAAAGTATATTTCCCTTCAGGAATATTTAGTTTCTGAACAATGGCTTTTGTAGTTTGGTAACATCCTGCCTTGTAACAGTAATAATTGCTATCGTTCAATTCAGTTTCACAATTATGATCCTTGCATAAATAACCGTCTTCATATACTTTATCAACCTGGCGTTCAGGTAAACCGTGATAACTGAAAACAATGTGTTCGTAATTATTTAGGTCGTATTTTTTGGCACGATTCACAACGCAGTTGATGTAATTGTCATTATCAAAATACTGACTAATAATTTTGAGTTCAGGGATCACCCACCATTTGCTTACAATTTCCATGAAGCGCTGTAAGGCACTTCCGGTGCTACTGGAAGCGTATTGCGGAAATAAAGGAAATACGGTAATTTTGCGGTAGCCTTGTTTCTTCATTCGCTCTAAAACACTTTCCATGCTCGGACTTTGATAGCGCATGGCAAGTTCAACAGTATAATTCTCACCAAGAACTTTTTGTAATTTATCTTTAAGAGCAAGCGAATGAAATAATAATGGTGAACCGTTCTCGGTCCAGATGTTCTTGTAAAGTCCAGCCGATCTAGGTGCACGAAAAGGAACAATGATGCCGTTCACCAATACAAAACGTCCAAAAGCATTGATGTCGATAACACGCTCATCGTTTAAGAACTGTGTTAAGTATTTTCTTACATCGTGAGTGCTTGGAGAATCGGGAGTACCAAGATTTAATAGTAATACAGCTTCTTTCATTGTTGTTTAATTTGTTGAAGAAGTGTTGTTAGGTTCTTCAATGCTTTCGGAAGTAGATTCTTCTTTCGGAGTGTCAAATACCTCAGCTTTAATGAAACGTTTTTGAAATAATAGAATAACGCCAACTCCGCAGGAGATGGAAGCGTCAGCAAAATTAAAAATGTGACGGAAGAACTGAAAGGGTTCGCCTCCCCAGAATGGGAACCAATCCGGAAAAGTTCCGTTAATGATCGGGAAATAAAACATATCTACTACGCGTCCGTGCAAGAAACTCGCGTAACCGCCATCAGACGGCATAAACACAGCTTTGTTAAACTCGTCGCTTTCACTGAATAAAATTCCGTAAAAAGCACTGTCTAAAATATTTCCTATGGCACCTGCTAAGATCAAAGACACAGAAAAAATAAATCCGGGATGCTCTCCCTTTTTTCCGATGTATCGGATGTAAAGAATTCCTCCAATGCTAGCAAGGATCCTGAACACACTTAACATTATTTTTCCGTAATCGCCGCCAAACTCCATTCCAAAGGCCATGCCGGGGTTTTCGGTAAAGTGTAAAATGAACCAGCTGCCGCAAACACGAACCGCCTCACCCAAAGGATAATTAAGTTTAATGTAAATTTTGATGAACTGGTCGATGAAGAGAACAAGAAAAACAGTGAGCAGTGGTATTTTATATTTTTGGAGCATCTCTTTTAAATGAAACAAGTGTCAATCCTTTTTTGCTTTTCGGAATGACACTTGCTAATGTATGGAACTTTAAAATTTAATTATTATCTGTTTTGACCAAGTTTTGCATCAATGCCTAAAGTAGCGTGTGGCACAGAGCGCAAACGTTCTTTCGGAATTAATTTTCCGGTAACACGGCAAATGCCATATGTTTTATTTTCGATGCGCACTAAAGCGTTCTTCAAATTCACAATATATTTTTCCTGACGTGAAGCTAACTGTGCAGTTTCTTCTTTCGATAAAACATCAGAGCCATCTTCCAGTAATTTAAAAGTTGGTGATGTATCATCTGTACCATGATTATCTTCGTTTGATAAAGTTTGCTTCAAAAGATCGTAATCGTTTTGAGCTTCTTTCAATTTATCCAAGATCAAACCTTTGAACTCAGTTAATTCTTTATCGGTATAACGTGAGCGGTTATCTTTTGTATTTACAAAAGGTTTTGGCTGCGCTTCTAAACTTTTTTTGATCAACGATTTTGTAATGTCGATCTGTAAAGGACGGTTACGAATGTATGCTTCCATGCTTCCGCTTGAAGATTTACCTTCGCTTTTTTTACGGCGGCCTCTTCCTTTTTTAATAGGAACTTCATCATCATCGTCATCATCATCCGGTGGTGGAATTTCAGCTTCTCCTTCTAAAATAGCAGGTTCATCAAGGTCTCCAACGATCTCATCATCTTCATCAACTTTTTCGTAATCATCTTTTACGTCAGCGTCATCATCATCATCGTCATCACCTTTTTTACCGCCTTTTTTTGCTTTGGGAGAAACTTTTGCACCTTTTTTCGAAACGGCATCAATTGGTTTTCCGGTTAACTTTTTAGGAAGTTCTGCTTTCACAGTTTTTTTAACCTCTGCTTTTTTAGGGGCAACTTTTACAATAGGTTTCTTGCCTGCCGATGGGGCAGGTTTAGCAACTACTTTTTTTGGAGCTACTTTTTTCAAGGCTTTTTTTGGAGTCGCTTTTTTAACTATCTTTTTAGGAGCAACTTTTTTAGCTGCTTTTTTCACTGCCTTTTTAGGTGCCGGTTTGTTTGTTTTTTTCACGGGTTTTTTTGAAGCAGTTTTTTTTGCCGGCTTAGCTGCTTTAACTTTCTTTTTATCTTTCTTAGCCATCGTTGTGATCTTTATCAGTTTAATTTTTCAATTGAAATTAAGGTCGAAATGGTTTCGTCCACTTCAACTGTATTTGCAGAGGCATTGCTCAAATTCTGAACTAATTGCAAATCACCGGTTAAAGTTTCCGAGCAAATATAGTTCAAATTATTCTTTATGGCGGCATCCAGGCCCTCATTTTGTTGAATTTTAACCAAAATCCTGTCGGTAACGTCAAAACCCTTGTCTTTACGCATGTTCTGGATGCGATTGACTACTTCACGGGCCAAACCTTCCTGTTTTAATGGCTCTGTTATGGTAACATCCAGAGCAACGGTAATTTGCCCGCTGTTAGCCACTTTCCAGCCCGGAATATCGACCGGAATAATTTCTACATCCTCCGTTTCAAGACTTATGATCTGCCCTTCGATGCTAACATCAAATTTGCCTGTTTTTTCAATTCCGGAAATAATGGCCGGACCATTTGTTTTAGCAAATTCCTGAACGGCTTTCATGTTCTTGCCACATTTAGTGCCCAGAGTTTTGAAATTCAGTTTCAGGTTTTTTACGATCTGTGTCTGACTTTCATCCACAAAATTTATTTCCTTAATGTTCACTTCCGATAAGATCAGATCTTGTATCGCTTCAATTTTTTGCTGAAACAATTTATCTAAAACAGGAATTTGAATACGTTGCAAAGGCTGACGAACTCTTATGTTCTCTTTTTTACGGATCGATAAGATCATGGAAGAAATTTTTTGCGCAAGTTCCATGCGTTCTTCCAAAGCTTTATCCTGATCTTTCTTTTCAACTTTTACCAGATGGGTCAGGTGCACCGATTCCCATTTCATTGATGAATTATTTTTTAT
Source organism: Bacteroidia bacterium (assembly GCA_025362575.1). Lineage (GTDB taxonomy): Bacteria > Bacteroidota > Bacteroidia > B-17B0 > Aurantibacillaceae > JAHEYG01. The sequence continues at coordinate 55,610 of JANYIQ010000020.1, forward strand.
GGCGTTTTCACGTACCGGCAAACTTAAATTCTGATATAACCAATCGCCAAAAAATGGAGCAATTGGACTCATTAATTGAGAAACCACCAATAAACATTCGTGTAAGGTTTCGTAAGCAGCTTTTTTATCGGTGCTCATTTCGCCTTTCCAGAAACGGCGACGTGATAAACGAACGTACCAGTTACTTAAGTGGAGATCAACAAATTCTTCAATGGCGCGGGCTGCACGGTGCGGTTCGTAGGTCCCGTAATATTCAGTCACGTCTTCAATTAAGGTTTGAAGTTTTGAGATTACCCAACGATCCAATTCACTGCGTTCAGAGACCGGAATTATATTTTTTTCGTCAATTAAAAAACTATCAACGTTTGCATAAAGTGCATAAAAGCCATAGGTGTTGTAGAGTGTTCCGAATATTTTGCGTTGAACTTCTGAAATTCCATCCGCATCAAATTTTAAATTATCCCAAGGCGCAGCATTTGAAACCAAATACCAACGCGTTGCATCTGCTCCAAATTTTTCGATGGTTTCAAAAGGATCAACACCGTTGTTCAAGCGCTTGCTCATTTTGTTGCCATGCTTATCTAGAACCAAACCATTACTGATAACGTTTTTATAGGCAATGGAATCGAAACACATGGTTGCTATGGCATGCAAAGTAAAGAACCAACCGCGGGTTTGATCAACACCTTCGGCAATAAAATCTGCAGGGAAGGCTGCATCCCCCGCCCTTTGGGCACCCCCTTTTAAGGGGGACAATCCGTTGTCGATTAAAGATTTATTCTCGAAAGGGTAGTGCAGTTGCGCATAAGGCATGGCACCCGAATCGAACCATACGTCGATCAGATCAGGTTCGCGGAATAGTTTCTTCCCGTTCTTTTCCAAAACAATTGTATCGGCGTAAGGCTTGTGAAGGTCGAACGTATCGTAATTTGTTTTTGAGTTATCGCCAACTTTAAATTGCGCAAGCGGATTCGTTTGCATGAATCCTTTTGCAACTGAATTTTCAATTTGTTTTTTTAATTCTTCAACACTTCCAATTACAATTTGTTCTAATGAATCTTCGCTGGTCCAAATTGGAATAGGAATACCCCAAAAGCGTGAACGCGACAAATTCCAATCATTCAAATTCTCTAACCAGTTTCCAAAGCGGCCGGTGCCGGTTGATTCAGGTTTCCAGTTAATGGTTTTGTTTAATGCGATCATGCGATCTTTAGCTTCAGTAGATTTGATGAACCACGAATCTAAAGGATAATAGAGAACGGGCTTGTCGGTTCTCCAGCAATGCGGATAGCTGTGTTCGTATGTTTCTTTTTTAAAGAGTTTGCCTTCTTCCTGTAATTTAAGAACAATGCGTTCATCAACACTGAGGTAAGCTTTTAGTTCTTTGATCTTTCCGGCAGCCTCTAAAATTTTCTTCTGCTTTTCGAATTCTGTTTTCTTTTCTTCTTCGGTCAAATAAGCTTCTTTCACGTATTCTTCTCCGTAAAGGAAAACGCCGTCTTTAACTTGTGATAGGAATTTGCCACGTTCATCAACTAGTGGTTTTTGTTTTTCAACTCCGTTTTCAATTACGGTAACAATACCAGTTGAGATTCCGTTAATAACTGCGACTTTAAAATCATCAGCGCCGAAAGTTGGAGCTATATGAACTACGCCAGTTCCATCTTCGGTGGTAACAAAGTTACCCGGAATTACCTCAAAAGCTTTTCGTTGGGGTGGAAGAAAAGGCAACAGTGGCACGTATTTAATGCCAACAAGTTCAGAACCTTTGCAATGGTCAACAATTTTGAAAGGAATATTTTTGTCTCCTGGTTTGTAATCTTCAAACTTTAGGTCAGTATGTTTTTCTGAGAAATATTTATTAACCAGATCTTTTGCTAAAATAACGGTCTGAGGTTTACCGCTGAATGGATTGAATGATTTTACAAAAACATAATCAATGTCTTTTCCAACTGCTAAAGCTGTATTGGAAGGTAGCGTCCAAGGAGTGGTGGTCCAAGCTAAAATATAAAGATCGCCCTTAACTTTAAATTTGGTACCATAACTATCGGGATGAACTTTGAATTGAACGGTTGCCGTTCTATCTTTCACATCTCTATAGCATCCGGGCTGATTTAATTCGTGCGAACTTAATCCTGTACCCGCCGCCGGAGAGTATGGCTGAATGGTATAACCTTTGTACAATAAATTTTTCTCGTGCAAATTATTAAGCAGCCACCAAACACTTTCAATGTATTTGTTTTCGTAAGTGATGTAAGGGTTTTGCATGTCTACCCAGTAACCCATTTTCGAAGTAACTTCTTCCCACTTATCGGTGTATTTCATTACCTCTTTACGGCAGGCTTTGTTGTAATCTTCAACCGAGATATATTTTGCAGAATTTTTATTTCCGATATCTTCTTTGGTGATACCTAAACTTTTTTCCACACCAAGTTCTATTGGCAAACCGTGAGTATCCCAACCGGCTTTACGTTTTACCTGAAAGCCTTGTAAGGTTTTGTAGCGGCAAAAAATATCTTTAATTGCGCGGGCCATAACGTGGTGTATGCCGGGCATACCGTTTGCGCTTGGGGGACCTTCATAAAACACAAATGGTTTTGCGCCTTCGCGCGTAGTAACCGATTTATCAAAGGTGTCGTTCTCTTTCCAGAATTGTAAAATGTCTTTACTGATCTGTGAAAGATTGAGTGCTGTATATGTTTTGTACTTGTTCATGAGTTCCAAAAAAGGAAGACGAATTTAGTAAAAAAAGGAGAAGTTTTGCACGATATTATTTGAAAATAGGAGCATAATTGAGTAAATTTATAGGAAATGCCCCTGAAACCGAGTTTTACATACTTTTTGCTTGCAGTAATGCTTCATTTGGTCGGATTTTCGCAAGAAAAATTGGTCTTGAATGATAGTACGAAGTTAGAAGTGAATGTCACCGAAGTAGGAGAGAGTTATGTAAAGTATAAATTGGTTAACAATCCAAATGGCCCTTTATATACTATTGATAAGACTGATTTGGTCAGAATTACATATAAAAATGGTCTAACTGATGTGTTTGTTAAAACAAACCCAATAATTCAACCCTCATTTGAACCTACTGCTAACGAAAAGAAACCAAGGAGTGAGCAAAGATTAAACGATTGGTTATGGTTTAATATTGATGCTGGAATGGCATTCTACCAGAGTTTTAACTTTGTGCCAAATAAACTTGTGTTGGTGGATGATCAACATGATCACGAAGAATTTAAACGGAATTCAAAAAGCGGGCAGAATCTTGGTGTCCCATATTTCGGATTGAATTTTATGTGTGGAAATAATAATAAAATAAAGCATTTGATTGGTATATCGTATATGAATGTGATAACAAATTACGATTACAGTAAATCATCAAGTTATTATCATGGCCGATTTTCCGGAACATTTTTATCGGTCATGGGAAACTATCATATAGTCAACTTAAACAACGGGCTTGATTTTAAATTAGGGAAAAAGTTAAACTTATGTTTGGTAAACTCTATAAGCTTTAATGCTCGAAGTACTACAATAACAAATGGATATTCAATTCAACAGGAAGCTATCAACACCTCTACTGTTTCTTCAAGTAATTCGGTTTGGATTACACAAACCAATGATTCAACTCCATACGTAAATATTAAATCGGAAGGTACAGGTGGGAGGGCTTTATTTTCATTCCAAATAAAAATGAATTACGATTTTAGATTAAAAGAAAATGTTTTCGGAGCTTATGTTTTGGGAAATTATGCACTGTTTAACCGCTTAACCTATTGGTCTTTTGGACTTACCTGGTATCCTTTTAAAAAACTCAGAAAAGGATTTGTAAATACTATTGGAAACTAAAACCTATAACCAAAACAAAAGCCAAACTGTGCGGCAGGTGTATTCGTTGAGCTGGTGCTTGGATAATAACCATTGCTATTAGGTATTATTGCTTTTGCAGGGTCACCCGAAATATAGTTGCGACTTGTTACTATGCCAACCGCTATGTTCATCATGATATTAAAATGAGGTGTTAAGCGGTATAAAAAACCGTTATTAAGCATAGCATAAGTTTGATTTAAAGTAAAATTATGGTTCTCTGCTATGTACGATGAGTAATAGCTCGAATTAGGCTGCCAAACATTGATCTGGTAAGACCCATTAAATTGCGCCATGCGAAATAGGGGCCCAATGAAATGTGTAATGGCTCTTTTCCCGCTGGTGTTCACGTAAATTCCCAAACCAACATCGTATGCTTTTCGGTTCAATTTGTAATTGCTGACACCGTATGTATTGTAGGAGCCGAAAATCCCATTAAAATTAATGGTAGGATCACCTATTGAGAACGACAAAGGCACGTGAACATCAATGGTGTTGTGTAAAAATTCGTGAAGGTAATCAAATCCTAAACTGACGTTGAGTAATTCAACACTGTTGATGAAAAGCACATTTTTTGGTTTGGTAACTTCTTCATAATGCTTTACTTTTTGCATTTCTTTTTTTATAAAAAAAGAATCTATGCCGCTGCTAACATAGGGCGGACTAACATAAACCGGAACCTGCACAGGCACTGTTTCTGAGGTTTTAAAAGCTTCATGCTCGCCGTTCTTGTATATGATCAAAGCCACTTCGCTTTTAGAAATAATGTATAATGGACCATCGGCATTCGAAAATAATTTGTACTTAACTTCGGTAGGAGTGATCTCTAAAATTTTTACTTCGAGTTTCGCGTTATCTTTTTTGAAAAGCTGATCTTGTGAAAGCGCAATATTGAAACAAAATAATGTGAATATTAAAATTTTTATTTTCATGATATTGCTTTTTAACTGTAACGTTAAAATTAGACTTTTAGTTTGGTTTTCAGGCAATTATTATCATCTTCACCGATATATACCCAAATTCACAGATTGTTTAACTACATGATAAACAAGATAATACAATCTTTTGTTTTCTGAAATGCTCAATTTGATTAAACCTTGGTTCATTATTTGAGTCAAACACTGGCTGACTAATTTTAAATCAATAAAAATAAGAATATGAAAAAATCAATTACTCTTTTAGCGTTTGCAGTAAATGCTTTATTGTTGAACGCACAAGAAAATAATACCTGGAGATTAGGAGTGCAATCCGGATTTCAGGGAAATCATTCAAAATTTGTTGGTGGTATGGATCATGCGAATGCCCGTTTTCATCAGAACAAATTTGGTTCGAATGGATTTAGTTTGATTGCGCGTTATGATATCAATAAACACTGGATGCTTACAACCGGGATGGCTGTTGGTTCAACAGGATTTGAATTCGCTATTGCCGAAGATTATTCTTTTTTAAGCAGGGCGCCGCGTTTCACAACTGTAAAAGCAAAAGTTCCTACTTTCGAAATTCCTTTAATGGCTTCTTATAAATTCAATCCTAATTGTAAAAATTGGCGTTGGTTTGTAAGTGGCGGGGTTGCCAATGTTTTTGTTGGTCAGCAAACTATTTCCGAGTCGGCAAGTCAGAGTAATGATGGACCATCAACAACAAATTACTTAAGCAGCAATGTTACTTCAAATGCCGGAAATTACATTCAGGCGCGTTGGGCTGTTGGCCGCGAAAAAACATTTAACCGCGGTAGTATTTTAAGTGTATCCTTAATTGCTAATCATGGTTTTTCTGAGATGTCTCACGCTACAGTTAACTATACCATCGACGGGCAATCTTATAATCACGAATTCAGTAACAGAGGAAATTATGTGGGATTAAGAGTTGCTTATTTCTTTAAGCCATTTACAAATCCATGGAAGAACGTTAAGAATAGTTCTTCGGCACCAAAAGCAACGGCTCAATAAAATTTATTTTGTTCAGCCCGTTGGAAATTTTCCTACGGGCTAAATGAAAAGGGTCAGTGCTTTGAGTGCTGGCCTTTTTTTACAACATTTTTGTCGATCTGAACTGTAACGTTAAGAGGATCGATCGTGTAGGATTCGCCTGTGGTTTTATGTTCCACAACAATGTCCTTAAAAGCAATATGACAATTTTTTTCAAGCGTTACAAAAAACGCTTTCATCTCATCATTGAACTCACTTCCCTTAAAAGCATCGTTGGTCATTCGCTTGTCGTAATTCACAAAAAAAACGTACGACACGATCTTGTATTTTGCTGCACTATCGCCTTCTAAGAGGAGGCCATTTAATTTTGCAATAGAATCCTGGGCAATTGTTTTTTCTAAGGATAAACCTTTTAAAACAGCCGACACCTCGGTATCAGCAATAACAGCTTGTTTTTGTGCCGATAAGGTTACTACAGCAAAAACAAAAAATAAAATAATTAGTTTTCTCATATCTAATCTATTGTAGCCATCACTTTTAATTCAATGGCAATTGGAGTTGGTAAACAATTTATTTCGATTGTAGTTCTGCAAGGCGGATTTTCTTTAAAGTATTCGGCCCAGATCTTATTGTATTTCGGAAAATCATCTTTCATGTTGGTCAGGAAAACAGTTACATCAACAATTTTATTCCAGTTGCTTCCTGCATCTTCCAGAATATATTTAATGTTGCGAAATACGCTGTGGCATTGCGCTTCAATATCGTAACTCACAATGTTTCCTTTTTCATCTAACTCCACACCCGGAATTTTTTTAGTGCCTCTTTCGCGCGGACCAACACCGCTTAAAAACAAAAAGTTACCTACGCGGCGTGCATGCGGATATAATCCTACAGGCTCCGGAGCCTTGCTTGAATCGATTTTTGTACTGTCTGTGCTCATATAAAAATAAGTATAAGCAAAGATAGAATTATTAATATAAATTTGTACTGTTAATTTTAAGAGGTGAAAAACATTCTGGTCATATATTACACGCAAACAGGTCAGGCCAAACAAGGCCTGGATGCTGTATTAAAACCTTTTAACAACGAACAGGAATACAAGATCCATTACGAATTGATAAAGCCTGTTACTGCTTTGCCTTATCCTTGGAAGTATAGCGAATTTTTTGATGTTTTTCCTGAGAATGTGCATGCCATTCCTTTTGAGTTAGAACCATCAGGCATTAACATGACCATAAATTATGATCTGGTCATCATCGCCTATCAGCCTTGGTTTTTGAGTATTTGCAGACCTATCAGCTCTTTTTTGATGACTAAGGAAGCAAAGATCTTATTGAACACTAAACCCGTAATTACGATCATCAATTGCCGTAACATGTGGTTAAATGCTCAGGAAAAAATGAAACAGCGATTGCTGGATCTGAATGCAAAATTGGTTGGGAATATTACGTTTGTCGACAGGTCGGCCAATCTAACCAGCCTGATTACCGTGCTAGCCTTCGAATTAAAAGGAATAAAAGAGAAATACATGGGATTTTTTCCTAAATACGGGATCTCTGACACTGACATTCAAACTGCACCGGTCATTGGAGAGTTGATAAAAACTTCTTTGCAAAAAAATAATTTTGACGATCTTCAAAGTCAGATCGTGGGAAAAGGATTTGTAACCGTGAAACCAAATTTGCTGATAATGGAAGGACGAGGGAAAGCTTTGTTTCCTTTATACGCCAATTACATTTCTAAAAAGGGAACTGCAGGAAGTGCTGACCGGAAAATGCGGGTGAAAATATTTGGAATGGTTTTACCAACCGGGATCTTACTTTTGTCGCCCATCATTACAATAGCTACACGATTGGCACCGATAATTGCTGCCGGTAAAATGAGAAAGCTGATCGCTTATTACCAGCAGAACGAATTAAAAAAATAAAACTATGACATTAGCAACTAAGGAAACTATTTTTAAATATATACCCCAGCGCGATCCTATTTGCCTGGTGCATAATATTTATGAATGTTCGTACGAGGCCAGTAAAACAGGATTTCTTGTAGAGGCACATCACATTTTTGTGAGTGATGGGAAATTAACAGAGCCGGGTATTGTAGAAAATCTGGCGCAGAGTGTAGCTGCACAAGCCGGTTACTTATCCTACGAAAATAACATTCCCCCAAAATTAGGATTCATTGCCAATATAAAAGATCTGAAAATATTTTTTCAACCTCCTGTTGGATCGGAAGTGATCACAAGAATATCGGTAAAAACTCAGGTGTTGAATTTCACTTTAATTGAAGCTGCTTCTTTTGTGAATGATGAACCTGTTGCCACCTGCGAAATGAAAATTTTCCTTCAGGAATAATTAATCAGGATGAGAATTATTTAATGAGTCAATGCTTAGCCAACATACAAGAGGTATCTAAACAATACAAAAATGTGGCAAGGCCTGCGGTAAATTCAGTTTCGCTTTGCATAGAACAACAAAGTATTTTTGGTTTACTGGGTCCGAATGGTGCGGGCAAAACCACATTGATCTCAATGCTCTGCGGTTTGTTCAAACCATCGTCAGGTAAAATTTTAATTAATGGTTTTGATACGGTATCTCAATCGAATGATGCAAAAACATGCATTGGCGTGGTGCCACAGGAAATTGCTTTGTATGCAAAATTAACGGCCTGGGAAAATCTGATGTTCTTAGGACAGATGTATGGCATTGAAACCAACGAATTAAAAAAAAGAATAAAAGAGAATCTTAGCATTTTAGGTTTGGAAGAGAACATGCATCAGCAAGTGCAGACCTTTTCAGGCGGTATGAAACGCCGTGTGAATTTAATAGCCGGCATTTTGCATTTACCGAAACTTTTAATATTAGATGAACCAACTGTAGGCGTTGATCTGCAGTCGAAAATGGCGATCATTGACCATCTTAAAAAATTAAATAAGGATAATGAAATGACCATTTTTTATACTTCGCATCATTTACATGAAGCGGAAGATTTTTGCTCGCACATTGCTATCATTGATGAAGGAAAAATAATTACACATGGAAAAACACTGGATCTGATAGACAGCAATGATTGCAAAACCATTGAAGACGTATATTTAAAAATTACAGGAAACAGATTTAGAGATTAATGAGGCATTTAAAAAAGACATCTGCGAAACTCTGCGCACTCATCTGCGAAACTCTGCGTGAAACTATTTGTAGCTAATGAAAAAACTGGCGTATTGCATATACAAAGAGTTCAAGATCCTGATCCGGGATAAAGCAGCGCTTGCAATAATGTTTTTGATGCCAATGGCTTTGGTTTTTATTGTTACCATCATTCAGGATTCAACATTCAGATCGGTAAACGAAACCTCTGTACCGCTTTTATTTGTTGATAAGGACAAAGATTCGCTTTCAGAAAATCTGGAGAAGGCCTTAGAACAAACGCATTTCTTTGAAGTGATCAAGAAAGAGATTTCAGTTGAAGAAACAAAAAAGTTAGTAGCGAGCGGAAAATATCTGATCGGTATTGTGGTGGCGGAAAACACTTCCAAAAAATTAAGAGTGAAAGCAAGTGACAAGATCTCAAAATTATTTTCTCAAACAAATGCTGTTACTGACACAAGTGCATTGAATATACAATTGTTTTTTGATCCCATTACCAAGCAATCTTTTAAAACCAGCATCAGTGGTGCTATTGACAGAATTGTTTCGGCAATTGAAATGCAAAGCATGGGTAATGTTTTAACAGAACAATTGAAGGAAAGCGCTACACCGGGTTCGTCATCTGTTACATTTGATACAAGACCTCTGGTAACAACTGTTCAGGAGTATGCAACTACGAGCGAAACTACTTTAGTACCAAATGCCACGCAGCACAATGTTCCGGCGTGGACAATGTTCGCCATGTTTTTTATCTGCATTCCGCTTTCAGGAAACATTATTCGTGAGCGTGAAGATGGAAGTGCGTTTCGACTTTTGACAATGCCGGGATCTTATCTTACTGTTTTAATGGGAAAGATCTCAATGTATTTAATGATCAGCTTACTTCAGTTTGTACTTATGCTTTGCGTTGGAATTTATGTTTTACCGATGTTGGGATTATCCGCTTTGCAGGTGGGCCACAATTTGATCACACTTTTTATTGTGTCTTTAAGTGCAGGTTTAGCAGCAACAGGTTTTGGTTTATTGATTGGCACGGTCGCCAATTCGCAGGATCAGGCAGCTTTATTTGGCGCGGTAAGCGTTGTGATATTAGCAGCCATTGGTGGTGTTTGGATCCCTACTTTTGTGATGCCGGCGGTAATGAAGAATATCAGCGCCATTTCACCGCTCAACTGGGGACTCGAAGCTTTTTACGGTGTGTTTTTGCGCGGACTAGCGTTAAGCGGAATTATTTTTCAAGTGATAAAATTGCTTTTATTTTTTGTGGCCTGCGTGAGCGGAGCTTATTTTTATCAGGTGAAAAAAAGGATGAGTTAATCTCTTTCACGCAAGTCTTCTGTAAATTTGCGAATCCTAATCGCCCTTGTTAATCTAAAAAACGTCTAAACTTTTTGTTGAAAAAGTATTAAGAACCGAAGGTGCCCTTTATCGATGTAAAGATCACTATATCAAATAGTTAAGTGGCTTACCAAGATCCTGTTTTTTCTTTGTCAAAAATTTCACCAATTATTAAAATATACCTACATTTGCACCCGAATTCACAAAACGAACTTTTTAAACAGCGTAATGGGCCCTAAAATCAAGATATTTAAGCAAAAAAGCACCCTATTTCTGCTTGTTTTTGCTCTTTTCTCACTTGTTTCATTAAAAACATATGCTTCTGGGCAAGAAGAACACCCTGCAACAGAGTCAGATAGCCTAAGCGCAGTTGCTCCTCACGTCGGTGGTCATGAAGAAGCAAAGGAAGAAAAAGTAAATATCACTAAGGTTGCTTTCGAACACATTTTAGATTCTCACTACTGGCATTTTTGGGGCGAAGGTCACGAAACAGTGGCTTTGCCTTTACCTTGTATCATTTATTCAAGCACAAAAGGTGTTCAGTTCTTTTCTTCAGCGGTTTTTGAACATGGTCATGCTTCTTTCGGTGCCTATAGTTTAGTGGAAGAAGAGATCATCTCTGCTGACCCTCAGGAAAAAATAACCGACCTTTCAATTACTAAGAACGTTGTGCAGCTATTATTATCTGCAGCATTGATTTTCTGGATCTTCACTTCGATAGCAAAATCCTACAAAACAACCGGCGTTACATCTGCACCAAAAGGAAAACAATCTTTCTTTGAACCGCTTATTACTTTTGTTCGTGATGATATTGCTAAAGACAATATCGGTGCCAAGAGCGATAAATTTGTTCCTTACCTGTTAACCGTTTTCTTTTTGATCTTAATTAATAACGTGTTAGGTATGATCCCTATCGGTGCTAACCTTACCGGAAACATTGCCTTTACTTTTGTTTTAGCAACCTGTACTTTAATTATCACCAACGTTAATGCCAATAAAAATTACTGGATGCACATTTTAATGCCACCCGTTCCAAAGGCATTGTACATAATGATGATCCCTTTAGAGATCGTTGGAATTTTCACCAAGCCTTTCGCTTTAATGATTCGATTGTTTGCGAACATGACAGCAGGTCACATTATCGTGATCAGTTTAATAGGATTGATATTTGTTTTCCAGAGCTTATGGGTATCTCCTGTTGCAGTAGCCTTTACTTTGTTCATTGATGTATTAGAATGTTTAGTGGCTTTATTACAGGCGTATATTTTCACTTTACTGACCTCTCAATTCATTGGTGCGGCTGTTGCCGAACATCACCATGAAGAAGGACATGAAGGTGAAGAACACGCACATTAATTAAAAGAAGAATTTATTAACCATAAATAAAACCAAGAAAAAATGACAGGAAGTATCGCAGCGATCGGTGCAGGTTTATCAGCTATTGGAGCTGGTATCGGTATCGGTTTAATTGGTGGTCACGCAGTAGAAGCTATTGCTCGCCAGCCGGAAATGTACAACAAAATTCAAACAACCATGATCATCGCAGCCGCTCTAGTTGAGGGTGTTGCTTTATTCGGTGTGGTTGTAGCCTTAATGCAAGGCGGTAACTAATATAATTGTCCCTCACGGTTGGTGAGGGACTTTATATTTTAATTGAACCCGTAGGATATGGTATCCAACGGGTTGAAAGTTTAAAAATTTTAAAAATAATAAAATGAACAGTTTATTTATTTTAGGTTCACTAACCACTCCGGGTATCGGTCTAATAGTTTGGACTTCCCTGGTGTTCATCTTGTTGGTTCTATTGCTTAGTAAATATGCATGGAAGCCAATTTTAGCGGCAATTAAAACCCGCGAAGAAAACATTGCTCACGCTTTATCAAGTGCTGAAAGTGCATTGAACGATATGCGCGAACTACAATCAAATAACGAAAAAATATTAGTGCAGGCGCGTGAAGAGCGCGATGCTTTATTGAAAGAAGCACGCGACACAAAAGATGCGATCATAAGCGAAGCGAAAGCAAAAGCTACCAAAGAAACAGATCGTATTTTGGCAACTGCCCGTGAACAGATCTTAAACGAAAAAAATGCGGCCATCAGCGACCTTAAAAATCAGGTGGCGTCTCTATCCATAGAAATTGCAGAAAAAATATTGCGCTCCGAGTTATCATCTGATGATAAGCAAAAAGCGCTTGTAAATACTTTAATGAAAGACGTTAACCTGAACTAAAATGATTGTTGCTTCAAGATACGCTAAATCTTTAATTGATCTTTCCATCGAGTTAAAACAACTTGAGGAAGTGAATAAAGACATGCTGCTTATAAAACAGGTTTGCGAACAAAATCGCGAGTTCACTGTTCTCTTAAAAAGTCCGGTAGTAAGTACAGACAAAAAATCTTCTATTATCAGATCTATCTTCGAAAGTAAAGTATCTCAAACGACTTTATCGTTCCTGAATTTAATTACTCAGAAACGCCGTGAAGGAGATGTTGAAAATATTGCTTATGCTTTTAACGAGCAGTATAAGTTACATAAGAATATTACTACAGCTATTGTTACAACAGCTATTACTTTGGATGACGCCACTAAAACGAAAATTTTAGCTATCGTAAAAAAACAGGCAAGCGGCGAAGTGGAAATAGTTGAAAAAATTGATAAAGCTTTGATCGGCGGTTTTATTTTAACCGTAGGTGATAAGCAAATTGATGCAAGCATAAAACGTAAATTAAATGATCTGAAGAAGAATTTTTCAGATGATCATTTTGTACCAGAACTTAATTAATTTTTAATTTTAATAAAATGGCAGAAGTTAAACCGGCAGAAGTATCTGCAATCTTAAGACAACAATTAGCAGGCTTTAAAAGCGAAGCTGAGTTAGAAGAAGTAGGAATCGTTTTACAAGTTGGTGATGGTATTGCCCGTATCTACGGCTTATCAAAAGTACAGGCTGGTGAGTTGATCGAATTCGAAAATGGCTTACAGGCGATCGTATTGAACCTTGAGGAAGATAACGTAGGTGCCGTATTATTAGGCTCTGGTGAAGGTATCTCTGAAGGGTCATCTGTAAAACGTACTAACCGTATCGCTTCTTTAAAAGTAGGAGAAGGAATGTTAGGCCGTGTTGTAAATACATTAGGCGAGCCGATCGACGGTAAAGGCCCGATCACAGGCACGACTTACGAAATGCCACTAGAGCGAAAGGCACCGGGAGTTATCTTCCGTCAGCCGGTAAACGAACCGCTTCAAACCGGTATCAAAGCGATCGACGCGATGATTCCTATTGGCCGTGGTCAGCGTGAGTTAGTTATTGGCGATCGTCAAACCGGAAAAACTGCGGTTTGTATCGATACTATCATTAATCAAAAAGAATTTTACGAATCAGGAAAACCTGTTTATTGTATATATGTGGCGATCGGCCAAAAAGGTTCAACCGTTGCAAATATCTTACGTACCTTAGAAGAGAACGGTGCATTGCCATATACTATTATAGTTGCCGCTAATGCATCTGATCCAACTCCAATGCAATTTTACGCTCCGTTCGCAGGCGCTGCTATCGGTGAATTCTTCCGCGATACCGGTCGTCCTGCATTGATCGTTTATGATGATCTTTCTAAGCAAGCAGTTGCTTATCGTGAAGTATCTTTATTATTACGCCGCCCTCCGGGACGTGAGGCATATCCGGGTGACGTATTCTATTTGCATAGTCGTTTATTAGAGCGTGCTGCAAAAGTGAACTCTTCTGACGAGATCGCGAAGAACATGAATGATCTTCCTGAGTCATTGAAAGGGATCGTAAAAGGTGGTGGTTCTTTAACCGCATTACCAATTATCGAAACACAAGCAGGTGACGTATCAGCATATATTCCTACCAACGTAATTTCGATCACAGATGGTCAGATCTTTTTAGAAGGTAACTTGTTTAACGCAGGTGTTCGTCCCGCTATTAACGTAGGTATCTCTGTATCGCGTGTGGGTGGTAACGCTCAAATTAAGTCGATGAAAAAAGTGGCAGGTACTTTAAAATTAGATCAGGCACAATACCGTGAGTTAGAGGCGTTCTCTAAATTCGGTTCTGATCTTGATGCTGCTACAAAATCGATCTTAGATAAAGGGGCGCGCAACGTGGAGATCCTTAAACAAGGTCAGTTCTCTCCATTACGTGTTGAGCAACAAGTGGCGATCATCTACTTAGGAACTAAAAACTTATTACGTACCGTTCCTATTACTAAAGTTCGTGAATTTGAAAAAGAATTCCTGGATGTTTTAGAGCGCAAGCACAAAAATATTTTGGATCTATTAAAAGCCGGTACTTATAACGACGAAGTAACAAACGCGTTAGAAAAAGCGGCAAGTGAATTAACAGCGAAGTATAAATAGAAAATGTTAAATTATAAATTATGAATTTTAAATTAGTTTGTGCATCATTCAACATTTAAAATTTATCATTTAAAGTTTCATAAAAATGGCTAGTTTAAAAGAAGTAAGAAATAGAATAGTATCAGTAGGTTCAACCATGCAGATCACAAGTGCCATGAAAATGGTGAGTGCTGCTAAGTTGAAACGTGCTCAGGATGCGGTTACTCAAATTCGTCCTTATGCCGGTAAAATAAAAGAACTTCTTGAGAATGTAAGCGGCAGCATTAATGCTTCTGAAAATCCTTACGCGCACACCAATGCTGTAAAAAATGTTTTGATCATTCCTATTTCCAGTAACCGTGGTTTAGCGGGAGCTTTTAATGCAAACATCATTAAAAGAACCTGGATACTTATTAAAAACGATTACAAAGATTGTAATGTAACAGTTTTAGGGATCGGAAAAAAAGTACAGGATGCTTTCCGTAAAACAGATTACCATATTGTAGGTTCTGATCTTCCACATCATTTGAACGATCTTTTTGACGGAATGACCTTTGGGAAAACATCATTAGTTGCTGAAAAAATAATGGAGACCTATTCGAACAAGCAATTCGATAAGATCATTTTAATTTACAATCAGTTCAAAAATGCAGCAGTGCAGATAACAACTGAAGAACAATTTTTACCGATAGCGCCTGCTTTAGAAAATGGCATTGTAAAAACATCTTCTGTTGATTACAGTTATGAACCGAACAAAGAATCGATCGTAACAAATCTCATCCCGCTTTCGTTAAAAACACAATTACATAAAGCATTATTAGATTCTACTGCTTCCGAACACGGAGCGCGTATGACCGCAATGCATAAAGCAACTGATAACGCAAAAGACATGTTGCGTGAATTAAAGATCAGTTACAACAAGGCCCGTCAGGCTTCTATTACTACCGAGATCCTTGAGATCGTTGGTGGAGCAGAGGCGCTTAACGGTTAACACGTTCATTAAATAAAATTCCGAGGGATGTTTATCCTGCGGATCAAATAAATAAGTAATTAATCCCGTAAGATTAATGAAACACTCCACCCTCTGTGGAGTAAAGTTCATTCTTCTTGCGATAAAATAAAGTAAGAAAGATGAAACTATCTATGTTCAAATTCAATCTGCCTAAAGAACTTCTGGCAGAGTATCCTGCAAAAAGTCGTGACGAAAGTCGTTTAATGGTTGTTGACCGCGCCTCAGGAAAGATCATTCACAAAAAATTCAAAGACATCATTAACTATTTTGAAGATGGTGATGTGATGATGTTGAACGATACAAAAGTTTTTCCTGCCCGCATGTATGGTAATAAGGAAAAGACCGGAGCAAAGATCGAAGTATTTTTATTGCGCGAATTAAATGCAGAAAGCCGTTTATGGGATGTGCTGGTTGATCCCGCACGTAAGATCCGTATCGGAAATAAATTGTATTTCGGAGAGAACGACAGTCTGGTTGCTGAGGTAATTGACAATACAACTTCGCGTGGAAGAACCCTGCGTTTTTTATACGATGGTTCTTACGAAGAGTTCAGAAAAGTATTATATGATCTTGGAGAAACACCACTCCCAAAATACATTAAACGTAAAGCAGAAGAAAGCGATATCGAAAGATATCAAACCGTATTCGCTAAGAACGAAGGCGCAGTAGCCGCGCCAACAGCGGGTTTGCACTTTAGCCGTGAATTATTGAAGAAACTTGAAATTAAAGGCGTGCAGTTTGCCCCATTAACTTTGCACGTTGGTTTGGGAACTTTCAGAACCGTTGAGGTAGAAGATCTTACCAAACATAAAATGGAAAGCGAAGAAGTTTTGATCTCAGCAGATACCTGCAAAGCGATCAACACTGCAAAAACAAAAAAGAAAAGAGTTTGCGCAGTTGGAACAACTGTTATGCGTGCTGTTGAATCTTCGGTTTCTACAAGCGGACAATTGAATCCTTATGTTGGATGGACAAATAAGTTTGTTTTTCCTCCGTATGAATTCAGTGTAGCAAATTGCATGATCACGAATTTTCACATGCCTGAGTCAACTTTATTAATGATGGTAAGTGCTTTTGGCGGATACGATCTGATCATGAAAGCCTACAAAGAAGCAATAAAAGAGAAATACCGTTTCTATTCTTATGGCGATGCCATGTTAATAATATAAATAACCAAAAAAATAAGGCCGTTCTTAACTGAAACGGCCTTTTTAATTAAAAAACGTATTTTAGTAAATGAAAATGGCTGCACAGCAACAACCCAAAATAATTAATATTTTATTTCTGGATATTGAAACTGTTCCTGTAACTTATAATTATAAGGATCTTAGCGAAGCCGGAAAAGAATTGTGGAATAAAAAATGGGCTTACAATAAAGAAAATGATCCCGAAGCGCTTTATGCGAAAGCCGGAATTTATGCAGAGTTCTCTAAAATTGTGTGCATAGGCCTGGGCTATTATTCCTATTCTGATTTCAGGATAAAGGCAATTGCCGGTGATGATGAAGCAGAAATACTGAATGAATTCATGAAGATCGTGAATCAGTTCTTTAATAAGGATGAGCATTTTTTCTGCGCGCACAATGGTAAGGAATTTGATTTCCCTTTTTTGAGCCGGAGGATGATCGTTAACGGAATTCCGTTCCCAAAGAACTTTCAGTTGCAGGGTTTAAAGCCGTGGGAGGTGAAACACCTTGATACGATGGAGATGTGGAGGTTCGGGGACATCAAGAATTTTACCTCGCTGAATTTACTGGCGTATACTTTAGGATTACCTTCTCCAAAAGACGAAATGGATGGAAGCATGGTGTCGAAAGTGTATTATGAAGAAAAGAACATTCAGAAAATAAAGGATTATTGTTTAAAGGATGTAGTAACCGTTGCAAAAGTATATCAGAGATTAACCGGACAACCCGCGGTTAAAGATGAAGATGTAATTTATACTTAGAATTTATGGCAGATAAAAAAATAGGCGTTATAGGAAGCGGAAGTTGGGCTACTGCAATCGTGAAAATAATCAGTAACAACTGTAATTCGGTGAACTGGTATTTCAGAAATGCTGAGGATATTGAGTACATTAAAAAGTATTCTCACAACCCCCGTTACTTGAGCTCGGTTGATTTTGATCTGAAAAAACTGAATTTTTACAATGACATTAGCGAATGCGTGAAGAATTCTGACATTGTAATTCTTGCCATTCCATCAGCTTTTTTGCATACATGTATCTCAGTACTTTCAAAAGCCGACTTGAAAAACAAATTATTCTTCTCTGCAATTAAGGGCATTGTGCCGGAGTATAATTTAATTGTTGGTGAGTATTTGAATCAGGTGTATGGTATTCCTTTCGAGAACATCGGTGTAATTACAGGACCATGCCACGCCGAAGAAGTAGCCATGGAGAAATTATCTTATTTGACTTTAGCGTCGATGAGTATTTCGAATGCTGAAGTAGTAAGTTATTATTTCAACTGCCGTTACATTAAGTCAACAACCAGCGATGATATTTATGGAACAGAATATTCGGCCGTATTAAAAAATGTTATTGCAGTTGCCGGTGGTGTTTGTCATAGTCTTGGTTATGGTGATAATTACCTTGCTGTTTTAGTAAGCAATGCCATTCAGGAAATAAAACGTTTTGTGGATGCAGTTCATCCGATAGACCGTGACATCAAAGCTTCTGCGTATTTAGGAGATCTTCTTGTAACCGCTTACTCCCATTTCAGTCGGAACAGAATGTTTGGAACCATGTTGGGAAAAGGCTACAGTGTTAAACAGGCTCAGCTTGAAATGAACATGGTTGCCGAAGGATATTATGCCGTTAAATGTGTTTTCGAAATAAATAAAAAATATAAGGTCGACATGCCGATTACAACAGCTGTATATAATATCATTTATGGCGGTAAAGATCCAAAGCGCGAGATACAGGCCCTTTCAGAAAAATTATCTTAAGAAATGAAAGAGAAATGAAAAGCATTGCTAATATCGTTTCCGTTATTTTTCATCCATTACTGATGTGCAGTTACGGAAGCCTTGTTTTTTTCTTTTTACTCAAAGGTTCCATTTACGATTTCATGACCCCGCTTAAACTGAAGTGGATAATTTCGGCAATGATCTGTTCATTTTCATTTCTGCTTCCTGTGATCAATATTTACATTTTATATAAACTTAAGCGCATCAGTACATTTACCATCGATGATCAGGAAGAACGTACTTTTCCTTACATAGTAACTTCCTGTTTTTATTTCGGATTGTTTTATCTGTTCATGGATCTGAATATCTGGCCAAGCATTAAGGTCTTAATTTTTGGAGCGGGCTTTGCTATTTTACTCACAGCCTTAATTAACATGAAATTCAAGATCAGTGCGCACATGGTTGGTATTGGAGGATTGATCGGATCTGTGATAGCGGTTTCGTTTGCCATTAAGCACAATTCGGTTTTTTTAAGCTGCTGGCTTATCTTACTGGCGGGGCTCATTGCCACGAGTCGCTTGTATTTAAAGGCTCATGAGCCACGGCAGATCTATTCGGGTTTTTTACTTGGATTGATCACGCAAATTATTATTTTTTATCTCTTTCAAAGTTTTAACTTTATTTAAAATTGAACAATTGAATTTAGTTACCGGAGCAACAGGATTAATTGGATCACATGTTATGCTGAATTTGCTTCAGCAAGGTAAAACTGTTGTGGGCTTTAAAAGAGCAGAGAGTGATCTAAGTAAAGTGGAGAAAGTATTTTCGTGTTATAATTCAAAAGAACTCTTCAAGAAAATTACATGGCTCGAAGGAGATGTGAGTGACGTACTCAGTATCGAAAAAGCACTGGAGAATATTGAGAACGTTTATCACTGTGCGGGTTTCATTTCATTCAATGATAAGGATTCCGAGAAATTATTTAAAATAAATGCTGAAGGAACAGCTAATGTTGTAAATGCCTGTTTGCTCAAGTCCGTGAAAGGCTTGTGCCACGTAAGCTCTGTGGCTGCAATTCAAAATTCCGACAAAAAGAATGAAATTGATGAAACTGTTTTCTGGAAACCTGGCGGCTATCAAAGTTCTTATGCCATCAGTAAATATACTGCCGAACAGGAAGTGTGGCGCGCCATGGAAGAAGGATTGAATGCGGTAATTGTAAATCCGGGAGTGGTCATTGGTCCTGGACCATGGAATCAGGGCACAGGAGAATTATTTCGAACCTGTTATAAGGGATTTAATTTTTATACCGAAGGTATTACCGGTTATGTTGGTGCAATGGATGTTGCGCAGATCATGATCCGCTTAACGGAAGGAAAAAAATTCAAAGAGCGTTTTATTTTAGTTGAGAATAATTATTCATTCAGAGAAATTTTAAATTGGATCCATGAAGGATTTGGTAAAAAAGCACCTTCCATAAAAGCAGGAAAATTCTTATTAAACGCAGCCCGCTTTTTAAATGCAATAGTTCCTGTTTCATCAAAAATTAACAAAGCAATAGTGAGCGCTGCTTTAACAAAAAGTTATTTTTCTAATAAAAAAGTGATCGAAGCCTTGAATTATCAATTCAGCCCTTTAAAAGACTGCATAATATTGACTTGTAAAGCCTACAAGCCTTAAATTTCCCCGAAATTCACAACTTATTAGTTATCAATGCCTTAAATTAGACCTTGGTAGTAAAAAAATTGGTTTTTGTACGTAAAATATATACCTTAGTCTATTATTTTACTGAATTTATGCATATAGCGATTGCTGGGAACATCGGGTCTGGAAAAACAACACTAACTTCTTTATTAGCAAAGCATTACAAGTGGCACGCCCACTATGAAGATGCTGATGATAATCCTTACCTGAATGATTTTTATGAAGATATGCAGCGTTGGTCGTTTAACTTACAAGTCTACTTTTTAAACAGTCGTTTTAGCCAAATATTAGATATTAGAAAAGGAAAACATACAGTTGTTCAGGATAGAACAATTTATGAAGATGCCTATATTTTTGCTCCCAATTTACATGCAATGGGTTTAATGACCACGCGCGATTACGAAAATTATTTTTCGTTATTCAAGTTGATGGAGAGCTTAGTAAAAGCACCTGATCTTATTATTTATTTGCGTGCTTCTGTTCCAACATTAGTAAAGCAAATTCAGAAACGCGGACGTGATTATGAGAATTCAATTCGCTTGGATTATTTAAAGCGTTTGAATGAGCGTTACGAAGCATGGGCAACAACATACGAATCAGGAAAAATTTTGATCGTAGATGTTGACGATATTAATTTTAATGAAAGTAAAGAAGATCTTGGTAAAGTAATTCGATTAATTGATAGTCAGGTAAACGGTTTATTTAAATAGTTTGAGCAACGAGCAACATATAGAAGAAACGTTTTTTAAAACACACTTTTTAAAAACATTGGAGACTTTAAAGCCCGATCAGTCGGTTCTATTGGCCTACGATGGTGTTTTGAATAATGATACTATTAGTCGTTTAGAAACAGAAGTAGAAGGCAAAGTAACCGAATTGGCTATTGCAAAAACGCCTTTAAAAAAGATATTCTTTATATCAGTAGAAGCTTTACAAAACATGTTAATTCATGGCGGCAAAGATTCTTTAGGCCACCAACATAATTATTTTGTTCTGTCAAAGAATCACGCTAAGGTCGAGATCATAACCGCTAATTTGGTTAATAATAGCAACATTGATAAATTAAAACAGGATGTTGAACGTTTGAATTCTTTTGCTGAACCGGCTGATCTGAAAAGCTACTACATGGAGCATTTGGATAAGAACGAGATCAGCGACAAAGGCGGTGCAGGTTTAGGATTCATTACCATCGCCATGAAGAGCGGAAACAAATTAGGATACTCTTTCGATAAGATCAACGATACTCTTTCTCTGTTCTTATTACGTTCTACAGTTAGCTTAGAATAATTTTCTCCCCATTTTATTTAATGTCATCTGATAACGCTGCCATATTGTTTTTAACATCGTGGTATCCGGTAGAAGAAAATCCTATACACGGAATTTTTATACGTGGCCATGCGCTTGCCCTTTCCAAATACACAAAAGTAGTTGTAGCATATGCATACAGCTCTAATGCCGGGCCTTTTTATAAGCCGGAAGAAACTGTTGTAAATGATAATTGTGTTGAATACAGAGTAAAATACCCTAAGCCAAACTCCAATTTTTTAAGAACATTATTTCAGGTCACAAAATACAAAAAGGCTTATAATGTATTGTTGAACGCATTGATCGAAAAGAAGATCATCGTTAAAGCAATACAGGTAAATATTGTTTTTCCAACCGCCATTGCTTTGCCAATTTTTAAGGAACATTATAAAGTTAAACATACCATTGCCGAGAATTGGAGCGGCTATTTAGCAAGTGACGGAAATTACAAGGGACTTGCGTTAAAGCACTACACTAAACAATGTTTTGCAGGAGCAGATAAAATATGGCACGTTTCGCAATTACAAAAAGAAGCAATGATCTCTCATGGTTTGCTTGGGAAATTTGAACTGCTTTATAACACCGTGAATACCGATGTTTTTACACCACGAAGTATTTCCGAAAATGTAAGTAATAAAATAAAATTGTTACACGTTTCTTCTTTGGTAGAACGCGAGAAAAATATTTCCGGAACATTCAGGGTTTTAAAAAGATTACAGGAACAAAATCTGATCCATATAGCTATTGAATTGACCCTTATTGGCGGAAGTGAAGAAACCATTTCAGAGGCAAAAAAATTAGCTGAACAAATGCAGTTAAAGAATATTATTTTTGTTGGACCAAAAAAACCGGAAGAAATTGCGGCTCAAATGCATCAAAGCAATGCTTTAATTCTTTTCTCGCATTTTGAAGGAATGCCTTTAGTAGTGCTGGAAGCCATGAGTTGCGGATTGCCGGTTCTGGCAACCAAAGTAGGACAATTACCACACATCATTACCGATAAATTCGGAGTTTTGGTTGATGTAAATAATGAAGAGCAAATGCTAAACGCATTGGTAAATTTAGTTCAATTCAAATATAAATTCGATCCCCAGGCCATGCGTGATTTTATTTTGAAACATGCATCACAAGAAGCGGTGGGGAAACAGTTTTACGAATACTACTCCAAAATTTAAAGGCAGGTTCACGCAGATGGTTTTGCAGATGAGCGCAGATTTATTTGTACTTATCTGCGAAAATCTGCGAAAATCTGCGTGAAACCTTAACGAGCTAAATGTTTTTCAACAAAATTGGTAAGCTCCACAAACTCTTCAACACCTAAACGCTCAGGGCGGTTCTTAAATACAGGTGGCAAAAGAGAATCATCAATGTTCATTAGCGGACGAATGGAATTACGGATCGTTTTTCTTCTTTGATTGAATGTGGTTTTAATTACTTTCACGAATAATTCTTCGTTGCAACCTAAGCTTTGTCGTTTATTTCTTTGCAAGCGTATCACTGCCGATTTTACTTTTGGCGGAGGCGTAAATACATTTTCGTTTACCGTAAATAAATATTCTATATCGTAAAAAGCCTGAAGCAAAACACTTAAAATGCCGTAGGTTTTTGTTCCTGGCTTTTCGGCCAAACGTAAAGCCACTTCTTTCTGGAACATTCCAACCACCACATCCACATCGTTACGATGTTGCAATACCTTGAACATGATCTGTGAAGAAATATTGTACGGGAAATTCCCCACCACATTAAACTTACCGGGAACAAGAGTCTTCAGATCCATTTCCAAAAAGTCCTGCAGCAAAAATTTATCGGCAGAAGCGTGATAATTATGTTTTAAGAAAGCAATGGATTCAGCATCCACATCTAATGCAAAAAAAGAACCCTTAACTTCAGGAAGAAGATACTTTGTAAGCACGCCCGTACCGGGACCAACTTCTATAATTGAATTCTTGCTGTCAATTTCAAGCAACGAGTCAACAATTTTTTTGGCGATGTTCTCGTCATTTAAAAAATGCTGACCTAATTTCTTTTTGGCGCGTATGGTGTGGTACATTTTAGTTTGGAGTTTGGAGAAAGCACTAATCAATGATCTCTAATAGTGTTCTGAACGCGGCAAACTTGCCGTCGTATTTTTTCTTTACATCGGCTTGCAACCCCGGTGCAAAATCCCTTTGATATTTTTCTATCGTTGGCATGTCTTTAAAGGTGTACTGAAAAGAGTAGGTAAGTCCGTTGTTCTCTTCTTTTAAAACCTTCACTAATTTATTTTCAATAAAACAACCGGTGTTCATCACATCCGGAATGTGTTTTTCGCGCATCCATTTTAGCCATTCGTCGTGAACGCTTTCATCAATACTTACAGTTACGTTATAGATATACATTTATAATTTTTGAATTTTAGAGTTATAGAATTTTAGATTTATTTTATGATGAAACTTCTCATGCTCAAACTTCCCATTTCCATGCTTTCGTACAAATAGGAAATCTGTTCTTTTTCGGTTTTTAATCCTAAAGTATAGATCATTGGCAAATAGTGATCGTTGGTTGGAATTGACAGTTGCGCGCTTTTCCCTAAGCTTTCGTAATTGATCAGAGGTTTAAAATCTCCTTTATTCAATAAGTTTTTTACGGTGGTATCAAATTCAATGGCCCAATCGTATCCGGTATTCTGATTTTTCCAATCTACCATTCCTAAATTGTGTACAATGTTTCCGCTTCCAACAATTAAAACACCTTTGCTTCTTAAAAATTCTAATTGTTTTGCAAGTTCAAAATGATAAGAGGCAGGTTTTGAATAGTCGATGCTAAATTCAAATGTAGGAATATCTGCATTTGGGTAAATGTGTTTTAAGATCGTCCATGCCCCGTGATCTAAGCCCATTTGTTCATCTGCTAAAACAGGAACGGTTTTGATGGTATTCTTTATTTCATTTGCGATCTCAGGAGCGCCAATGGGTTCGTATTTTACTTTGAATAATTCGTCAGGGAAACCTCCGAAATCATAAATGGTTTTGGGATGTTTGTTTACGGAAACATAAGTACCCTTAGTTAACCAATGTGCCGAAACAACTAAAATTGCTTTGGGTTTACTTATGGTTTTGGGAATTGCGGCCAGTGCTTTTGTAAAGGCATTATCTGCCAATGCATTCATGGGGTTACCATGCCCGATAAATATCACGGGCATTTTTTCTGTATTCTCTGCTTTGCTTAATTCGCGCACAGCATCTTCTGCTTTTACAACAATAGGACTGGCCATAAGTAATGATATTGCTTTTATGAAACTCTTTCTATCCATTATTTAAATTATCGCCACGCAATGCTCTGTATCGTTTACGAGCTTCCACAACATAAATGCTGCCCGGATAATTTGTCAAAACATCCTGATAGCTTTGTTTCGCTTTCTCCACATCATTCAATTTTTTCTCATATAGTTCTGCCAATTTAAATTGCGCATCATCGCCATATAATTCGGTGGGATAAAACTCCAAAATATTCTTGTACATTTTTTCGGCATCTGCATATCTTCCCAGCTTAACATAAATTTCAGCTTTTTTATAAAAAATATCGTCTCCTAAAGTATGCGTTGGAAATATTTTATTGATGCTGTCTAAATGCGAGATCGCTTCGGTATATCTATGACGCTGAATGAGTAGATCAGCCCAGGCAAACCATTCCAAAGGCGCTGCATTTGTATCCACACCAATGGCGTCGGTTATTATCAACGACAGATCTAATGCATCATTCGCAATTAATTTTGTAGTGGACCCTTTCAATACATCGCATTGTGTTTTGGCCCAGGCAAAATCGCCGGCGTAATAGCTGAGTTTTGCGTTCCTGAATTTCGCATCCTGACCAATGGGCTCGAATTTAAAATCTTTTTCAACTTGCGAAAAGAGTAAAGAAGCATCCCAAATAAATCCTTTAATTAAATATACTTCGCCCAGCTGAACTTTAAATTCGGCACGGGTTACAGGGTCAATGCCCGGGGCAGCAATGATGGCTTCAATTTCGGCAACAGCATCGTCGGGTTTATTTAAATAGTAAGTTTGAAGATTTGCTAAATTGCTGATCAGAAAATTTGCAAGATTGGTATTCTTGTATTTTTCAACTGCTTTTAAATAACGGTTTTCCAAAGCAGTTAATTCTTCGGCGCTTGGCTGTGGTTTTTGTGTTATTGCCAAATAGCCTACGTTAATGATATCTACATTGGAAGCATCGTAATAACCATAGGCAGGGCCTTTATCAATAACGTACTGATAGCATTTTTCTGCTACCTCATATTTTTCGTTGGCGGTGCAAATTTTAGCAAGATCGAATAAACGTTTTCCATCTTCTTTTTCGCGCTTGTCTAATGCTTTGCACTGTATAAAAGCACCTTCAAAGTCTTTCTGCTGTTTTTGTAAGAAGATCAAAAATTCAGAGAATACAACTTTATCGGGGCGCTGTTGAATGCGCTTTTGTAATTCTTGTTTTAATAAGGGATTTTTAAATCCGCCATTATCATCATCGTAGCCCAAAGCATTTTGCAAATAATTTTGTGCAGCATACAATTCACTGTCTCTGTATTCAATGGCGTCTAAATATTCGTTGATCATTGATTTAAGATCGCCTTTTCGTTTGTACACATCTGCTAATTCATAAAAGTAAGGGTACTCTAAATTTACCTTACGCGCTTTGTGATAAGTGTCGATAGCATAATCGAACAAACCTTCTTCAATAAAGGCCGTGGCTAAGGGTTGAACAAAATTTTGATAGGGGGCTACTTCTTTAATTGCTTTTTCGTAACATTCTTTTTCTTTTTTTTCTTCGCCGTCAAGTTTGTACACTTTTCCTAAGTAAACATAAATGGGTGTGCTTTGTTTTGAGCGCTTTAATTGTTTTTTGCAGATCTTTTCAGCTTTGCCGTAATCTTTAGTGCCAATTAAACTTTTGTAATAGTAACTGAACCATAGCTCAGGATTCTGATCATACAATTTATCAAAATACACATTTGCTTTTTCATATTCTTTTTGTTCAAAATATTGAACGGCGAGTTTGTCGTCGCTGCCGGGTTTTTGTGAAAATGAAATGCCGCACAGCAAAATAAAAAATGCCGTGATCAAAAAATGAGAATTATTTTTGTGTGAATTGATGATATGAAATTACGGAAAAATATGCTGTTATAAGCTACTGTAGCTTGGAGATTGGTGTAAAATTTTGTTAAGAGATCCAGGGTTCACGCAGATGAGCGCGGATGGTTACGCAGATGTTCGCAGATAATAAAGGCAAAACAAAGAAAAATTCCGCGGAAAATCTGCGCTTTAATCTGCGATCACGACGCGTCGTGACTGCGCGAAAATTTATTGAATACTAATTCAGATTAAAAGTAAGCAGAACTTCCTTACCATTATGGTTGAATTCTACTTTGTCGGCTAAGTGCTTCATTAAAAAAACACCGCGACCATTTACTTTTTCAATGTTGTTTGGATCGGTAGGATCGGGGAGGCTCATGAAATCAAAACCTGTGCCTTCATCGGAAACTGAGAAGGTTAATTTTTTATTTCCATTCTCAAAACCAATGTGAACATTCTTTTTAGGATTGCCTCCATTGCCATGATAAATTGCATTGTTCACCGCTTCGGTAACTGCAATTAAAATATTTCCGTAATTGTCTTCGCTTATATTATAAACTTCACAAACGTCTTCGATCAAACGTTCTACTAATCTCAAATTTTCGGCCGATGATTCAATCTTAATTTTCTGTCCCCGTGCAGGTATCATTTGCTTACGCTGTTAAAATAGTTATTTACCTTTTCTTTATAGAAAGGAGTTAAACTTGGCGGAACGGTGTTTAATAATTCGAGTTCTTTCTCCTTCATCCTTTTATACTCTAAAAACGCGCTAGGGTTACTTAAAATCTCACTTTTTGCCTCATTACTTTTACGTTTTTCGTCTTGTTCGCGCTCTCTTTCGGCCTTTTCGCTCTCTAATAAGCGGGTCAAAATGTCTTGCTGACGCTTCATCGTTTCGTTCGTAATTGCCTTATTTACAATGTCTTTCTCGGTTTGTTCCATCATATCTGCGAGGTTTCCACCGGGATTTTGGCCCTTATTTTTCATCTGATCCATCATTTGTTGAATCTGGCGCCTTAAAGCCTCCTGCTGAGCGGCCATTTTAGCCAATTGTTCGCTCATTCCGGGCATAGGATTGTTGGCATTCGGGTTGTTTTGGCCTCCCATGCCCATTCCGCCGGGTTTCTGACCCGGTTTTTGTCCTTGACCGGGCTTTTCTCCTGGTTTTTGACCTTTTGCAAGGGCATCTTTAAGATCCTGAAGTTGCTTATTTAATTGCTGCTGCATCTGACTCATGTTGGCGGGTTTTCCGGGTTTGTTGGATGGAGATTGTCCTTGACCTTTCCCCGGTTTTTTACATTTACCGCCTTCACCTTTCATGTTGCTCTTCATTTTCATTTGCTTCTGCATGTTTTCGAGCGATTCGTTAAGTATTAGAGCAAGATTATTGATTGAGGTCATAGAACTTTGCATGCGCATTCCAGCTTCAGCAGGAATACGTTCCGCTAATGCTTCAACCGTTTTTTTCATGTTATTATTTATGGAACTTATCTCGCGGTTAACAAGCGCTTCAATTTGCGGCGCGCGTTTACTTAAAGCCAATAAACTATCTTCAATGATCTTTGAGTCGTCTTGTAATTTTTTTTGCTGCTGCGGAATTTTAACGTACTGCGGATTATCAATTCTTGTTTTCGGAAGTTGTTTTATAAGATCTTCCTGCGCAAAAGAAAGATTAAGTAAGTTCTCTAAGATCTGACGCATGGCTGCAGCATTTTCTTCTTCCTGCTGTTGCTCCATTTCTTTCATGGCCATTTCCATTGCATTTTTCATTTCTTCCATTTTTTTGGAAGCTTCTTTTTGCGATTTGGATGCATTCTTTTTATTGTTTTTACTTAACTCTTCCGAGGAGTTTTCCATTTGTTCAGAAATTTCTTTTTGAGCATTTTCGGTTTTAGGCATTTCATTCGGCTGTTCTAATTCCGAATTTTTTTTATCCAATTCATTTAGATCTTTTTTTAGATCTTCAAATTCTTTGTTCAGGTCATCTTGCTTTTTTTCTAATTCCCTGCCTGCCGGCGAGGCAGGTTTACTGTCAGCTTTTTTATTGTCTTTGTTATCTTTTGCATCTTTATCGTTTTTGGCATCTTTGTTCTCCTTATTGTCTTTTGCGTCCTTATTGTCGCTATTATCTTTTTTATCCTTATCGTCTTTTTTGTCCTCTGTCCCTTTCTTCTCTTCAGTCCCTTTCTTCTCTTTAGTCTCTTCTGCTTTCTTCCCTTCAGTCTCCTTGTTTAAAGCATCTTCTTTTTTAGCTAGCTCATCTAATTTATCAATGGCCTGTTGCAGTTTTTGTTCCACTTCCATTTGTTTAAAGGCTTCTAGGGCACGATCGAGTTCTTTCTCTACATCTTTGTTGTTCAATTTAAGTTCTTCAATTTTTTGTTGAACCTGATTTTTGTCAAGCTGATTCATTAATTTTTGAAGTTCATCAAATAATTTTTTCATTTCGGGCGTCATCACATTGTCGAACAATTTTTCCAATTGTTTTTGTTTTTCGAGAATGGATTCGTCTTGTTGATTGAATTGATTTTGTTGCTGATTGTTCGATTGATTCTCCTGCTTTATCTCATCCAGTTTTTTCTGAAGGTCTTTTTCCTTATTTAAAACATCTTCAATTTTTTTCTTTTCTTCCCAGCCTAATTGTTTTTTATCGTTCATTTTTTTGCTGAGATCGTTAAGGTCTTTTTGAAGTTCTTTTGCTTTTTTTAAACTTTCTTCAAGATCGTTCTCAATTTCTTTATTGTTTTTTCCGGTGGCTTCGTTTATTTCATCTAAAGTTGGGGCTTTAAATTGCATCACTTTTGTTTTAGATGATTTTGATCCGTTAACGCCATCGTTATCCCACACTTCAAAATAATATTCAATTTTATCGCCCGGCTGAAGCTCAAATGGCGAAGCGTCGAAATAATAGAAATAAGGTTGCGATATGCTGGCCTTGTTTATACCGACAATATTTTGTCCCTGCTTCACCTGTTGCTGCCCGCTTGAATCTTGTGTATAAGCCGTGTAATGAAACATTAAATGATTAAAACCGTAATCATCTTTAATGCTTCCGCTGAAATAAATATTTTTCACGTTAAGCGAATCTGTTTTTTCGTTAACATCGATAATAGGAATTTGATCGGGAATAACATTAATGCTATAGTTAACCGAATCGCCGCTGCGGTTCACTAAATGGTTGCTTGCTTTAATGCTGTAATTGGTGCTGTGCATTAGTTGTTTTAAGAACGAAAAACGATCATTGCCGTCTTTATCCAAAGTTAAAGTAGTATCGTTAAAGCCTAGAAAAATATTGTCGGTATTTTTGGTATTGAATTCCCACTGAATTTTTGTGCCCTGCGGAACCTGAAGATCGCCGGTGTTGGCAATG
>JANYIQ010000046.1 GCA_025362575.1 Bacteroidia bacterium
AAACTCCGTAGGAAGCGGAAAACTCATTGTAGAATAAAATTACTGCAATTGAATTTAAGTCCGTTGCAGATATGTAGCGGCTTTTTTGTGTGGGGTAATTTTACCGCAAAGAAACAAAGCAGGCGCAAAGAACTCTAACGATTTATTGAATTTATCCTTTGTGCGTTTTGCGGTAAACTTCGCGAACTTTGCGGTTAATTTTCTAATTAGAAAACAAAAAGTGATTGGTTTCGAGTAAATTGTTTTTTACTGCGAACATAACAATACCGGCTGTATTGTTAACGGCAAGCTTAGCCATAATGTTTTTACGGTGAGTATTAACTGTATGAGTACTTAGGATCAATTTATCGGCGATCTGTTTATTAGAATATCCTTCGGCAATGAGCTTTACAATTTCCAATTCTCTTTCAGTAACTGTGATGCCGTTGCAGGAGAATGATTTAATTAAACTGTTATTGATCACAACTTCAGATTCCTGTGTTAGTACAGCTGCGATCTTACCGCATAAAAAACGTTTGTTGTCTAAAGTAGAATAAATAGCATCAATGATCTCTTCCCTGTCACAGTCTTTCAATAAATAACTGGTAACACCTGAATTAAGAGTCGACTTCATGTCTTCCTTGGTTAAAGGAACAGTAATGGCAAGAACCTTAAGATCTTTGTTTTTACGTGTGATCTGTTTAAGATCGGCGTTAGAAAAGGAAAGCGAACAATGATCAACAATTAAAAGATCTGGCTTTAAAAGGCCTATTGTTTTGTTTAGATCGCTAATATCGGAGGATACAGACTGAAGCAGTTGAAGGCCTCTCAAATCGCTAACCAGCAATTCTAAGCCAAGCCTTGAAAGGTAATTTTTATCAGCAACCAGAACCTTTATCATCTCTTATTTAGAATAATTTTAAACAAAAATACTTAAACTTTTTTACTGCGCAATCTATATTTGAAACTTTTTTCCTTCACTTGCTAACAGTATGTTTTTGAAGTGTGTACTGCCTTCAGTGACAAACTGTTCGGTATCTCCATAGCGTGCAGAATAATGGCCCATTAAAAGACATTTTACCTTAGCCAGTTTTGCAATTTTAGCGGCCTGTTCGGCGGTTGAATGAAAGGTTTCTTTGGCTCTCTTTTCCTTATCATTTAAAAAGGTGCTTTCGTGATAAAGCAGATCAACGCCCTTAATGAATTTCACTACCTCTTCATCGTAAATGGTATCGCTGCAATAAGCAAAACTACGTGAGGCTTCAGGATCAAGAGTAAGATCTTTGTTCTTTATTTTTTTGCCATCGTCATTTACAATATCATCGCCATTGCGCAGTTTGTGAATGTTGGCCGGAGAAACATTGAATTTATCAAGTTTGAATTTATCGATCTTTCTTGGAAGTGGTTTTTCGCTGAACAAAAATCCGGTACAGAAAATACGATGTTTTAATGGGAACGAGCGTACTTCTACTTTATCATCTTCAAACAACAGACTAAGTTCTTTATTGCTTGTGGTATGCCACACGATAGGATAATTCAAACGGGTATCTGAAATTGAATTTATTTTTTCAATGATCTCTCTGAGTTCAGCCGGACCGTAAATATTCAGTTCCTGTTTTCTTCCCAATAAATGCATGCTTGATAAAAATCCAGGCAAACCAAAAAAATGATCACCATGTAAATGACTGATGAAAATATGATCGATCTTCTGAAATTTTGCTTTGTATTTGCGCAACTGAATTTGCGTGGCCTCGCCACAATCAATTAAAAAAAAACGCTCAGCTATATTTAACAGCTGAGCGGATGGATTTCGTTGAGTAGTTGGAGCAGCAGAACTGCTTCCTAAAATTAAAAGTTCAAATTTCTGTTTCTGCATTAATTGTTGAACAAGATCATGCGTTTGGTTTCGGTAAAATTCTTATATTTTATGGTATAAAAATACATTCCGTTATTCCAGTTGTCGGCATTCAGTAAATAATCGTTATCGCCCGGCTCTGCATTTATGGTTGTAGAATACACAAGGTCGCCAAGGGTATTATAAACCGTAAGTTTTACAGGAGCAGGTTCCGAAACAAAGAACTTAACGTTGGTTTTGTTTGAGAATGGATTTGGAATATTCTGCAAATTGAAACTATTCTTGCCTATTTCTTTTAAACCAGTTGTATTCGGATTGATCTTAATGATATAATAATTCAAAGTTTGTGTTGATACTACGCTACCTCCGCTAACATTTGGTGACGGTGAGCATGAACCTAGTGTTGGCGTTGCATAAGCATCTATCTTTAAACTCAAGGTGTAGGTACCTGCCGTTGTTGGGGTACCGTAAATAACAGCACAATTATTCGCATTACCGGGAAACTTGAACGAAGGAGCGGCATTAATGGTTCCGTTTTGCAAAGCAACAGGAATAACTCCAAAGTTCAATCCCGGAGGTAATTTGTAATTTGTAGTTGCTGTAGGATTACTTAATATGAAACGGTTGAAGCAGAATTTAATTCCCGCACTGGTTGTGTCTTTGGGCACTTTAACAGTTATGTTTTGTACATAAGGAATGCCTACCGTGCCTTGCAAAAAATTTGTAGCGCTATCCGGAAAGATCCCAACTTTATTAGAGGCAATAAATGTAGGATTTAGGGAACAGGTTGGCACCTGCGCATTCGCAATCCCAATTAATGCGATAAATAAAAACAAGTAGATTTTTTTCATGATGTGTTTTTTAACTGATTAAAATTAAAAAAATCAGTTCTATTTTCCTAAAGAAATAAATGAACAGTTTAGTCACTAAGTAATCCTAATCTTATTACTATCAGGTATTTATATAAGTTCAACTGAACGTTTAATGAACCCTGTTAATTTTTCGCCTTTTAATAAGCCTTGTGAAAGCAAAGCCAAGTCGCTGGTTTGCATCGCCAACTTCTGTTGTTTTTCAACATCGGTTTCATTTAGCAAACGAGCTATTAGTGGGTGATTTGAATTCACAACCAGATTATACATTTCAGGCATATTGCCATAAAAATTCATTCCTCCGCCTCCGCCCAATGCGTTCATGTCTTTCATACGGCGCATAAATTCAGGACGTGTAATAAGCATTGGCGCATCTTTTTCACTTAAATTTTCAAACACAACCATAAACTGTTCTTTTGGAAGAACACCTTCAATTACAGGCTGCAATTGCTTGATCTGCTCTTCCGTTAATTTCGATGGCTGATCTTCTTCTTTCCGGATAAGTTTCTCAACCGTGTCAGAATCTACACGAACAAACGAAGTATCTTTAAATTTACTTTCTAAATGATTGATGTAATGCGAATCCAGCATGGTATCCATCATTAACACATCGTAACCTTTGTTTACGGCTGCGTCAATGTAAACATGCTGCTCTTCCTTATTGGTGCTGTATAAATACACCACGCGTTTGTCCTTATCGGTTTGATTTACGCTTACAAGTTTTTCATATTCTTCAAAAGTGAAATATTTACCTTCTGTGTTTTTCAGTAAGGCGAATTTCGAAGCTTTTTCATAGAATTTCTCATCACTCAGCATTCCGTACTGAACAAATATTTTTATGTCATCCCATTTCTTTTCAAAATCAGCTCTGTCTTTTTTAAACAGTTCTTCTAATTTATCTGCCACTTTTTTAGTGATGTGAGAAGAGATCTTTTTTACATTGCCATCGGCCTGTAAATAGCTGCGTGACACGTTCAATGGTATATCCGGACTGTCAATTACCCCTCTTAACAGGGTTAAGAAATCAGGAACGATGTTCTCAACATTATCGGTAACAAAAACCTGATTACTGTATAACTGAATGCGATCTTTTGGCATCTCCAGCTTTTTAGAAAGCTTAGGGAAATACAAAATACCGGTTAAGTTAAATGGATAATCAACATTTAAATGAATGTGAAACAAAGGCTCTTCGAATTGCATTGGATACAATTCGTGATAAAAACTTTTATAGTCTTCATCTTTAAGATCAACCGGTTTTTTTGTCCATGCCGGCGCCGGATTATTGATGATGTTATCTACTTCGATCTCTTTTGTTTTATCCTCACCTTTATCATCTTTCTCTCCACTTGGAACGAATTCCTTTTTGGTGCCGAATTTTATTTCAACCGGCAAGAATTTGCAGTATTTTTTAAGCAAGCCTTCGATCTTTGCATTCTCTAAAAACTCCTCGCAATCATCGGCAATGTGTAAAATGATATTGGTACCACGCTCAGCTTTATTGCTGATGTCTTCGATGTTATATTCAGGACTTCCATCACAATCCCAATGAACACCTTTAACGCCTTCTTTATAGGATAAAGAAAAGATCTCTACTTTTTTAGCAACCATAAAGGCCGAATAAAAACCTAAACCGAAATGTCCGATCACCACGTTCTTATCAACCTTGTCTTTGTATTTATTTACAAATTCTTCGGCGCCGCTAAAAGCAATTTGAGTAATGTATTTTTCGATTTCTTCGGCGGTCATACCAATACCTTTATCTTTAATGGTAATGGTTTTAGAAGCCTTGTCAACTACAACCTCGATCTTTGTATCGCCCAGTTCGCCTTTAAACTCACCCATTGAGGAAAGAGCTTTTAATTTCTGAGTGGCATCAACGGCATTACTTACTAATTCGCGCAGGAAAATTTCGTTATCGCTGTAAAGAAATTTCTTAATTATTGGAAATATGTTCTCGGTTTGTACTTTAATGGTGCCCATGGTTTTTAGTTTAGAGTTCGGAGTTCAGGGTTCGGAATTTAAGGAACCTGAATATCCTATTTGTTTATAATTAATTTTTATTTTATGATGAAATACTCCTTATGGAGAACTCCGGGTGCGAGTCAGAAGTTTTTCTACGAACTACGAACTCTCAACACCAAACTAAATAC
This sequence comes from Bacteroidia bacterium, assembly GCA_025362575.1. GTDB lineage: Bacteria > Bacteroidota > Bacteroidia > B-17B0 > Aurantibacillaceae > JAHEYG01. The sequence continues at coordinate 4,854 of JANYIQ010000046.1, forward strand.
ACAAAGCACGTGCCAAGGCCACTTTAGTGCCAAATTGACATTTTAACCAAGAAGAAATGATTGAATTTTAGAATTTTGATCTTAAACGTGACTTACCGTGTTTCTTTTTGATGATGTAACCGACAGTAAGTTGCAAAGACATGTAAGAGTCTTTTCCTTTATGTCCACGCTCCTGAGCTTCTTGATCAGTGCCAGGAATATTCCAATTTGTTTGGCCAGGAATCAAGCCTAAGTTAGGATCGGCAAAATGAGCGGCCTTGGTTCCATAAGCGGCTTGTATGGCATTATTATCGTAATAAAAACCGCTACAATCGTCTATATAATCGGTAAATGTTTTTCTGAAATTAAACTCAATACCAACTACTACAACTCTATTAAAATAAATACGATAAGCAACTCCCATTGGAAGACAAAGCGCATAATTACTGTATTGTTTTGGTCCGCCATCAAGTCCTTGCCCTTCGGTGTGCAAAGGTTTTAAGGCAACCCAGTTTCCTTTGGCATCTCGTCCTTTAGGATTAAAGTAAAAACCGCCTATTCCGAAAAAACCAGTAAAATCCCATGAACGGTTCTTCATACGACGAACCAATGTTTTCTTAATTCCGTAACGGTGACCAACCTGGTTCTTCATCCAAACCAATTCCATTCGTCCTGATAATTCAAAAATATTGGATTTAAAGTTCAGGTTTCTGTTCTCGCGGAAAGGCTCTTTGGTTAGCTTATCATCTCCCCGTACGATAAGATAATCGAAAGTACCGGTAAAGTTCAACCACTTTAAAACTTTGTATCTGTATCCTAAACCAAAAGCGGTGCGGGTTTGCGTGAACTCAATATCAACTGGGCTGTATACAGTTCCTACTCTATTTAAACCTCCTAAATCACCTAAAAAATTGGCTGCTCCTACAGAAGCGAAAATCTCTCTCCGGTATTTCTTCCATTCGTTAGGACGAATAAAATTTTGAGAAAGTAAACTTCCGCATAAAAACAATAGTACTAAACCAAGATGGGTCTTTTTCATTTTCACTACTATAAGCAAAAATAGCTCATTATTAAGAATTTACCAAAAACATGCCATTATTGTTTTCTTAAACCATTTGTTAATTACTTTCGAAATTGCGAAAAACACCATAAAACAAGGTGTTTTCAAGTATCTAAATAACTTTTAGATTACCAGATTTCCACCCTTACTGCATCTTCTCTATACATCAGGTCGCCCGGTTTAACACCAAAGGCTTCGTAAAACTCTTTCATGTTAGTAAGTGGCCCGAAACCTCTGAACTTAGCCGGTGCATGCGGATCAGTTGCCAATAATTGTTTTGCCGCCTCATCTCTCGCTAAACCTTTCCAGCCCTGTGTCCATGCCATGAAGAAACGTTGCTCGCCGGTAAAGCCTGCCATTACAGGCGATTTTTGTCCGTTCAACGACTTTTTGTAAGCATAATATGCCATCGTTAAGCCTCCAAGATCGGCAATATTCTCGCCTTGAGTTAAACTTCCTTTCACATGAAGTGTATCAATGGCTACATAACCGTTAAACTGATCGATAACTAATTTGGTTTTGGCTTTAAAGTTTTTGTAATCATCTTCTGTCCACCACATTTTTAAATTTCCATCGGCGTTAAATTGCGAACCCTGATCATCAAAACCGTGTGTTAATTCATGTCCGATAATTGCTCCCATTATTCCATAATTAAAAGCGTCGTCGGCTTCATAATTAAAGAATGGTATTTGCATGATGCCAGCCGGAAAAGCAATTTCGTTAGTTGTAGGGTTGTAGTAAGCATTGACCGTTGGAGGTGTCATACCCCACTCATAACGGTCTACCGGTTTATTTAATTTTGCTAAATTGCGTTTGTACTCATATGCAGCTCCTGCTTGTACGTTCTTCCAATAGCTTTCGCGTGTAATTGTAAGAGTTGTATAATCTTTCCATGTATCAGGGAAACCAAATTTTTTAATGAGCAGATCCAGTTTTTTATTAGCCTGCACCTTGGTAACATCACTCATCCAGGCACGTGTAGCTATTCGTTCGCGGTAGGCAACAATTAAATTATCTACCATGCGTTTCACTTTTTCTTTCGCCTCGTTGTTGAAATATTTCTCAACGTAAAACCTTCCTAAGATCTCGCCAATACCTGCGTTAGTTGCGGCTTGCGCGCGTTTCCAACGTGGTTTCATTTGCTTGGCACCGCTTAACTTTTTAGCGAAGAAATTAAAATCTTCCTGCTCAACTTTCGAAGATAAATATGGCGCTGCTCTGTGGATCAATTTCCATTTCAAAAATGTTTTCCAATTAGCAAGCGATGTTGTTTTAATTAAATTATTCAACTCAATGTAATATGCAGGATGCGCTACAATAATAGTATCAGGCATTTTTAATCCTTGCGTTGAGAAATATAATTCCCAATTGACGTTAGGTGCTAATTTTTTAAAATCTGTTTTTGAATACGGGTTATATTGTTTTTGAATATCGCGTTGCTCTATTGCATTAAGCGCTTTTGAAGCAAGCATTTTTTCTATTTCGTAAACAGTAGTTGCATAAGCTTGCGCCGACTCAGGATAAAAATTCAATAAAGCAAACATGTTCTTTAAATGTTCTTGATAGGCCACGCGAATAGGTTCAAATTGCGGCAGGTAATAATAATCGCGGTCAGGCAGCGAGTAACCCGTTTGCCCAAGGTAGGCCAGATTGCGCTTACTGTTCTTCATATCAATTTCAATATTAAAACCAATGCAGCTTGAAATACCCGAACGGTTAAATGTGGCGCAAAGTTTAACCAGATCATCAAGGGTTTTAATTGCATCAATTTGTGCAAGCTGAGCTTTTATTGGACTGATACCATCTTTATCGGCCTTTGCCGAATCCATTGCAGTTAAATAAAAATCGCGGAGTTTTTGACCATTAGAACCGGGAGCAGTTTTAATGTCTCTTGAGTAAGTGATCAAAATATCTTTAAGGTTTGCAAGATTGCGTTCATTGATCTCATTGAAACTTCCCCAACGCGAATCGCTGGCAGGAATTTGAGTTGTTTTTAACCATTTTCCGTTACAGTAATTATAAAAATCGTTACGTGGGTTGTACGATGAATCAATGTAGGCTAAATTAATACCTATGGTTTGAGAACTTAAATTAAAAACAAAGGCCAGTAAGGCAATACATAACAAATTCTTTTTCATAATTCTAATTGTTGAATAAACAAAACTAAAAAAATAAATGACTAAGGCAACAATTTTGCCCTAAAATCACCCAATTCGGGGGGCTTTCCAATGGGGGCAGCCCCTATTTGCAACAAAAAAGCCGTTACATTTTAAGTAACGGCTTTTTTTAGTTTTGAGTTGAGGGTTTAGAGTTGAGAGCAGTTTTTCTATAAACTCTCAGCTCCAAACTCTTTACTTACTTAGCTGGTTCTTTAAATAGGATCTTCATCTCTACCCTTCTGTTCTTCTGTTTACCTTTTGGTGTGGTGTTATCAGCAATTGGCTGAGTTTGACCAAACCACTCTGTCATGATCTTATCTGGTTTAGCACCTTTTTTCACTAAGTAGTTTTTAACTGCATTAGCACGTTTTTCAGATAACACCATGTTCTTCTCTGCTGTACCATCGTTATCTGTGTGACCGGATAATTTCAAGGTCCAGTCATTTTGATGCTGAACTAATAATTTAGCAAGATCATTTAGTGATGGATAAGATTTAGGTTTGATGATATCCTTAGCAGTTGCAAATTCTAAAGCAGCAAATGCACGCTCTAAGATCTTCTGCTCTGCAGCTTTCATTGGCGGAGGAGGAGGACAACCTTTGAACTCTTTCACACCAGGAACTGTAGGACAAGCATCGTCTTTGTCGATGATACCATCTTTGTCACTATCCGGCCACGGACAACCTTTGTTCTCTTTAGGACCGGCAACATCAGGACAAGCATCATCTTTATCCAAAGTACCGTCACCGTCTCTGTCAGGACAACCTTTGTACTCTTTCGGGCCAGGAATATCAGGGCAAACGTCAGTTTTATCAGGTGTACCGTCGCCGTCTTTATCAGGACAACCGTTAAATTCAGGAAGACCCGGAACATCAACGCAAGAGTCTAATTTATCGATAATCTTATCACCATCACGATCAGGACAACCTTTGAATTCAATTGGTCCTTTATCATCCGGACAATCATCTTCAGCATCAGTGATTCCATCACCGTCGCGATCAGGACAACCCAACATTTCTGTTAAACCCGGAACATCAGGGCACTTATCTTCGCTGTCTTGGATATGATCACCATCGCGATCAGGACAACCCATAAATTCCCATACACCCGGTACAGTTTTACACTTATCTTTTTTGTCAGATACTTTATCTTTATCTCTGTCTTTTGGAGCTTTATAAATAATAGGAAGTTTAAGCATAGCATACAGATCAGCTCCGTATACATCTTGCTTATCCGATAAATAAGTTAACACTCTGTTTGAACCGATAACAAGCGGTCCAAGTCGAATACCTAAACCAACACCAATAGGTTGATCGCTTTTAGCATAAAATGCGCTGTAAGAAACAGGAATTGAAACACCAAACCATTTATGATCCCAACGTGGCGTTAAGCTGATGGTGGTCCACTCGTGTACTTTAGCTTCTTTGTTCTTGAACTGAAATGCAATGTTAGGAGTTAAGTTCACATAAATATCTTTCCAGATATTGTAATCGATCTGAAAGCTTAACTGAGTTGGCAAGTTAACGTTGTAAGTACCTTTCGTGTTGTTGTATTTAACGTGAAAAATTGTATCAAGAACGTTCTTATCAAAACCATATACAGGATAAGCTGAGTCAGTAGGAATCTTTCTGTACTGAACTGAATACGTTGATACGGAAAAGTTATTGCTATTAGGACCTTTAGCGTATTTAATGGAACCCAAATCAATTAGTGAGGCGCCTATCTTAAGTTTATATTTGTTCTTATCTTTTCTCCATAAGTTTTTCTCTCCGTCCATTTCATACTTGTATTTTTCATAATCCGGGCGATATTCGTAAACAAAACCAATATCCAAACCAAAGCCTGGGAAAGAGGTGAATTTTGGATAACCGCTTAAAACTGAGCTGTTCAGAGTAGGGTCATTAATATATATATTCGTATTCTTATTCGGAGCCTTTGAAGTTGGAATCTCGATGTTTGAAGAATGTCCGTAATTAAAATCACCCGATACATCAAGAAGTGTATCATTAAATTTATATTTAAAATTCTTTGTATTGGCATAAGCAGAAGCTAATCCCTGCAAAAACTTAGCAGTTACCCCCATTTTGAAGAAATGCTCATCTTTATCACGAAAAACATGACCATAGGTCAATCCATATTCTAACCATGACATAACGTTAGCGCTCATGTGAGGGATTTCCAGATTTTGATTAAGCAGGCTGCTTACCTGGGCACCGCCTGTTCCGCGACCAATATCATAAAACATCAAGCGTGCCAGATCAGATGTTATTCCATCCACATTCATAAAAGTACGCGATGAAGAGGTAAAACCTATGGCATTCTTACCATTTAAATTTATTAAAAACGATGGGCCATTCACTCTTAAATTCATGTACACCGCTTTTTCCTTATCATTTACTACTTCATGCAAATAATTGTTATTGAAATTAGGGTCTGCAAAAGCAGGGTAATAGGCATCTTTTGAGAAGGCTTTTCCGGAGTGATTGAATGCCATCCTTTTTACACCTAAATAGTTATTTCCAACTCCCATGTTCAAACCAGCCAAAGTCATGTCAAACCTCATACGGCTGTCAACCACGTTGGCAGGATTATTGATAACTCCTGTAATACCATTGTAATTACTGCTCGAATACCCCAAAAAATCCTGAGATTTTACTGTGAAAGTAGTTAATAGAACTAAACCTGCTAAAATGTGTTTTTTCATACTAGTTTGATAAAGTCCCAAATATAAATAATATTTAAAACTTATTCTACTTCCTGAGGCGTTTAATTGCTAAATTTACCACCTATTTTAAGATTAAATGTTAGAAAAATTAGAGGAAATAAAACGGCGGTTTGAGGATGTTGAGCAAAAACTATCTGACCCTTCAGTAATTAGCGATCTAAAGCTGTTCAAAAAGCTGAATATTGAGTACCGCGAACTTGAAACAATTGTTGAGATCTATCACGTTTATAAAAAGGCAGTTGACAATATTGAGCAGGCAAAAGAGGTTTTAGCTACCGAAAAAGACAAAGATTTTCTCGAAATGGCAAAAGCTGAATTAGAAGAAAACAGACTGAAGGAAGAGAAGTTAGCAGATGAAATTCGTTTGATGCTCATTCCTAAAGATCCTGAAGATAATAAGAATTGCGTTATGGAGCTTCGCGCGGGTACAGGCGGAGATGAAGCTTCTATTTTTGCAGGAAATTTATTTGAGATGTATACCCGTTATTGCGAGAAAAAAGGTTTTCAGCTCGAAATAGTTGATGCGAGTCCTGGCACAATGGGTGGTTACAAAGAGGTTGTTTTTAACGTAAAAGGAAATGGTGCTTACGGAATTTTAAAATTTGAAAGCGGCGTTCATCGTGTTCAACGCGTTCCGGCTACAGAAACCGCAGGACGAGTGCATACATCAGCAGCTACAGTAGTTGTGCTGCCTGAAGCAGAAGAACTGGATGTGGATATTAAAGATTCTGACATTGACATGGCAACTGCCCGAAGCGGTGGTGCCGGCGGACAAAACGTGAACAAAGTAGAAAGTAAAGTGATCTTAACACATAAGCCTACAGGCCTTGTGGTAACTTGCCAGACCGAACGAAATCAGTTGGGAAACAGAGAAAAAGCGATGCAGATGTTGCGTTCTAAGATCTACGATATCGAATACCAGAAACGCTTGGAAGAAACCACCAAAAAAAGAAAGACCATGGTGAGTACCGGTGATAGAAGTGCTAAGATCAGAACTTACAATTATCCGCAAAACAGAATTACAGATCACAGAATTAACTTAACCAATTACAATTTAACCGAGTTTGTAAATGGCGATATTCAAGATATGATCGATGCCCTTCAGTTTGCTGAGAATGCAGAACGATTGAAAGAAGGCGGGCTTAGTTAATAAGTTTAAGGTTAGAAAGTTTAAAGTTTACAAGAATATGATTTTAAAAGATATAACTGCGATCGTTGAAGCAGCTCTTACACAACTAGGCATGCCGCCTGAAGAAGCTCGCACCGAAAATGCGGGCCAATGGAACATTGCCAAGAACGCTGAAATTCAGATCATGCTTGATGTTTGGGAAGAACAAGATCATTGGTTCTTTCAAACCTTATCACCGGTTTGTGAAATTGGAGATGAAAGCGGTGCCGATTTTTTTAGATTATTGTTGGAAGAAAATCATGGTTTTTGTGAAGCAGCTTTCACCATTTTAGATGATGCTGTGTTCTTAAAATATACCATTGAAGCAGATGTTCTGACGGAAGAAAAGATCATAAAAAGCATCACACGTATCGCTTACTATAATGAATTGTTCCAGGAAAAGTTAAATTAAAAACTCACCACTGAGACACGGAGAACACTGAGATTTTTAAACGATCAAACAGACTCTGAATCTCTCTGTGATGAAAAAAAACCAATGCAGAAAATTTTAGTTGTTTGTTTAGGAAATATTTGTCGCTCGCCTCTGGCAGAGGGCATCCTATTGCACCTGGTTGCCGAACGCAAACTGAACATTCACATTGATTCGGCCGGAACTTCGAGTTTTCATATTGGTGAAGCGCCTGATAAACGCACCATTTCCAATGCCAAAAAACACAACATCGACCTATCGCCATTAAGGGCACGTCAATTTGTTCAGGAGGATTTTGAACGGTTTGATAAGATCTACGTGATGGATAAAAGTAATTTATCTAACGTTCTCCAACTTACTCTTGATCGTAACGATCAGCAAAAAGTTGATTATTTACTGAATTGCTCTTTTCCCGGAAAGAACATGGAAGTACCCGACCCCTACTTTGGCGGCGAACAGGGCTTTGAAGATGTTTTTAATCTGGTATACAAAGCTTGTGAAGATCTGCTGGATTCTATTCAGAATTAATGCTTCTATATCAAAGGCGTCATTGCGAGCGATAGCGAAGCAATCTGTTTTAATTTGAGATTGCTTCGTCGTTCCTCCTCGCAATGACGAGATTCTTCATTTTGCTCTCCCATCTGACTGTCTAAAAATCAATACCCATATTTCTCTTTCCACCGCAATTTCAAGAACGCTCTTAGTTCGTTTTCACGAGCATTATTATTTGGGTCGTAAAACAATTTTCCTTTTAATAACTCCGGTAAAAACTCAAGTTCTACAAAATTATTTTGGTGAGCATGCGCGTACTGATAATCTTTTCCGTAATCTAAATTTTTCATCAGCTTGGTGGGTGCATTTCGCAAATGCAATGGCACCGGCAGATCACCTGTTTCTTTAACAGCTGCAATGGCGGCATCAATGGCCAGGTAAGCAGCGTTACTTTTTGCCGAACAGGCCAAATACGTTGCTGCTTGCGACAAAACAATTCTTCCTTCGGGCATGCCAATTACATTTACCGCCTGAAAACAATTGGTAGCAATTACCAAAGCCGTCGGATTTGCATTTCCAATATCTTCACTCGCTAAAATAACCATGCGGCGTGCAATGAACAATGGGTCTTCCCCACCCTCCAGCATTCTTGCCATCCAATAAACCGCACCATTGGGATCAGAACCTCTTATCGATTTTATGAAGGCTGAAATAATATCATAATGCTGTTCTCCGCTTTTATCGTACAGTGCTAAATTCTGTTGTATGCAATTCACCACACTTTCGTTAGCAATAACGATAGGGTTTTCTTTAGAAGAGTTCGCTACAATTTCCAAAGCATTCAATAGCTTACGCGCATCGCCTCCTGATATTCTGAATAAAGCATCGGTTTCTTTTAACTCAATATTTTTCTTGCTTAAAAATTCATCACTTGCAATTGCATTTTTTACAATGGTCAGCAAATGGTGTTCCTCCAAATGCTTTAAAACATAGATCTGACAGCGCGATAGCAAAGCGGGAATAACTTCAAAACTCGGGTTTTCCGTTGTAGCTCCCACCAAAGTGATAATGCCTTTCTCAACCGCATTGAGTAACGAATCTTGCTGCGACTTACTAAAACGGTGGATCTCATCAATAAATAAAACCGGTTTATTCTGACTGAATAAATTATTTTGCTGCGCTTTATCAATTACTTCTCTGATATCTTTTACCCCTGAATTAATGGCGCTAAGTGCATAAAACGGACGTTTCAGAGTTTGAGAAATGATCAATGCCAAGGTTGTTTTGCCTACGCCGGGCGGTCCCCAAAAGATAAGAGAAGGAAGCAGGTTTTGCTCTATAGCATTGCGCAAGGCCGAGCCTGGGCCAATTATGTGCTCCTGCCCAATGTATTCATTTAAGTTCTTTGGTCTTACTCTATCTGCTAACGGTTGCATGTTAGTATTTTTTAACCTATGGTCGGGCCATTGGTAGCAGTAAAATTATTACATTTACGGGTATATTGATACACATTATGTCAACAAAAAAAATCTATCTCCTTGTTTTCGCCATCGGCGCCTTATTTTTAATAAACTCTGCATTCAAGGGCAGAGAGAAAGATCCTTTGGATAAAAAGATATTTACCACTCAGATCATTGAAGTAAAAAATGGTGTGAATGATAAAAAAAGTTTGCCGGATGAAATAGAATTCAAAGACGGCAAAGTTTTTTCTACAGTTTTAAATACAAAATTATCTTACAAATGGATAAAATACCGTATCAACAAAGACTCGTTATACATTGATGATACTGAAAATGAAATTCGTTATTTTGAAGTGGAAGTAAGTACAACCGACGAATCTGATCAAACCATGTTAATGATGATCAAAATAGACGAGTATGATATTGAAGGTGAAGTTAAGATCACTAAAAAAGACAAGCTAAAGAAAATGTTTGTTTTCAGTGGTCGCGAAAAATACAAAAAACCTAAAAAAGGTAAAGAAGAACCTAAATAGCCTTCCTTCGGCATCCCGACCCGTCGGGACAGGATGACGGCTTCTTTTGACCGTAATTCTGCAGCTGTAAGGTTCCTTAAAAATATTCGTCTAATTTAATAAAGACGAAAACATGAGCATTTCATTAAAATATTCGATAGCTGTAACATTGTTTACGGCTATTTTTTTTAGCGCTGCCTGCAGTCCAAACGAATCATCAACACAAAAAACAAAAGCCATGGATAATTCTCTAAATACCGCCGCTACAGGCATGGATACTATAACATTTGGTTCGGGATGCTTTTGGTGCGTGGAAGCAGTATTTCAACGTTTGGATGGCGTTGTAAAAGTAACCTCGGGTTATTCGGGC
>JANYIQ010000106.1 GCA_025362575.1 Bacteroidia bacterium
ACTGTAGATACTATTGGTGGAATGGATGCAGTTGATTTTATGTGGCCGTTATCTGCCCAAAGAGCAAGTGTTGAATTTAAGGCGGGACCGGAAATAGCATGAATAGCTGCACCTGTGCCAATAGTACTTCCAATCAAAGCATCTGAATTTGATGTTGCAAGAGTAATATTAAAAAGTCCTGCAATTCCTGGACCATTGTATTTTAAACCTTGCACCGAAGGGCCGCTTCCATTCCAGTTATCACCTAAAATTGTCGCCGGTGTTCCTGTGCTTCTTGCATGAATGGCATTATCTGATGAGTTAACATCAATGTACATTCCGGGACCGGTTCCTGTGCTTGTTATGGTTACAGCAGTTCCTGTAGTTGTGCCACCCATATTAAGAAACATACCTCGTCCTGAAGACCCGAATTTTTGAATCTGAAGTGCGTCACCAAGGTTCACACCCGGATCAACTATTGAAACAATGTTTCCTACACTTGAAGTTGCAGCTACCTGCAATTTGGAACTTGGAGAAGATAAGCCAATTCCAACATTATCATTTGTAACATTTAAATAAACCGAAGAAGCTGTTTTTGACCATGGCCCCGCACTTAAGGAAATCATAGTTGTATCACCACCAGGATTTAAAGTTAGAACGCCCCCTGAGAAGGAAGCAGTTGGTGGCACCACGTTAATGGTATGGGTATTTGTTGTTGTATTTGAAGAAACTGTATTGGGAGAGTTAATGCTAAATTTTGGAATTGAAGCTATACCTGATGAACCGGAAGTCTCAGCATACAAAGCATAAGGTACTGAAACTAATTGCTGAGAGCCTAATGTTTGCGGGCCGCTACCGGCATCAATTGTAACGTTGATCGTGTTCACGGCACCACCCCAGTTGATGGAAGCGAATGATCCTGAAACAAGAGTTCCTCCACCAATTTTCAAAGTAAAAATTCCCACCGCATTAGAGGTTACAATGTGTTTCTCTACATATGTTCCGCCTGTAATGTCAATAGTTAAAGTGCATTGTGTATTAGCTATAGCCACCCCGCTTGAGGTACGGGCAACACCTTGATAATTAATTAATTTAGGCGCTTGGGCTAAACCAATTAAAGACGAAACAAGTAATAAAATTATAATTATTTTTTTCATGTTTATTCTATTACGATATAACTAAATTTAAAAGTAGTTGGGTTTGGAATATTTACAGGAAAGGAAACTGCACCGTTTGAACTCTTATAAACTCTTATGGAAAACCAAGTCGCTGTTACGTTTGTAACCATATAATCTAACCCTTGCATATCCAGCATTGGGCTTGCCACAACTGTAGGCGGACTTGCATAATTTTTTGCAAAATTCAACTGAACATCAATGTAAGAGCCACTTGAAATCCCACTGGCTGTTGTTGTAAACGAAAAAACACCTTTAACATCATTTGCGGAAATAAATATTGGTGCAATACTCGGAATGGCGAAACCACCTGATTGCGTTATTGATGTACTTGCAATTGAAGGACCGATCGTTTTTATGTGGCCGTTCTCTACCAAAAGTGATAAAGTAGAATTAGCTGCGGGCCCGGCCATGGCATGAACTGCTGCGCCACTACCCAGAGTGCTTCCTATAAGAGCTGAGGAGTTTGAAGTTGTAAGTGTAATATCAAAAAGCCCGGCATTACCTTGTGTGAATTGTTTGGTTCCTCTAACAGCTGGACCGGATCCATTCCAGTTCTCAGCAAAAACCGTTGCAATACTTCCAGTGCTTTTTGCATGTATGGCATTATTGCCACCGTTATCTATGTATATACCAGGACCTGCTCCATTATTTGCAATATTAATAGCTGTACCGGTTGCGAAAGCCGGTAGCCAGGTTGTAACACCGTTGCCTGTTGCTGAGGCTTTTGTAATAAAAATACCATCCCCGGTTCCACTACTAACTATGTTCACATCATTTATATTGTTAGTACTGGATGCAATGCTCAATTTATTTGAACCGGGACTTATTGTTCCAATTCCAACATTATCGGTAATTACAGGCAGATAAACCGCTCCTCCTGATTTAACCCAAGGTCCATTTGCCAGTGAAGAAAGATTAGTTGTATCTCCGCCAGGACTTAAGGTTAAAATATTTCCAGATAAAGAAGCTGTAGTGTATGGTGTAAGAACTAAATAGTTTAATCCGCCGAGTGCGGTAACTGTTGTAGCGCCGGATCCGGTAATAGTAGGTTGTGCAATACTAATAGTGTGTGTATTCGAAGTTGTATTCGAAGTAACACTGTTGGGAGAGTTTACATTAAATATCGGAACTGAACCACTGCCTGATCCCGCAATGCCTGCTTTTTCAGCATATAACGCATAAGGCACAGAAACTAATTGCTGTTGACCCATTGCTTGCGGACCTGACCCTGTATTTATTGTAACATCAATTGTGTTTATGCCTCCGCCCCAGTTAATGGCAGCAAAAGAACCTGAAACAGTTGAGCCACCGCCAATATGTAAGGTGAAGATCCCTACCGAATTGGTATTCACAATATGTTTTTCTACAAAAGTTCCGCTGGTAATATCAATGGTAATAGTTACAGTAATTCCCGAAAGAGCTACTCCACTTGAGTTACGGGCCACACCCTGATAGTTTATTAATTTCGGGGCCTGAGAAAATAGGCCAAGGTTTATGCTAAAAAGAATAAGAAGTAGAGTTTTCCTCATTTTTAAAAATTTACATAAATATACTCATTAAATAAAAACTTCACAAATTGTATTTAAACAATTGAAAATCAATAATTTAAATTAAAATTACCATTACAAAGTGAGGAATTTTTGTCGAAGTAAATAACGGCTTAATGTGCAATAAACATGAACTTATTTATCGAGTACTGCTTTGATATTTGGTCTGAAGTAATTGTTGCTTTTTAAGATCTTTCCATCTTCTCTGTAAATAGGCTCACCTTTTTCATCAAGCTTACT
>JANYIQ010000112.1 GCA_025362575.1 Bacteroidia bacterium
CGATGTAAAAGAAAGCTGGGATGCTTCCATTCATCCTTTAACTTCTTCTGACGAGATCGTTAAAAAGGTGATGGCGGCCAATTCGAAGGCTGTTGTAATTACGGGGGGAGAACCGTTGATCTATAACTTAGATTATTTAACATCAGAATTCAAGAAAAAAAACATCGAAACTTTCATCGAAACTTCAGGAGCTTATCCTTTAAGCGGGCAATGGAACTGGATCTGTTTATCGCCAAAAAAAACCATGCCGGCAAGAACGGAAGTGTGTGAAAAAGCAAACGAATTAAAGATCATTGTGCATAACAAACACGATCTTATTTTTGCTGAAGAGCAGGCAGAAAAAGTTTCAAATAGCTGTTATTTATTCTTGCAGCCGGAATGGAGCAAGCGCGAGGAAATGATGCCGGAAATAATCGGGTACGTAAAAACACATCAAAAATGGATGATCTCCATTCAAACCCACAAATACATGAACATTCCTTAGGGGAATTTTCATCTGACAAAGCCTTTAACGCGTTGGATTGATACCCTAAGGGTTGAATTTACCATTCATCAAGTATTTTAGCCCCTGAGGTGTTAAATTCGTATTTTTAGTTCACAAATTAACGATTTGAATAAGAGACAAAAAATATACTGGTGGTGTCAGATCTGCGGATGGTTATTCTTCATAATCATTAACCTCGTTTTTTTTCAGTTAAGCACTAAAACACCCCTTAATTACATCCTTTTCTATTTGTTACAATTGCCCATCGGTATTTCGTTAACGCATGTGTATCGGTTTTTTATTTTGAAGTGGAGCATCCTCACCTATAAGATCATCTATCAAATTTTAGTGATCGTTCTTTCAAGCATTGTGTTGTCTGTTCTTTTCTTTTTCACGAATATAACTACCGGTTTGTTGTTTTCAATTCCGCTAAATAAAATAGTATCGCTGGCATCGGTTGAAGTGATAATTAACAATACCATTCCATTTATTTTCTGGTCACTGATCTATTTCGGATTTCATTATTTGCAGAATTATAAACGTACCGAAATTCAAAATTTGCGCTGGGAAGCTTCGAGTAAAGATATTGAGTTGAATAAATTAAAGTCGCAGTTAAATCCGCACTTTATGTTCAACAGCATGAACAGCATAAGGGCTTTGATCGATGAAGATCCTGGAAAGGCAAAGGAAGCGGTTACCAAATTATCAAACATCCTTCGCAATACCTTATTAATGAATAAGAATAAAGAAATTTTGCTGGAGGAAGAATTAAGCATTGTAAAAGATTATCTTGATCTTGAACACATTCGTTACGAAGAACGTTTGCAATACAATTTTGAAGTGGAGCCGGAGAGTCTTAAAATAAAGGTCCCACCATTAATTGTGCAAACCCAGGTTGAGAATGCTATTAAGCACGGAATATCAAAATTATCAAAAGGAGGAAAGGTTTCCGTAACATCGCACATTAAGAATAACAATTTAAGTATTGAAATAAAAAATACCGGAACGATCGGTCTTGAAAAACCGGAAACGGGGTTCGGACTCGTGAACAGTAAGCAGCGCCTTGATCTGCTTTATGGTGCAAAGGCAAGCATTGAAATTACAAATACGGATCAAGAAGAAGTTTTAGTGAGAATAAACATTCCTTTAAGCAATAAAAATCAATAAAATATATGAAAGCAATAATCATAGACGATGAACGTTTGGCGCGTCAGGAATTAAAAAACCTGCTTGCCGTTCATAAAGAAATAGAAGTTGTAGCCGAGTGCAGTAATGCGGAAGAGGCCAAAGAAAAAATTGCAGAAATTTCTCCCGATGTGATATTTCTTGATATACAAATGCCCGGTAAAACCGGACTTGAACTATTGGAAGAAATATCGGCTTTGCCTGAAGTGGTGTTTGTTACTGCTTACGACGAGTATGCTATTCGGGCTTTTGAAGTAAATGCTTTAGATTATCTTTTAAAGCCCGTGCAGCCTCAGCGACTTGCCGAAACCATTAGAAAACTGGCAAATAAAGAATCGGCAGACAAAGGCGAAAACAATACCCCTTTAAAAGAAGGCGATCAGGTTTTTGTTAAGGATGGCGAAAAGTGCTGGTTTGTATCTCTAGAAAATATTCGTTTGTTTGAATCGGAAGGAAATTATGTTCGTGTTTATTTTGAAAATTTCAGACCAATGATCTTACGCAGTTTGAATAGCCTTGAAACCCGCTTACCCGAAAAATCATTTTTCAGGGCAAGCCGAAAACACATCATTAATTTGAAATGGGTAGATAATATTGAAACCTGGTTCAATGGCGGTTTAATGGTAAAATTAAAAGGAGGACAGGAAGTGGAGATCTCGCGCCGTCAGGCTGTAAAATTGAAGGATCTAATGAGCCTGTAAACTAGGAGTTTAAGAATAATGTAAAAATTGTTGAATCTAAAAAAGCTTTAGATTTTGAAATTTCAAACAAATGGATTAACTTTATAATAACTAAAAACAAACACTATAAACATGAAAAAAAATCTACAAACAACTGCCTTAGCGATTGCGTTAGCGATTGGTTCGGTTAGTGCCCAAACGGGTAAAGTAGCGTCAAAAAACCAACCCGTTCTGACGAACAACGTAAGTTCTTCTCCGGCAGTTAATCAAGCATTAACTAGAGGTTGTGGTACGCAAATTCCAAGTGCAGAATGGGATGCTTGGTTTAACAAAGAAGTTGAAAAATTCATAGCTGCAAATCCGGGCGGAAAAAGTCAGATGGCGGCTTATACAATTCCTATTGTATTCCACATTATCCATACTGGTCAAGCTTCAGGTACCTACCCGAACTTAAATATTGCACAGATCAACTCACAGTTAACTGTGTTGAATCAAGATTATGCAAGTAATGGTTTAAATGTTGGAAATCTTCCAGCTGTTTTTGCTTCTGCAAAAGCGAATACAAACGTTACTTTTTGCATGGCGCAAAAAAATCCAACAGGTTCAACTTTGGTTGAGCCGGGCGTAGATCGTATCGCTTGTTCATCAAAAGGTTGGGCTAACCCAACTTCATTTACAAGCATGAGTACTTTCCAGAACTTTATTGATGGTACTGTAAAGCCAAACTCTATTTGGGATCCAACTCGTTATTTTAACGTATGGGTAACTGATTGTGCTAGTGCTGTAGGTTTATTAGGTTATGCTACTTTCCCTATCGGAACTGGTTTAGTTGGTATTACTGGTAACGGTACAGCTACAACTGACGGCGTGTGGTGTTATTCAGCAGCTATTGGGTCTAACTCAATTTTTGCCGGTGGAACTTATGCAGCTCCTTATAACAAAGGAAGAACTTTAGTTCACGAAGCTGGTCACTGGATGGGTTTACGCCACATTTGGGGAGATGGTACTTGCTTAACTGACTATTGTAATGATACTCCTCCTGCTCAAACTTCTAACTTCAGCTGCTCAAGCGGTTGTACAGGAGGTTGTTTCACTGCTCCATACAAATCTGGTGTTTGTGCCGGTAATACAACTGGTGAAATGACTCAGAACTTCATGGATTATACTGATGATGCTTGTATGTACATTTTCACAAATGATCAAACAACTCGTATCCAAACTGCAATGGCTAATGGAACTTACCGTTCTCAGTTAACTGCAAGTTCAGCAACTTTATGTTCTTTATCAGCTGCAACTCCAACTGCTAACATCTTAGTTCCTGCTACTGCTTGTTCTGGTGCTGCGGTTACTACAACTAACAACTCATTAGGAACTCCTGCCCCAACTTATGTTTGGTCTACCACTCCTGCTGCAGGTGTTACTTATAATCCAAATAACACTGCAAGTAACCCGCAAATTACTTTTGCAACTGCAGGTGCTTATACAGTTAGCTGCGTTGCAACAAACTCTTTAGGATCTAACTCAAACAGTAAAAACATTTCAATTACAGCATGTGCTACTATTTGTAATGATACTATCATGAACATCACAAATACTCAAACCTTAACTTTAGCTACAGCCGGTTCTGATACTACAACTCCTGGTTGCAGCCCTAAAGCTGGTTATATCTTTGGTTCTAACTGTTACCAGGATCAAGAGAAAGCGGAATTCTTCCCTTTAAGCTTATACAGCTCTATCTCTACTCCTAAGATCGTTTCAGTTATTGCTATCTTCTATAAAGACGGTACAAAAGGAACTGGTGGAACAGGTTCAGTTAACGTTCCAATGAAGATCTATAACGGTACAATGGCTGGTGGTCCAACCGGAACTACAACTCCGCTTGCTACAGTTAACGCTAACATGTCAACAATCTTAGCTGCTGCCTCAACTAACTCAGTTAACTACTGTGGTCAGGCTGGTATCGTTTATACTAACCCGATCTTAAAACCATATCGTTATTTATTAGCAACTCCGGTAGCTGCGCCAGCAACTAATGGATTCTTCGCTTCTATCAAAATCCCTACCACTGCAGGTGATACAGCAGTAGTAATGCACGCTGCAGCAGGAACTGGTACAAACTGGGAATATTGGAGTCCAAGTAACTGGTACAACGTTTCAACTGCATGGACTGGATTTAATGCTAGCATGGCTATATTACCTGAGATCACTTGTAATCCAACTGCAATTAACATGAACAGTATGTTAGACAAAAACATTGCTATCATGCCAAACCCTTCAACAGGTATTGTTAACGTTATGACTTTCTTGCCAAATGCACAGGATATCAATATCACTGTAACAAACATGTTAGGTCAGATGATCTCTAGTACAGATTTCACTAACGTTACAAGTAACTCATTTACTGTTGATCTTACTTCTAAAGACAATGGTGTTTACTTTATCTCTATCCGTAATGGAGAAGAGCGTATAGTAAAACGTGTTGTTATTGCTAAGTAATAATCTCTAATATAAATTGTAAAGGCGGTCCGGTTGGACCGCCTTTCTTTTTTATAAAATGTTTCGTGCGAAACTAATTATTATATAAGATCAAGGTGTTCCTAAGTAAAGTCAGAGTCATATTAACCTGAACTGACAGGAAATATTTGGATCTCCTGCTGTTCGGGATATTCGTCGTAGGTGTTAGAAACGTGAGGAATTGTATATCTACCAATGGCACTTCTGCTCTTTTTAATTTATTCTATTAATTTTTGGCTCCTTTGGAGCCGACAGACTAACAACTTAACTCAGGAGTGGTTTATATTAATAAAAAACAATTAGTGTTTCATGATAAACCTCGGAGGGGCGACGTTTCCAAGGTTTCGAACCGTTGACATTCGATACAAACTAAATCACTTATTAAAATACTTCAGCGTTGCTTCTAAGTATGATTTTGCAACGTAATGAATGCGCTCCGGTACTTTGTAACCATAGGTAACGTAGTTGCAGGAGTTAAGCCAGGCACTTTCGTAAATATTATCCTGATATAAACTCTCACCATAAACTAAGGGAGAATTAATATAACGGGTTAAAATGAGGTTGCGGCAAAACACACCGTCCTGAGAACACTTAATGCCTTTTTCGCATAAATAATCGGCATCGTTTGGTTTGGCAATTGTTATGTTGAGGTTTTTGGATAATGATCTAACCGTGTGCTGGCTTAGGTTTTCAGACTTATTAATTTGTTTGGTGAGAAGCAATCGCAAAAAATGTAATTTGTTGTTTGTTTTTTTTAGATCTGATCTTACAAAGGCGCCTCCAATAAAACACATGGTGAAATTTTTAGTACTTGCTTTAGCCCAGGGCGCATTTTTTTCGTCAACGTTGAAGTGAAGAATAATGGTTAGATCGGGATCTAATGTATTGATCTTTGTAGCTCTTGCCACCAACTCGTAATCACGAAAAAAACGCCAGAAGAACATTTCTTTATTCAAACTCATGTAGTTATTGTATTGTTCGTTTGTTATCTCGTTAATTTGCTTTAGACTGTCTAAGGTGGGCTTGCGGCGCTTGTTGTACCAGTAGTAATAAGGCACATTGAACGCAGTTGTGTTCTGTGCATTGCGGCTTAAAAACACTTTAGCACCTTGTTCTTCGAGCATTGCTTTTAAAATTTGTGCCGTTAAAAAAGTGAGCTGTCCTTCAACTAATTTAATGGTATCTTTTTCGTTACCGTAACTCACAAAGTTGATGAATTTGCCTTCTACTTTTGAATCGATGATGTTTGATGAGAAATGCCCCGGATCTAATGCAATACGATATCCGGTTAAGGGTTTGTTGCTTTTTGCAAGGCGTTGTTTTGTGATCTCGTCTTTGCGTTTTGTTAAGGTATCTAATTGATATTTTAAACTGTCTAATTGTTGTCTGCTGAATTTTTTGGTGCCTTTTAAGTTGTACAAATTGATCTGATCCTTAACCGAAAAATTTTCAAGATAAGCGGATACAACCGGAATTTCGTTCTCGTATACAGAAAACTCTTTTTTACCATTTGAATTTACAATGTAAATAACGTTTTTTTCAAACAGTACGGAGCTGTTCAACGAATTTTTGAGGTTAAGGTATTTATCAAAACGTTCCTTGCATTCGGCTATTGATTGAGAGAACAAATGGCCGGTGGCAATGAACAGAAGAAATACTATTAGCCGCATAGCCGCAAATTTAATCAGAATTTAGTATATTCAAAGTGTTTTCCACTTGGTGGTGGATTTACCAAAAGCAACAATGTTATCGCAACCGCAAATAGAAGATCTGAAAAAGGAAGTTTCCTTTAAAACTTCCCGTTCCGGCGGTAAAGGCGGACAAAACGTAAATAAGGTAGAGACTAAAGTTGAGCTTTTATTTAGTGTTGAGGGTTCTGCTACCCTAAGCGATGAACAAAAACAGGATGTAAAGCAAAAACTAAAAAATCGCATCAATGAAGACGGCATCTTTAAGTTAACAGAGGAAAAATCACGATCGCAATTTGTAAACAAAGAAGCGGCTTTCGAAAAATTCGTTGGTCTGCTGAATAAGGCCTTTGTGAAACAGAAAAAAAGAAAACCTACAAAAATAAGTAAGGCGAAAAAAGCAAAACGACTCGATTCTAAAAAGAGCAGGGGAGAACTAAAAAGTTTAAGAAGAAAATTATTTTAATTGCTGTTCAACTCACTCATATTTACCGTTTTTTTACCGATAGTGTTTGTGGTCTATTGGCTCCTGCCGCAGCGTTTCAGGAATTATCATTTATTGATCAGTTCATATTTATTTTATTTCTCTTACAATCCCTGGTTCTTAATTTTACTGTTCGGTACTTCTGCATTTGACTACTGGTGCGCCTTAAAAGTTCAAAGTTCTAGAGTTCAAAGTTTAAAGAAACTCTATTTAAGTTTGAGTGTCATCAGTAACATTGGTGTTTTGGTTGCCTTCAAATATGTCGTTTTCTTTTATAATACCTCAATAACATTGTTTGGAGGCGAGCATACTTTATTGAATAGTTTAATTATTCCCGCCGGCTTATCGTTTTACACGTTTCAGTCTTTAAGCTACACCATTGATGTATACAGAGGTAAATACAAAGCCGACGATACCTTTTTCAATTTTCTGCTTTATGTTTCTTTCTTCCCTCATATGGTAGCCGGACCAGTTGTGCGTTACAACAGTTTAATGCCGCAGTTTAAGGTAGCACATTATTTTAAGAATGTAGATTGGGAGGGTTTTGCCAAGCTTTGCATTTGGGGTTATTTTAAAAAAATGGTGATAGCCGACAATCTCTCGGAATTAGTGGATCCGGTTTTTGCAAAGCTCAATGATTTTAATTCTCTCGAAATACTTTTGGGGGGATTTTTATTTGTCATTCAGGTGTATTGCGATTTTAGCGGCTATTCTGATATTGCAACCGGTGTTTCTAAATTATTCGGCATAAATTTATCATTGAACTGGCGTCGTCCTTTGCTGTCAAGGTCTTTGCGTGAATTCTGGACCCGCAATCACATCAGCATCACTACTTGGTTTCGCGATTACGTTTATATATCATTAGGCGGAAACCGGGTGAATTATTCGCGATGGCTTTTTAATATTTTTGCTGTTTTCCTGATCAGCGCGTTATGGCATGGCGCTAATTTTACATTTGTGATCTGGGGAGCAATGCATGGTACATTTTATATTTTTGAGATCCTTCTGAAGAAAAAATTCCCTGAATTTAAGGCGCCAAAATTCTCGGGCTGGCTGTATTTAATAGCCTTCCACACCCTTTCTCTAATGGCCTTTAGAGCCAGTAGTATAGCCGATCTCAGTTATATTTACCGGCATCTATTCATCGATGTAAATTATTCTGAAGGGATACAGTCTGTTATTTCTATAAAAGACCGTTTGTTTTTTTATATCTGTGTTTTTCTGATAGGAGTTCTGTTTCTTAAAGAAATACTGGAGGAATATACTTTTTCGGATAATTTAGAAAAATTTAAGAATAGATTCAAGCCTTATGCTTACATTATTTTAGTGGCCAGCATTTTTATACTGGGAAATTTTAATGCCAACGAATTTATTTATTTTCAATTTTGATAAAGAGAGTTTCAATATATATTGCATTTGTTGTTTTGTCACTTTATAGTTTCAGAGATTTCATGAACATTGGTATTCGAAGAAACAAAGCGGGTGTTTTTGAAAAATATAATACCATGTTCCTGAAAAAGAACAATTACAATGTTTTGTTTTTGGGTTCATCGCGAACAGAAATGCATTTTGATCCAAAACTCTTCGATTCTATTACAGGATCAAATTCTTATAATATCGGTGTAACAGGCGCAACGCCAAGGATCGCCTTTAAAATACTAAAGGCTTATTGCAGCAAAAGTAGTTTACCGGATTATTTGATCTTTGATGTGGACATTCATTTTCTGAAATATGGTTTTGATATCATTAATCATTTTCCAAGGTATTTTCCATATCTAAAAAATGAAGTTCTTCTGGAAGAATTTAATCAGATCGATGATCGCTTTAAGCAGTTTAAGTATAATCCCTTTTATTCATTACCTTATTCAAATATTAATTTGCTAAGTGTTTCTTTACATGGTTGGCTAAATATACCGGGTAAATACGATACCTGTTACTATAAAGGATTTGCAGGAACTGTTAGAGGAGAACTGGAAACTTTGCCCGTTAAAAGATTCTATACTTTTTTTAATGTTAAAGAACGCCAGTATCTGGATTCTATCATTAATTTTTCAAAGAAAAATAATGTAAAACTGCTTCTTATCACCTCACCAATGTTTGGAGGAGGTAAACTTGAAATGATCAATAAACCGCAAATTACCGCTCAGATCAAAAACATAGCCATAAGCAATGGAATTAACTACCTTGATTTTTCTGAATTTGCGCCCTCAAATAAGCGTCAATACTATATAGATTACTATCATATGACATCAAGCGGGGCAAATGCCTTTACCAGAGAATTCAGCCTTCATTTCTCACAATATTTTGATAAAAAAACCGTTAAGTAGATAGCTTTTTAACAAAAATTTAAGTAAATTTAAGATGTCTATGCGGAAGTTAGCCCTATTAGCCTGTGTATTGACCATTAACTTTGGTCAGGCTCAGGTTGCAAAATACAGTAACGAATTTTTGAACGTAGGTGTTAGTGCGCGATCTTTGGCAATGGCCAATGCCAACGTGGCTTCCGTGAACGATGTAACAGCAGGTTATTGGAATCCGGCTGGATTATTGAATCAAAGTTGCAACATTCAGTTGGGTTTAATGCATGCCGAGTACTTTGCGGGAATTGCCAAATACGATTACATGGCAGCTTCTAAGCGCATTGATAGCAATAGCGTGGCAGGCATTTCCTTTATCCGTTTTGGGGTAGATAACATTCCAAATACATTGGATCTTGTGGATGCAAACGGAAATGTAGATTATTCAAGAATAAAATCCTTTAATGCTGTGGATGCTGCAGTATTACTGTCGTATGCAAGAAATATTCAAAAAATAAAAGGGCTTAATTTGGGCGGAAGTTTTAAAATAGTCCGCCGTAAACTTGGAGATTTCGGTGGTTCTTGGGGCTTTGGTATGGATCTGGGCGCCACTTACAATTATAAAAAATGGCGTTTCGCGGCCATGGGTAGAGATATTACAGGAACCTTCAATGCGTGGACCTATAATCTTTCCGATGATGCAAAAAATACTTTTGCAACTACAGGTAACGAAATACCAAGTAATTCAGTTGAAGTTACTGTTCCTAAATTAATATTAGGGGCAGCAAGAACATGGATGGTATGGAAAGACAGAATTTCGATCCTTGCGGAAGCAAATTTTGTAAATACATTCGACGGGAAGCGTAATACTGTTATCAAGACAAATGTTTGGAGCATGGAGCCTGTTGTAGGTACTGAGATCGGATATAAAGGTGTTGTATTCTTAAGAGGAGGTATTGGTAACATTCAAAAAGCATTAACAGCAAAAGGCGATTCTTATACCACCACCTTTCAGCCGAATATTGGAGCAGGTATCAAGTATAAAATATTTGCATTGGATTATGCTTACACTGATATCGGAGATCGCTCCATCGCCTTGTATTCCCATATCATCTCACTAAAGATCGACATCAATAAAAAACCCAAGTGAAGAAAGTAGTCTATAGTTTATTATTACTTGCTTTAAGTTTTTCAGTTAAAGCACAGGTTTATAGTAACGAATGGATCAATTATTCGAACAAGTACTTTAAATTTCAGATCGCAAAAACCGGTTTTTACCGCATTGATGCCTTTACACTTGCAAGCAGCGGTATACCTTTAGCTTCTATCAACCCAAAGAATTTTCAGTTATTCATAAAAGGAAAAGAACAATCCATTTACATTAAAGGTGAAGCAGATAATGTTTTTGATCCCGGTGATTACATCGAATTCTTTGCAGAAAAAAATGACGGTTCATTTGATTCAACAATGTATTATAACATTTCGTATTTGCCGAATCGTTATGTTTCATTATTCAATGATACCATTTCCGGTTTCATTACATGGAATAATTCAACTACAAATAAAAGGTTGATACTGGAAACAGATACAGCATCAGCTTTGTATACTCCTAAACCTTATTTTTATACGGATAACATTAACACCAGCAGAGGTGCCTATAATTATGTTGAAGATCAATATTCCAATGCAAGTGATTCACGGTATACACAGGCAGAAGGTTTAGGAATTGGATTGAATAAAGGAAGCTTGTCAAATACAGGTATTACTACTCTAAATATGTATACAGCCGCAGCACTACCTGTTTACATAAAAATAAATTTGTCGGGAGCAAGTATTGATAATACCGTTGCAAAAGATCACGAATTAAAAGGAGTTATCTATAATGGAGCTTCTGCACCTGTAACTTTGTTCGATACTATTTTTTCGGGCTACGTTCCGCTAAAATATAGTTTTTCTGTTCTATCCAATACTTTAGGAAATGCTTCCAACATAGAAGTGTCATCTATCAGCAATTCAATTTTCACAGGAGTTTCCAATTTTTCGGTGCTTCATTACATTTATTATAAATATCCTCAGTTGCCAACCTGTGCCGGACTTTCTTCCTACAAATTGTTTATTGACGATGATATTTCGTTTCCTAAATCGTATTTAAAATTAACAAGTGTAAATACAGGAACCACCAACACGGTTTTATTTTACGACATCACTAATAAGAAAAGAATTGCTACCGTCATCAATTCAGGGAACACAAAAATACTTGTTCCGAATTCAGGTGGTCAGAAATTATGTTATTTAAGTGCTGAGTCGGATGTGATCAATATTCCTAAATTGTATCCTGTGAATTCAAGCGGATTCTTTGTGAATTATAAGTCGCCTCTTGCTGATTCAGCTTTTGTGATCATTACACATACTAAATTGTTAACAGAAGCTAATCAGTACAAGTCCTACCGACAGTCTTTGGCCGGAGGGTCTCATTATGTGATTCTTGCCAATATAGATGATCTGTACGATCAGTTTGGATACGGAATTTCTAAGCATCCTTTGTGTATCAAAAACTTCTGCCATTATTTAATTGATAGTTTGCCTTCGCCGCCTAAGAATTTATTTGTGATAGGAAAGGCCGTACAGCATCGCGAGCTTTTAACAGAGCCCGGCGCCTGGGGCAGATGCTTGATCCCTGCAATGGGTGTAGCCCCTTCCGATAATTTATTGACCTCTGCAATTAAAACGAATAACTGGATAACTCCTGAAATCCCAATTGGCCGATTGGCTGCCCAGATACCCTCGGATGTTACGGCTTATTTGAACAAGGTAATTGTTCATGAACAACCTGCTTCGAGCTCCGCTTCAGGTTCGGAGTGGAGAAAACATGTTTTGCATTTTGCAGGCGGAACGGACATCAATCAGCAGCTTTTGTTTCAGGCCTATTTAGGAAATTACAAAGCAGTGATAGAAGATACCTTGTATGGTGGTAAAGTTTATGATTTCAAAAAAACGACAACTGCGCCAATTCAAATTACGATCAGTGATTCGGTAAAGAATCATTTTAATAATGGAGTAGGGCTGGTTTGTTTTTTCGGACATGGTTCCTACAGCGGATTTGATCAGGCTATTGATGATCCTAATGTTTATAATAATGCGAACAAGTATCCCTTCATGATCGCTAACTCTTGTTTTTCAGGAAACATACATACTTTCAATGTTGCCAGTAGTTCAGAACGCTTTGTTCTCATAAATCAAAAAGGAACAATTGGATTTTTGGCGGCAGCCTCACTTGGATTTGTATCGAATCTTAATAAATATACTCAGGATGTTTATGACGATATTTCAAAATATAAATACAATAAGAGTATTGGAGAAATTGTAAAAGATGTATGCTACAAATCTTCATTGACCTCTGATAATATTCAGTATTTAACGGCACTTGACATGACTTTGCACGGCGATCCTGCCGTTAAAATTTCCGTGGGAAGGTTACCGGATTATTATATTGATAACAGCAGTGTAAGCTTCGATACTAAAAAATATGTGGATTCCGTTGGGATCTCAGTGGATATCACTAATCTTGGAGAAGCCATTAAGGATTCTATCATTGTAAGAATAGAGCGTTATTTCCCGAATAATGATTCTATGACCTTCTTTAAAAAGATAAAAGCACCTTTATACAAATCGCTTCTGAAATTCTACACGTTGATCGATTATACCAGGGGAATTGGGTTAAATAAATTCAAAGTTTATGTAGATGCTTACAACGGGGTTACTGAATTGTACGAAACCAATAACAGTACTACAGGCACCGTTGATATATTTATTCAAGGTGGCGATATTGTGCCTGTGTACCCTTATAAATACGACATTATACCTAAAACGCCCACAGTTACGCTAAAAGCATCAACTTCAGATCCGTTTGCTTCTGCAAGAAATTATAAACTGCAATTGGATACCTGTGATGCATTTACCAGTCCAATTCAAACTACTTTAATTCAGAGTACAGGTGGGGTAGTGGAGTGGACCGTTAACTTGCCTTTTGCGGATAGTACAGTGTATTACTGGAGAGTGAGTAAAGATTCAACCGGTCCGGGCAATACTTATGTTTGGCGCGAAAGCTCGTTTCAGGTGATCGGTAATAAACACGGTTGGGGACAAGCACATTTTTTTCAATTCAAGAATGATGGTTATCAGTTTGTGAAATTTAAGAGACCTTCGAGAAGATTTGAATTTGAAAATGATGTTACTTCTTTAGATGTTCGCACGGGATTTTTGTCGGCAATTGCTTTTGATCAAATAACGTATTCATTGAATGGCTCGGTAAAACATACCTGGAATTGCGGCTGGAATGGCTGGACGATAGCGGTATTTGATTCTATTACAGGTAAGCCATGGATTGCCAATGCCGGTCAAACTGTTGCCGGACCGGGTGTTTGGGGTAATTGTAATTGCGTGCCTTCGGCGCAAGCTCTTTCGGCTTATGATTTTGGAGGTGCAAATTATTGCAGTATCCCAACCTGGCAACCTGAGCTCTTAACGTTTTTGAATGCCATACCTCCAAATAATCATGTGCTGGCCTACTCGGCCCAAAATCATAATTCTTCAAGCTTTTCAGCTCCTTTGCAAAATGCATTCAAGAGTTTTGGCAGTGCCCAGATCATGAATGTAAAAGACACCGTTCCTATTATAATTTTTGGATGGAAGGGATTGGCGAGCGGACTGGCGCATGAAGTTGTTGGCGCGAATAATTCTAGCATTATAAATTTAACGGACAGCATTAAAACCAGATGGAACAATGGATACATTGCTTCTGAAATAATTGGACCTTCTTATAAATGGAATAGTTTACACTGGAAATTAGGAACATTGGATGTATCTGGAGGAGATACTACTGTTTTAAAAGTGGTAGGTATTAAAGTGAATGGTCAGCGCGACACACTGGTTACGTTTACAAAAGACAGTTTGAATGTTCTGGATCTGTATAATTATGTAAGTTCTTCTACGTATCCCTATTTACAGTTAGTAGCTTTAATGAAGGATAATGTTAACCGTACATCGCCTCAGTTAAAGCGCTGGCAGGTATTGTACGATGAGGCTCCTGAATGCGCTATTAATCCTAAAAAAGGATTTAAGGTATTGAACGATACCTTGCAGGAAGGTGACAACGTTATCTTTTATTTGCCTGTAGAGAATGTTGGAACTGTTCCATTTACTGATAGCCTTGTGTTCACCTATTATATTGAAGATGCAAATCGGGTGATGCATCCTTTACCTCAGAAATTAAAGGCAAAGCCGTTTAATCCTGCCGCGGTTATTATAGACACCTTAAAAATTAATTCGTATCAATACCCAGGTAATAATGCATTGTGGATCGATATCAATCCGCCGCAAAACAGCAGATACCAATTTGAGCAGTATCATTTTAATAATGTGGCGCGTTATGCTTTTGAAGTGAGTCGTGATATTACGAATCCTTTATTGAATGTAACTTTCGATGGTGTTCGTATCATGAATGGGGATGTGGTTTCAGCTAAACCGAATATATTAGTGAGTTTAAAGGATGAAAATAAATTCTTAGTATTAAATGATACAGGAGCTTTTACAGTGTATCTGAAAAAACCGACAGATACTCAGGAACAACGGATTTATTTTGGTAACGGTTTACAGTTTACACCTGCGCAATTACCAAGTAACTCTGCTAAAATTGCCTACAATCCTGCTTTAGCGATCGATGGTAAGTATTTGCTTATTGTGCAGGCAAAAGACCGCAGTAATAACGTTTCGGGAGCTGTTGATTACAGGATCACCTTTGAGGTAGTAAACAAACCAAGCATTACACAGATCATAAATTATCCAAATCCGTTCAGTACAAGCACACGCTTTGTATTTAATTTAACGGGAAGCGAAGTGCCTGAAATGTTCAATATACAGATCATGACCATTACAGGAAAAATTGTAAAAACGATCATGCGTGACGAGTTAGGTATGTTGCACATTGGCCGTAACATTACGGAATATGCATGGGATGGTAAAGATGATTTTGGTGATAAATTAGCAAATGGCGTTTATTTGTATAAAGTTCAAACTAAATTGAACGGACAAAGTATAGAGCATCAATCAAGCGAAGCGGACCAGTATTTTACTAAGGAGATAGGTAAAATGGTAATTATGCGCTAGTTATGCGGCATGCTAGGACAACAACCAAACAGACACTATGAGTAGACTATTAACCTTGTTTTTATTACCAACTTTTCTTTACGGACAAATAGACACTGCTAATGTACTAGACCAACGAGTAGAGAAAATAATTTCCGATTGGCAAGTTCCCGGTTGTGCAGTTGGTATAATTAAAAATGGGAAATTAATTTACGCTAAAGGATTTGGCTATCGAGACCTTGAAAACAAACTGCCAGTAACGCCAAATACATTATTTCCAATAGCATCAAACTCAAAACTATTTACGTCTACAGCTATTGGTATGGTTGTTAATGACAATAAACTAGAATATGATAAGCCAATAAAATCAATTGTTCCAGAGATCGAGTTTAAAAATCAAAACTTAAATAGCAACATTACATTACGTGATTTGTTATGCCACAGAACTGGAATTTCAGGCAATGATGCTATATGGTATGGTTCAAACTTTTCAAGACCAGAAGTATTTGCGCGTATTAAGTATTTAGAGCCTGTTGCAGAACTTAGAGATGGCTTTGTATACTCTAATTTTATGTATATAGCTGTTGGAGAGATTATAAAAATAAAAACAGGAAAAACTTGGGAGGAATATTTAACGGAAAACATATTTAAACCATTGTCAATGTCTAGTACTGTTTTTTCAATCGAAGAAATTGAAAAAACTTCTGATTTCGCTAAACCATATAAAACTGATTTTATACAAAAAAACAAAAAGGCAATTGGATATTATAGACAAACTCAAGCGTCAAGGCCTGCAAATGGTATAAATTCAAACGTAATTGATTTATCTCATTGGGTTATTTGTCAATTATCAAAAGGCAAATACAATAATTTTGAAGTAATTCCAAGTTCTGTAATTCAAGAGACAATGAAACCTTTTAATATTAGTTCAAATTCAATCAGAGATAAAGAATTATCCTATGTATTATATGGCATGGGAAGAACTATGACTACTTATAAAAACCATTTTATGACCGAACACGGTGGCGCAATAAATGGTTTCAGGTCACAA
This sequence comes from Bacteroidia bacterium, assembly GCA_025362575.1. Classification (GTDB taxonomy): domain Bacteria; phylum Bacteroidota; class Bacteroidia; order B-17B0; family Aurantibacillaceae; genus JAHEYG01. The sequence continues at coordinate 16,528 of JANYIQ010000112.1, forward strand.
ATTACTTTATTTCCTGACGATAGTTTAGGTATTATTATTCTTACCAACTCAGCTGACCATAAAATAACAAGCTATTTACAACTTGAAATTGCAGATGTGCTATTAGGACTAAATAAAACTCAATGGCATGAACGTGTTTTTGAAAGAACAAAAAAACAATTTGAAAATCAAATAGAATCAAATTTAAATAACCCCACAAAAGAAAATATTAAACTGTCAAAAACTTTAATTAATTATACTGGTACATTTGAGCATCCAGCATATGGTATAATTGAAATAAAACTAATAAACAAAAAATTGAATTTTTCTTATAAAATATTCAACGAGCCTATAACACAAATTAGTCTTGACAAATTTGAAACATCTTTTAATGACCAATTAGGCAGTTATACAATTACATTTAATACAAATACTCAAAGTATTATTGACAACTTGACGTTAGAGTTTGAAGGCGTTGTAGAAACATTTGTGAAAAAATAGCACGACCGCATAACGGGGCAGTTGCGTCAGCGGGCGGAAGTGAAAGTTTTTTGTTTACATTTTGCCCCCTTCGGGGAAATGATTATTTTTATGTAAACAAAAAAAGAGGCAGCGGTGAGCAATTAATTTTGTTTGGTCGGTTAAGGACACAGGAGTGTTCCAACCCCGCCGAACGCAAGCCCCGAAACCGATATAATTACTTGGAAGTATCTTGAAAACTGAAGCTAATTTTATTTTATCAGCCGATGTTACCAAATATCTCAAGTATTTCTTCCCTGTATTGGTTTCCGAAGGTAGTTAAACACCAAACTTTTAAAAGCGTTTTTTCATCAGGCTTAACCCAATTAACCGCCTTGATCAATTCTTTGCGAAAAAGTGCTTTATCAAAACTCACCTTTTCTAAGATCTTTTTACTCAAATCAAGCATAGCAATTGATTTTAATAAGTTTATAACGCAAATTTAGACCTAATATTGCGATCATTTTTAGCCTTTAAGAATTTTTAACCTAGTGTTAATTTTTAAAACAAGAAGAAAAAATAAACAGCGGCCCATTTTACCGGTATGTCTTTGGCTTTTCCAATAACCTCATTTTTTTCGTTTTGCACGGTTCCGTCCATCATTATGTAGCCAATGGTTTTTTTATTTTCGTCTTGTACTAAACCGGTAACGTCAACATACCCAACAGTTTTATTACTTTCATCTGCTATCTCGCCACCACTGCGTATCCAGCCAATTATAACAGAGTTCTTTCCGGTAACCATGCCGTCTTTCTTGAATTTCCCGGCAGGTTTTGAAGCCTCGTCTAAAACGGTGCCATCGGGTTTAATGTATCCTACAATGGTTGTGCCATCGGGGCCTTGCATGGCTTGAGAAAAAAAGTTATTTGATAAAAATAGAAAACCGGCAAGTATGAAGATCTTTTTAAACATATATACAATTTAGATCAAAAAATTCACAAAACCCATTATTGTTATTCCAATATTTCAACAACAGTGTCTAATTGAAGAAGATCCGAAGTTTTTTTCCGGACGCTTTCACAAAACTGAGCATCATCATTAAGTTTTTTACCGTAAGATGGGATCATCTCTTTAAGCTTGGCTTGCCACAAAGGAGAATCAACGCGATCTTTGAAACATTTTCTCAAAACATCGAGCATTACAGAAGCAGAAACCGAAGCTCCCGGAGAAGCCCCTAATAATGCCGCAATCGAGCCATCGGCTGCACTTACGATCTCTGTTCCAAACTCCAACACACCGCCGCCAACATGATCATGATCTTTTTTAATGACCTGAACGCGCTGACCTGCTTCTTCCAATTTCCAATCTTCCATTTTTGCTGATGGAACAAATTTCTGTAATGCTTCTAAACGTTCTTCCGGTGTTTGACGTACCTGATCGATCAAATATTTTGTCAACGGAATATTATGCAAACCCACCGACATCATTGGGAGTAAATTGCTTACCTGTAAAGAGCCCGGAAGATCCATCAATGAACCATGTTTCAAAAATTTAGTTGAGAATCCGGCGAAAGGTCCGAATAGCAACGCGCGTTTTCCATTAATGATACGTGTATCTAAATGCGGCACCGACATAGGCGGAGCGCCAACTTCGGCAAGGCCATAAACTTTTGTGGAGTGTTGTTTAATGACTTCATCATTTTGACATACGAGCCATTGTCCACTCACCGGAAAGCCACCAAAACCATTGCCTTCAGGAATGTTTGCGTCTTCTAATAAGGGTAGAGAGCCACCGCCTGCACCAATAAAAATAAATTTAGCTTCAACGGTTCGGGTCTCATGTTTCACAAGATCTTTTGCTTCCATTTCCCAATGCCCATCTGATTTTCTTTTTTCCAAAAAATTAACCTGATGTTGCATGTGCATTTTAACGCCGGGTAATGAAGCCAGGTGGGCAAATAGTTTTCGGGTCAGTTCACCAAAATTCACATCCGTACCAAGATCCACTCTTGTAAGCGCTACTTTATCCTGAGAAGTGCGGCCTTCCATCATTAAAGGGATCCAGGCTTTCAGTAAGTTTTTATCTTCAGTATAGGTCATATCCTTGAATAAAGGATGTTGGCTTAATAACTCAAAACGTTTCTTTAAATAATTAACGTTATGTTCTCCCCACACAAAACTCATATGCGGAACAGAATTAATAAAATGCTGAGGATCTTTTATATAATTTTTTTCTAATAAGTATGACCACAATTGTTTTGATACTTCAAATTGCTCAGCAATTTTAAATGCTTTGGATGTATCAATATTTCCACCTTCTTTTTCAGGAGTATAATTTAATTCACAGAAAGCCGAATGTCCGGTACCTGCATTGTTCCATGCGTCTGAACTTTCGCCTGCAACAATATCAAGGCGTTCGTATATTTCAATTTTAAGATGCGGCTCTAATTCTTTTAATAGAATGCCAAGGGTGGCACTCATAATTCCGGCTCCAATTAAAATAACATCAGGATGAGAAGTAGGCTCATGATGAATGTGGAATAAATGCGACATGGTAGACATAAGAAATGCTTTTAAAATTCAATACTAATTTACGAAATTCTTAGAAATGGGGCAAACGACCTTTAATTCGTATTCATGTATAGTTCAGTGGGAAGGTCTTTTTTGTAATAACCTGTAGCAGTTGAATAGATACTGCCCGGAACTGAAAGGTAGATCACATCCCACTTTGCTCTTTGTTTTGCTGTTTTATGTATCGAGAAATGACCGTCTGCATCGGTTGTTCCTTCAGCTATTTTTGTGAAAGCACCTGTGCAGATCAAACCGTTTTCGGGAGTTTTATCGCAAGTATATAATGTAATTGTAATGCCCGAAACAGGATCTTTTTGTTTGGCGTGTAACGAATCATAAACTATACCATCATAAGATATTTCAACCTCTTTCTTACAGCTCAAATTTGAAAGTGACGCAATAAGAAACAGAACAACGAATATTTTGAAGAGTATTTTCATGTATTATTATGTATGCTTTAAACAGTTTATAACTCCGCACTTTAGTGCGGAGTGTTATGTGAAAAAGAAAGGGCTTTAGCCCTGACCTGTTGCCTTGTATTCTTTAAGAAAACTTTCGTACTCTTCCATAAAGGTAGTTTTTTTATGATGTTCTTCCTGATTATTTATATAAGCCTTGGCGTAATCAATTTGAGATTCACTTACACTCGAAGCATAATATTCATCAGCCCATTCAAATTTTTCAGTTGTTATTTTGTTCTTATTAATCCAAAAAGCAGATTCTCCTTTTATTAACTGAAGAACTTTAGAAATACTCATTTCTGTATTTAAACCAAACAAACAATGAAGATGATCTTGATATCCATTAATTGAAAGAATAAAAATTTCTTTTTGTTTTGCGTTTTCTTTTATATGATCAATTATTTTGTTTTTTATTTCTTTGGTTAAATAAGGATATCTGTTTTTTGTTCCCCAAACTGCATGAATCCAAACTTTTACAAACGCCATTTTAATATCTCTTTAGTTATACTTATCAGGGCTAAAGCCCTTGTTGTTTCTATCTGTTATACTCCGCCCTAAAGGGCGGAGTTATTACTTCTCTTCTGTAGTCTCTGCTCTAATCTTCGAAGTTGTTATTTCTATTTTGTAGTCGCACACCTTAAAAGGAGGAGTTATTATTTCACCTCTACAACAAACCTGCTAAATTTTGAGCTTTTGTTATAGGTATTCAAAGCAAAACTCAGTGTATCCATACCAGGCTTAAGTGCAGTAAAATTAAAGTAAATTCCTTTTTCGTTACCGTGCCAAATGGCATTTCCTGTTTCTAAGATATTAGCATTATGATGATCTTCATCAAACTTCCATGCCTCGCCATCAGAATGATTTTCGGGGAGATTAACAATGAATTTTTCTCCCATCTTAAATGTATTAACCTGAGGAAAACTTTTGTCGACTTTTTTTTGAGAGCAGGAAGAAAGGAGTAAGAAGATAGTTGGCAGTAGCAGTTGGCAGTATATAAACAGATTTCGCATTAGCAATCCTTTTAAATCCTTATAATCCTTTTAAATCTGTGTTCTATTGCCTCTAAAAAAACCTACTTAGCATAAGCCGTAGCTCTTGTTTCGCGAATAACAGTCACCTTTACTTGTCCGGGATAGGTCATTTCGGTTTGTATCTTCTGCGAAATATTAAATGCTAACTCTTCAGCTTTTGCATCCGAAACTTTTTCGCTGGTTACAATAACACGTAATTCTCTTCCTGCCTGAATGGCGTATGTTTTTTCTACACCTTCATACGATAAAGCTACAGTTTCAAGATCCCGTAAACGTTTCATATATTGCTCTGCAACTTCACGGCGAGCGCCCGGTCTTGCACCGCTTATCGCATCACACACCTGAATGATGGGTGAATATAAGTTGGTCATTTCGATCTCGTCGTGGTGAGCACCAATGGCGTTACAAACTTCAGGTTTCTCTTTATATTTTTCGGCCAGCTTCATTCCTAATAAAGCATGTGGCAATTCAGGTTCTTCATCAGGTACTTTACCAATATCATGAAGTAATCCTGCGCGTTTTGCAACTTTAGGATTTAGTCCCATCTCACTCGCCATGATAGCACAAAGGTTTGCTACCTCGCGACTGTGTTGTAATAAATTTTGTCCGTAAGAAGAGCGGTATTTCATTCTTCCCACCATACGAATTAATTCAGGATGTAAACCGTGAATACCAAGATCTATGCAAGTACGTTTTCCGGTCTCCACAATTTCTTCATCGATCATCTTCTTCGTTTTCTCAACTACTTCTTCAATACGTGCAGGGTGAATACGACCATCGCTTACCAATTGATGTAAAGCTAAACGCGCGATCTCGCGACGAATAGAATCGAAACAAGATAAGGTAATGGCATCAGGAGTATCATCAACAATGATCTCAACTCCTGTGGCAGCTTCTATGGCACGGATGTTACGACCTTCACGACCAATAATTCTCCCTTTCATTTCATCACCTTCAATGTGGAACACAGTAACTGAGTTCTCAATGGCGGTTTCAGTAGCTACACGTTGTATGGATTGAATGATGATCTTTTTAGCTTCTTTATTGGCGGTTAGTTTCGCCTCATCCATTATGTCTTTAATATATGACATGGCCTGAGTTTTTGCTTCCGCTTTAACGCTTTCTACTAATTGCGCTTTGGCATCATCTGCTTTCAAGCCCGATACTTTTTCAAGCATGTCAACCTGTTTGCGGTGCAATTGTTCAATGGCTTCGTTACGCTGTTTGTAAAGTTCCATTTGCTGGTTCGCCTGACTGCGGTGACCATCAATTTCTTTCTCTTTACGGGTAACTTCTTCGATCTTTTTGCTAAGCTCAGTATCCTTTTGCTTTAAGCGGTTCTCGGTCTGACTAACCACCTGGTTTCTTTCGTTAACGGCTTTTTCGTGTTCCAACTTAAGCTGTAAGAATTTTTCCTTGGCTTGAAGGATCTTTTCCTGTTTTATGGCTTCGGCCTTAACTTCAGCTTCTTTAATATTATTCTCTTTTTCTTTTTTTGCAGCGCCGTTAATTCGGGAATTAGCAATAATGAACCCTATAACTATGCCAAGAATGATCCCGGCGGCAATAAATACAATCTCTAACACATTCATAATTTCAAATTTTAAGTAAAAAAAAACGCACAAAAATCATCCGGTTCAATACGGGATAAACTTTGTGCGCGAAATCTTGTTCTTGAAGAATGTTTACTCTTCTATATTTTTGATGTTGGTCATATGTTGTACTAACATGGCTTCCACATCATTAAATAAGTGTTTCAAATGACTTAATTCTTTCTCAGAATCTTCGGCTTTTTTATAGAACTCCGCAACTAAATGCAGCATTACCATAGCCATCACATCCTTTTTATCTTTAACCGCGTAAGTTTTTTCGAACTCTGCGATTTTAGTATTTATCAAGCTAACAACCCTAACTACGTTTTCCTCGTCTTCGGTTTTAACTTTAAGTGGATATAATCCACCAGCTATTTCTACTTTTATACTAACCTCGCTCATCAAAACCTACAAAGGTGTTAAAATTAAGCACTTAACAAAGCAATACATTTATCAATTTCACGCACCAATTCGTTGATCTGCTTCTTCATGCCGGCTTTTTCATTTCCACTGCCATCAGAAGACTTAGCTAATATAACATTCTTTCTGTGATTATTCAAATCATTAACATTAATGCTTTGTGAATCAATCTCTTGCGAAAGACTTCCGATGCAATCGTTCATCTTTAACAGCTGATTGGTCATTTCTTCCTTCTCATTTAACAGGCCTAATTTTTCATCATTTAAAGCGTCTATTTGTTTAAATAAGCGGTCGATGTACTCATCCTGTTCTGCATTGTTTTTAGTTGATGACTTTAAAGTTGTCATCTCATTTTCATACCAGGTAATTTTTGAATTCAGGGTTTCAATATCTGTTTTGAAATTATCGGTAATGCTTTGAAGTTCGTTTAACTGAAGTGACAAACTTTCTTTTTCGGAATTAACGCTGTTGAATTTGTTTTCCCACTCCGTTAATTGTTCTGAAATTGAAGAAGAAGATGCTAATTGAGCAGCTAATTCAGAAACTTCTGATTTCAACTGAGTGTTCTCATTCAGTAAACCGGCATTATTTGCAGTTAAGGCGGTGATCTCAAAATTCTTGGTATCTAAAGCATCTTTAAGATCAACCAATCTTCCTTTTTTAGTATTGCTTACTTCTTCAAGTTCTGCTTTTAGTAATGCCAATTCTGCTTCCTGAGCTTCAACTTTATCTTGAGCTAAATCAATTTCATTGATCAAGCTTGTGTTTTCTGTAAGTAATTTCTGGAATTCTACTTGTTGAGCAGATAATTGCTGTTGTGTAGAAATTTCTAATTCAGATTTAAAGCTTTCAAATGTTCCGGCTGTTTCGCTGTTAGCTAAATTTAATTTTTCTATCTCACCATTCAATCTTTCGATCTCTGATTTAGTGTAACCTAATTCTGCTGATTTAGAAGAAACCGATGATGTTAACTCTGCAATTGAATTGTTCTTTAATTCCAGTTCAGCTTTTAATTCAGAAACAGTTTCGCTTAATTTGCTCAATTCGTTATTCAACGACTGTACTTGCTCACTTTGCGATTGCTGCTGAATGCTTTTGTAAGTTTCGAATTCAGAAGTTAAGGTATCATGTTTTTCATTTTGAGAAGCGATCTCGCTGTTCTTAATGTCAATGTCACGGGAAAGGTCTTCGATCTTTGTGTTCTGCTCATCAATATGGAACACCAGTTCGCGGATCTTTTCTTTGAAGTGTTCGTTCTCTAAAACAAATTTGCTAAGATCTTCAGTTAATTTGCTGTTCTGACTGTTGGCATGTATCAATGTATTTGATAAACGCTCTTCATATTCAGCTTTGATGCTTTCGTTCTCGGTAGCCGCTAAAGAGATCAACATGTTGATCTGTGTTTCCTGCTCATCAATTAAACTTACTTCTTTATTAGTATAAGCTAAAGTTAATTCTTCAACCGTTGAATTTAATCTTGATTCGAAATCCGATGACTGAGAATCTAATTCATTTCTTAAAGAAGCTAACTGAGATTCAAAATTTGCGTTACTTTCGGCCTCCTGCTTATTAAAGGTATCAACCAAACGTGCTAATTTACCTTCGTACTCATTCTTTAAAGATTCGATCTCGGTTGAATTTAAACTCCAGATCTCAGCTAATTTAGTTTCGTAACTGCTGGTTAAGGTATCAAGTTCCTCAGTATATTCTGCTTTTAATAAAGTAATTTCAGATTCGTGAGTGGCCGACAGGTCTGCTTCTTTTTCAGCCATCATTTGGGTGAACGAATTGATCTTTTGATCGTACTCTTCACGTACACCCATTTCGCGGTAGTGTGCACCTGAACGTAATTCTTCAATTTGTTTTCCTAATTCTGTTCTTACTGCCTGAATTTCTTCGGCAGAAGTATTTTTTAACGAAGCAATTTTTTCTTCGTACTCACCGGCTATCTCATTTAAACGGGTGTTTAAATTTTCAATCTCAGTTAAGTAAGAAGCAATTTCTTCCTGCTTAGCATGTAGTTGATCTTTTATCGTGTTACGTAGATCTTTGAACGAAGTTAATTCGTTCTTGTAATTTAAGTTATCACGTTCCATTACGGTCATCTTAGTATTTAAAACATCAATGGTAACCTGCAAACGCTTGCAGTCTTCATCGCGTTCTATTAACTGATTACGGTAATCACTTAACGATCGTTTTAGTTCGTTAAACTCTTTGCGTAATAGCACATCAGTGTCTAAAACTTGCTGTAATTCTGATTTTAAATTGTCTACGTTCATGCCTGTTAATTTATTTTTGCGAAATGGTTAAATTACTTTGGTTAAAAATAGACATACTATAACCTCGAAATCTCCGACATAGGCATTATGTCTCAACACGTTAATGTTAATTAAGTGAAGGGCTATTAAAAATGCATTGTTAATAACAATGGACCTACAAATCTTCAAAAATGCTTGTGTTTTGAGCTATTTCAAAGCAATTATTTCGTTTCTTTGTGTCGTAAACAAAGCATTGTAGCCATGATTCCTTTTTCACCGCCCCGAATCGACGATAAGATCTGTAACGAAGTTGTTGCGGCTTTAAAGTCGGGTTGGATAACAACCGGACCAAGAACCAAAGATTTCGAAAAACGCATTACGGCTTATTGCGGTAATAAGAATACGCTTTGTTTGAACTCTGCAACTGCAGGTTTAGAGATCATGCTGCGCTGGTTTGGTGTTGAAGCGGGCGATGAGGTTATTTTGCCGGCTTATACTTACAGTGCTACAGCCAATGTTATTGTGCACTGCGGAGCCACTCCGGTTTTTGTGGATGTTAACGCCAACGATTTCAATATTAGTGTAGCCGCCATCGAAAAGGCGATCACTCCAAAAACAAAAGTCATCATGCCGGTTGATTTTGCCGGTTTCCCTTGTGATTTTAATGAGATCAATGCTCTCGCTGTAAGACATAATACAAAATTCTCTCCTAAAAACGATATTCAAAAACAATTGGGCCGCATTCTCATTTTAGCCGATGCTGCTCATTCTTTCGGTGCTTCATACAACGGCAAAAAAAGCGGGAGCCTTTGCGATGTTTCTGTATTTTCATTTCATGCCGTTAAAAATTTAAGTACCGCTGAGGGTGGGGCCATTGCACTTAATTTACCTGAACCTTTTAATAACGAAGAGGTATATAAGTATCTGTGCATTAAAACACTCCATGGGCAGAATAAAGATGCTTTGGCAAAAACCCAAAAAGGAAACTGGAAGTACGATATCGTTGAAGCTGGTTATAAATGTAACATGACGGATCTATGCGCTGCCATTGGTTTAGTGGAGCTTGAGCGTTACGATAATGACACGTTGATAAAACGTCGCCATATCTTTGATCTGTATACTGAAACATTTTCTAAGGATGCACGTTTTATCATACCTGAATATCAAACGGCACAAAAAACAGGATGTTACCATTTATACCCTTTACGCATTAAAGGAATCAGCGAAGTTCAGCGCGATGCCATTATTAAAGAGATCTTTGATCAGGACGTTTCGGTGAACGTGCATTTTATTCCTGTGCCGGCCATGAGTTTTTACAAAGGCATGGGTTACGACATTAAAAATTATCCAACCACTTACGATAATTATAGCCGCGAAATTACCTTACCGGTGTTTTACGATCTTAACGATGAGTTGGTAAGTACCGTAATTAAAGCGGTAATTAATGCTGTTAATAAAGTATTGTGCTAAAACGATTATTCGATATCGTTTGTTCTCTTATTGGCATTCTTATTTTATCTCCTTTTCTGATCATTATTATTTTGCTTGTTGCAATCACTTCAGGTTTTCCGGTGTTTTATTTGCAGACCAGGGTAGGGAAGAATAACATCGATTTTAAACTATTCAAATTCCGTACCATGAAACTGAATGCTGATAAGGCCGGGTTACTTACAGTTGGTGGCCGCGACTCGCGCATAACTTCAATAGGATACTATTTACGCAAATTCAAGTTAGATGAATTGCCTCAGTTATTTAATGTGCTGTTCGGAAGCATGAGCCTGGTTGGCCCAAGGCCCGAAGTGCGCAAGTATGTAGATATGTACAATGCAGAGCAGAAAAAAGTACTGAGCGTAAAACCGGGTATTACCGATTACGCCTCTATTGATTATATAAACGAAAACGAATTGCTGGCCAAATCTCAAAACCCCGAAGAGACTTACATTAAAGAAATAATGCCTGCGAAATTGAGCCTCAACTTAAAATACATTTCAGAAGCCGGATTAGGAACCGATCTTAAAATTATTTTCAGGACTTTGGGTAAGATAGTGGGGAACTGATTGTTTAACCGCAAAGGTTAGAAAGGGTTTTACTTTGCGAACTTAGCGCCTTCTTTGCGTTTAAGTCCTTTGTACATGAATTGCTAACTAAACTTCTCTAACTTCTTCAGCTCCTCAACTTTTTCGGGGTATCCAAGTTTTTCGTAAGAGTAAACTAAGTTACTAAGAACACGCTTCACAATTTCGAGGTTGCTGCAAGGCAGGTAGTACTTGTTCTCCGGCTCAATGTTGAGCTGCTTTAGAAAAGAATCAATGTCATCCTGATTAAAAATTAATCCTTTACTAAAAGGGTTAACGTAAAACAAAATGTTATCGGATAAGGTTTTATGAGTGGTATCGTATAAGTTGGCGTAATCGTTCACGTAAGCCAGTACAAAGTGCTGCGGCAGATTTACACCGTAAATAGGAATGTCGAGCTCTTTACAAACCAAGGCATAAACAATGCTTAGCATTACCGGATTTCCTTTTTTAGTTTCAAGCACCACATTTAAAAAGGAGTTCTGAGGCGCATGGTAATTGGTAATGTTACCACTGAACTGATGAACCTCAAATAAAATATGATTAATGATCTTTACTTTTTCCAGTCCTGTAAGGTCGTCGTGTATCTCCAACCAAACATCGTGCTTTATTAACTGTATCTGTTTTTTGATCTTAGCTTCGTCTAAGTCAGGATACTGATAACGGGCCACCAAACAAATGCCTTTAAAAAGATCATCCTGTTCGTGTTCGGCCCAGTGTTTAAGGGCTTTTTGAAGGGCCTCGAAATTAATGTCGTGAATAATGCCTTCAATGCGTTTTTGCATCACCACATCAAAGCTGTTCTCCCATGCAGTTTCCAAATGAGGAATTGCTGCGGCGCCAAGCATAATGAATCTGCTTTTTACCTGTGTGTAGATGGTCTCATCGGGGTCGTCGAGCAGAGTAATAAGTGCGATTACCTCTTTTAAGTTCATTTGATTTTTGCCGACTTTCATGCCTAACAAAAATAGAGTATGATTAGAACTGAATTTTAGTGGGTTGTTATACTTTTAAACAATTAGCCTGTTAATCGTTCTAAACTATTTTTTATTAATAAGTCTACACTTTTGCTGTAATCACTCGTAAATTCTTTTCTTACCCGGTTGGCAATTATAACACAGGCGGTAAGGCAGTTGTGCCCCAAAAGCCCGCCCAGTCCGTAAAGCGCCGAGGTTTCCATTTCAAAATTGGCAATGCGTAAACCTTTATGATCAAAGGCTGTTAGTAATTCGTTGAGGTTTGGACTGGCCGCTTTCAGTCTTATCTGGCGGCCTTGCGGACCGTAAAACCCCGGGGCCGTGGCGGTAATGCCAATATGAGTGCCCGACTTAAATTTTTCGAGTAATTGTTGAGAACCTTTAACGCAGTATGGATATGGAAGATTGGGAAGCCAGTTGGTTTGTTTAATGAATGCTTTGCTGATCTCATCCTCATTAATGCTTTTAAAATTATCGTAAAAGTTCAAGAGTCCATCCAGGCCAATGCCATGCGAGCTGACAACAATTCCGTTAACCGGGATATCCTGCTGCAAAGCGCCGCTGGTGCCGAGACGAATGATGTTTAAACTACGAAGCTTTGTATTTAGTTCTCTTTTTGCAGGATCAATGTTCACAGCAGCATCCAGCTCATTCATTACAATATCAATATTGTCTGTACCAATGCCGGTAGATAAGACCGTTAGTCGCTTACCGTTGAATGTACCTGTATGTGTAATGAATTCGCGATGTTCGGTTTTAAAATCGATCTTACTAAAGTAAGCACTGATCTGTGCTACGCGGTTCTGATCGCCAACTACAATAACATCATCAGCAATGTCTTCGGCCTTTAAGTTTAGGTGATAAACGCGGCCATCGGGGGTGAGAATTAACTCTGTTTCAGGAAACTTACTCATATCTGAAAAGGTGCAGAGATTATTTAATGATCACTAGTTTTTTGGTCAGGCTTTTACTTCCGGCAACAATATTGTAGAAATAAGTACCTGAAGGCAAGTCGGCAGCATCCAGGTTGTATTTAAATATACCGGCCTCTAAATGTTCAGTGCAGATCGTTTTTACGGTTTCACCCATAATATTGTACATGGTAATATTTAACCGAGTAGCTTCCTTGAACCAGATCTCTAAAGTAGAATTGGTGCTGAAGGGGTTTGGAAACACATTAGCCACTAAACCTTTGTTCTCGGGTTTTTCGTAGTACTGAATCCCTAAAAGCGGGTAAGAGCCAAAATGTAAAATAGTACCATTGCTATCCCAGTTTGATTTTATCACAGTAATTGGATTTCCAAGATCATCCTGCGCTTTAATATAGGCAAGGCTCTGACCGTTATCTACCACAAAACTTATCTTTTTATTGAGAGGTAATGATGTACTCGGAACAATTACAGTAAGCGTATCATTGGAAGCATTTAAAGTGGTGGTAAAATTAACGCTGTCGCGGTTCTTCCAATAATCGGCATATGTTTCGAAATCGCAGGTCATCATTCCCGAAGGTAAGGCATTGATCAGATCCTGCTCGGCAAAAAGTTTATACAAACGGGTAGGGTGAACCAATAAAACCGTTGGCGCGTAATTATCTCGGTTCTGCTTTACTACATCTAACCAAATGGCTTGTTTTTGTGAGTAATTTGAAGGTGTTATTGGGTTGGCCATAAATACATCGGAAATGGTCATTGGTACTTCCCAAACTTTAGTTAGAGTAGTGCTTGTTGAACGATCGCGGTGATTTAAATAAGGAAAATTGGTCAATACATCACCCGCCGAAAAAGTAGTGTTGTAAATGTATCCCACCGAATCCAGAGCATTAGCGAGTTTATCGTTATAGCATAAATAACCGGCACGGAAAGTTCTTATCTTTAACACCAAGATTGGCTTCCAGTAAATTTTTGGATACTTCTGTTTCTCCTAATACAGTAGAACCTATTGTGGTAAAACCAACACCGCCATTATAAGGTAAATAATTACCAGCTGTATTTCCTAAAACACCAAGTGGGGCAACTAATTCATCATCGAAATCGGTAAAGTGTCCAACGGAATGGCTTGCAATTTTATGCCCCTTGCTCATTAAATACTGAACCTTTGGGATGTTAGTGGTGTTGTAAAAATTATTAAGGGCTCCATCATTTATATAATGCGTTGTAATAAGGTAAGTAGTCGATAAGCCAATTGAGCTTTCGTAATTGGCATAGTAACTCATGGTATCATAGGAAGTAGTAGCATCAATGTCATGCGTGATCATTAAAGTAGACTTGCTATCGTATGGACTAGTATGCAACCAGGTTGAATAAGGGACATGATCAATGCAAATGCCTTTTAAAAATAAAATAACCGCATCGCTTGTTGGCTCAAACCCATTTGAATAGATACGATTGGCATCATAATCATGATTCATTTGATTGGTGAGGATTAAATTTTTGAAAGAAAAACCTAATGCGTACGTTACTCCATTACCATAAATGTATTTTGTAATAGCCGTACTTCCGTCGCCAAATTCTGCCAATGTTAACGCACCGGACACATTATATTTTCGTGAATTTATAACAGCTGTGTAGGTAGTCTTTCCTAAGCTTATCGTTTGTTCCATGGTATCATTTAACCAACGGAAAGAAGGATCGCCAAGGAACATGTTGAATTTTATTTTATAATTAGTTGAGGTCAAAGTGGTAGAAGAGATTCCAAATACCGGAAATAAGTATGGATCTTTGATGTTAGGTGCAATAAGTATTCCACCGCGATTCACAAAACTTTTGAGTGAATCTTTTTCGGCAGTAGTAAAAGTAAAGGTCTCGAATTTTGAAGAAGCTACAATCACTTTATATTGGATAGCTATGTTAACTGCTGAGGTTACCACAAATGGCAAACCGGCAACCTTCAGACAATGTTTCGCAGAATACAATTCACCATCGTTAGTTTCAGCATTTGGAATGGTAAGATCTAAAAGTGCAATAGTTCGTTTATTAACGGCTATTGTTTTGTTGAGACTAAAGCTTTTTGAGAAGCTAAAGCCAATTATCAGCAATAAGATTATTAACCTTTTCATTTTCTGAATTACTATAGTAAAGATAGCAAATGTTTCCAAAAGATGATAAGTCCTATAATGGCCGAAAAAATGGAAGCAACAAGTACGGCGCCTGCGGCCAGATCCTTTATCTTGCCTGCTTTTTCATTGTAGTCGGGGCTTACCAGATCAACCAGATGTTCAAGGGCGGTATTGGTTATTTCTAGCGATAGAACCATGCCAATGCATAACAAAATTATGCACCACTCGCCAGGCCGTATAGTAAATATAAAGCCAAGAACAATTGCTATTACAGCAATAACTATCTGAATTTTTATGTTGCGCTGCGATAAACTTTGTTTAATGCCGTTTATTGCGTAGCCAAAGGATTTGAAAAAGTCAGACATTTTATTGCTTTTGTTAGGTATTAAAATTAATCAATTTACGAATAGAAACTATTTAAATATGGAAAATATGCGCGTAATGGCAATGCTGACATTATGGCTAAGGGAATATCTCAAATTTTGATGAAATCCGACTTAAATTATGCCTTTTATCATTGATACAATCGAATGTAAAACTGTATATTTAATGAAAAATTGACAGCAGCAATGAAGAGAAGCATTTTTATACTATTTATAATTTTAAGCAGTTTAAGCCACGCTCAAAACAAGGTTAATTTAAAATTCATTATGACGGATGCTGAAAAGAAGTTTCAGGCCGGCGACTATGAAGATGCTCTTGAAGAATACCTTCAGTTATTGAGCACTCAACCAAAGAATGAATTGTATAATTATAATGCAGGAGTTTGTTACCTTAATACAAACATCAACAAAGCAAAAGCAGTTCCTTATTTGGAAATTGTAACACGTAACGAAAAACACAATCCTAATGCTGATTTTTTATTGGGAAGAGCATATCAATATGCAAACCGTTTTGATGAGGCAATTTTGAGTTTCGAAAAATTCAAGGCTTCTAAAAAAGGTACCGACGATAATCTTCGTGCCTGTTACCGTGAGATACAACATTGCCTTAACGCAAAGGAGATCATAAAATTTCCGGTCAATGTTACTTTTCAATCGCTGGGTAAAAAAGTAATCAACTCGCCTTTCGCCGATTATTATCCTTTTGTTCCGGAAAACGAAGCTTACGTGGTTTTTAATTCCAAACGTCCGGTTGGAAAGGATGCTTTAAAACAAGAGAACGGGCAGTATGCGAATTCGATATACATCTCTAAAGTTGTAAATGGAGAGTTTATGGAAGCTTCGGTTATTGGCGATCCAATTTGCAATGGAAATACAGGTGAAGAGATCATCGGCATGAATGCGAAAGGCGATATTTTGTTGATCTATAGATCAGATTTCAAAGGAGCCGGAAAAATTTACGTCACGCAGTCGGATGCTACCGGACAATTTTCTAAACCTGAATTGCTGCCTGCTCCCATAAATGGAACCGGTGATGAGATTGCCGCCTGTATCAGTAATGATGGTAACACTATTTATTTTGCAAGTGATCGCAAAGGCGGAATGGGCGGTACAGATATTTATATGTGCACTAAAATGCCAACCTTAAAGTGGAGCGAACCAAAAAACCTTGGGCCAAGCATCAACTCTGTACTTGACGAAGATTTTCCTAATATTTCTCCCGATGGAAAAACATTTTATTTCAGTTCTAAAGGTCATGCCAGTATGGGTGGTTACGATATTTTCAAGGCTCAACTCGATGAGTCAAGCGGCCAGTTCATCAATCCAAAGAACATTGGTTATCCTGTTAACACATCATACGATGACATGAATTTCAGGATCTCGAAATCGGGCCGCTACGGTTACCTGGCCTCGGTAAGAGGTGGTGGTGTTGGTGATTACGATATTTACCGGATAACCTTTAATGATATTGAAGTAGATTACACGGTTGTAGTCGGTGAGATAAAAGCAAAAGATAATGCTGAAATAAATTATCGCGATGTTTTTATTACTGTAAATGATAATATTACCGGAGAACTTGTAGGAAATTATTTTACAAATCCGGCTAATGGAAGAAGTGTGATGATCTTGCCTCCGGGAAAGTATGTCATTAACATTGAAGCGCCGGGATTTAAAAATTACGTGATGCCAATCGAAATTTATGATAAGGTGTCTTATCAGTCGGAAAAAACCTTTGTTGTAGAACTCAAAAAATAAAATCATGGTGAACAATTTATCTCAGAACAATTCCATCTTTAACGAATTCATTTCGGAAATACGTGACGTAAATGTGCAGAACGACAGCATGCGATTCAGAAGAAATCTTGAGCGCATTGGAGAGATCTTCGCATACGAAATAAGCAAGCACCTCGATTATAAAGCAGTTGAAACCACAACTCCATTGGGTGTGGCAGATTGCAAGAAACTGCTTTCCGAACCTGTTATAGCAACCATATTAAGAGCCGGTTTACCCTTGCATAACGGAATTTTGAATTATTTTGATAAAGCGCAAAATGCTTTTATTGGAGCACACCGAAAAACACACAAAGACAAAAGTTTTGAGGTGGCTTTAGAATACATGGCTTGTCCTGACCTGAACGATAAAATTTTGATCTTGTGCGACCCGATGCTTGCAACAGGTCATTCGATGGTTTTAACCTTAAAAACATTATTGGCAAATGGTAAACCAAAGCATATTCATATTGTCTCTATAGTTGCCAGCAGAGATGGAGTAGAATACTTTAAAGCGCATTCGCCGGTTCAGAATTATACTTTGTGGTGCGGTGTAATTGATGAAGAACTTACTGCCAAATCATACATTGTGCCGGGGCTTGGTGATGCAGGCGATCTGGGATACGGAACCAAATTGTAAATAAAAATGCTCGTAAAACAGGAACTTCCTTTCAATAAAAAGCAGCTAAATAGTTTGGTATACGATTACCTCTCTAAAAAAAATACTGTTTCTGATTTTTATAAATATTTTCCGGATAAAGAAGGTTTTAGGAATGCAATTGCTTCCAATTCTTTTAATGGGATCGATCGGAATTTATTAAAGAATGAATTGTTGCAACAATCGAAGCTGGTTTCAAATACAACAAAACAAAGTTTAAGCAACATTGAACTTTTGGCAAATGGGAATTCATTTACGGTTACCACAGGACATCAATTGTGTTTGTTTACAGGTCCGCTTTACTTTGTGTACAAAATTTTCTCTGTCATAAATTTATGTGAAACGCTGAAGAAAGAATTTCCAGGCCATGATTTTGTGCCTGTATATTGGATGGCAAGTGAAGACCATGATTTTGAGGAAGTGAACCACCTTAATGTATTTGGTAAGAAGATCGTATGGCAAACGACTCAGGCAGGCACTGTGGGAGCTATGGATACAAAAGAGTTAGAAGCAGTTTGTGTTCAGTTCTCTGAAATATTAGGCTCTACTGAGAATGCAAAAGAAATGGTACAATTGTTCAAAGATTCATATCTCAATCATAATAATTTGTCGGATGCAACGCGTTATCTGGTCAATCATTTATTTGGAGAATACGGTTTGGTGACTGTTGATGGGAATTCTAAAGCACTTAAAGAAACATTTATGGCTTATTTTAAAAAGGATATTTTTGAAAATATTCCTTTTAAACATGCCGGCGAATCTATCGATAAATTAAATAAGCTGAGTTACAATGTGCAAGTTAATCCCCGCGAAATAAATTGTTTTTATATTGAGAATGGAATAAGAGCAAGATTTGAAAAGGAAGGCGATAAATACAGAGTAATAGGCACTGAAAAATTATTGAGTAAACAAGAACTGGAAGCACTTATAGAAGCGAAGCCTGAAAGCATTAGTCCAAACGTTGTGCTGCGACCTTGTTATCAGCAATTTCTTTTACCTAATATTGCCTATGTTGGCGGTCCTGGCGAATTGGCATATTGGTTAGAATATAAAACCATGTTTGATGCGTTGCAATTGCCTTTTCCGGTATTGGTACCGCGTAAAATGATAGCACTGATCGATATGGCCACCAAGCAAAAGATGGATAAGTTTGGTTTTGACTTTGAAACTGTTTATGAGGAAGAGCAAAGTCTGATCAAATCTTTTTTGGAGAAAAGTAATGGTACATTTGAGATCGAAGCACATAAAAAGGTATTGGAACAATTGTTTTCCAAAATTAACGAGGCTGCCTCCATCATTGACAAAACGTTAGGAGGGGCAGTAGATGCAGAGAAGCAAAAAAGCATTAATTCATTAAGTGCCATTGAGCAAAAAGTAAATAAGGCTTTAAAACAGAGATCGGAGACAGAGATCAATCAAATAAAGAATATTAAATCCAAATTATTTCCAAATGCTTTGCCACAAGAGCGAGTAGATAATTTCAGTATGTATTATGTAAAGTGGGGAGCTGATTTTTTTAGATCACTGAAAGATGATCTTAATTATGATCTTAAGGAATTGGGTCAGATCTTTTTTATTGAGCAATAATTAAATTTCTCTTTTATTAGAGAATTGCTTGTAAACTGCCTTTATCTCTGAATTGAATATGAGATAGAGAACTACAAAGAACAGAAGGAACTGAATTATGTAGATCCAAACGGAATAGTTTGGTAACGCAAAATAGATGAGTACGTTCGCAATCATGTAAATAAAAGGGAGACCAAAAATTTTAATCGCGTTAAATTTGTAACTGAATTCCTTCGATCTTAATGCCACCATGAGTAATACCTGAATTATTTTGGTGATTATCCCTCCGAATAAAGCACCGTTCAATCCAAATTCTTTTACCATGAAATAGGTAATTATAACCTGAAAAATGGCTCCGATCGCAAATGTTTTGGCGAGTAGCCAGATGTTTTTTGAATACAACAGGCTTGCAATGTAAAAATTCAGGATACTTCTGGTAGCGTACCCTGCAGCTATCAAGCCGAGGTAATCGAAGCTTTGATAATATTCTGTCTTATGAATGAAGAGATAATATACAAATGGAGCTGCAATGCAAAAACCGATCAGAATAATAATATTAACTACAGTAAATACATTGAAATACCTGTTGGATTCCTGGGTGGTTTCTTGTTTCCCCGAATCATTCCATATTTTAAAAATTTTAGGAAAGATCGCTGCCATCAAACCATTCTGAAGGAATTCAACTCCAAGAAAACACTTTAAAATGAGATCGTATGCCGCCAGCGACTCTTCAGGAATATATGATTGCAAGAACATCCTGTCGATGTAATTAAAGATCCAGGTTGAAGTAACATAGATAACAAAGGGAATGCAGAATTTATGGATCTCTTTTAAAAATTGTTTCTCAAACTCAAAACCTGAATTCCTGTAAAAGAACCAAAGCGACATGAAAAAGATCAGCACACCGGAAAATAGCCGGCCGTACATTGGACCAATTATGGTTTGAGGAAACATGTAAAGTCCGGCAAGAGAAAAAATGATAGTTAAAAAAAAGTTACTGAGATTAAATCCTAAAAATAACTCAGGTTTGTTAAAGTATATGAAGGTATGTGTGCAGGTCTTGAAATAGGAGTTAAAAAACGCAGTTAGTACCGACAAAAAACCAAAAGGCCAGAACGATACCTGTATGTTCTCGCTGAAGATAGCAGAGAAAAGGTATGGGCCCGTTAATGTAATGATCAGAAGTAATATTGGACCAATAATTAAAAGTATGTTTGCAACAGTTCCAACAAATTTTCTTTGTAAATCCGGATCATTGCTTAGCTGTGTGTATTTAACTCCAAAAAAAGATTCGATGGAGTAGGAGAAAAGGATCTGAAAGAACATGGCAATACTTATGTAATAACCAAGCGCCACGTACTGACCAAAAGATAAAAGATCGGCGTAAAAAGGAAGAAGGATTATGCCCGACAACATTGGCAAAGCTCCCGCAACGGAATAAATGAAAGAAGATTTTAAAAATGATTTACTGATCATTTGTATTTTTAATTAGACTCTTTCGTAAATGAAAAAGTCTGAAAGTGATCCTTTCTCTTTGAATTCCTTAACAGGATATTTGTTTTTTATTACTTCTTTCAATTTCCAACCGCTGATATTATTTTTCACAAAATCACTGAAATTCCTTCTGTTCTCATGTTGATGAACCGGCTCTTCGTTTTGGTTATAATCAGAAGCGTAAATAATAACGTACTTATCTGCAGCGGCAAATAAATGACGTAAATAGTTTTCGAAGATCTCTTTTTCTACTAAATGATAAAGAACATCTAAGGACATAGTAAGGTCTGCTTTGAATAACCTTGCATTATCAAAAAACGCCGTTGTATCATAAACGTAAAAACTTTTGCTTTGGTCTGTTTTAAATTGTTTATAACACATTTTAACAGCTGTTGGTGAAATATCGAGTCCAATGTAAATTGGATATTTAGCTATTTTCAATTGATTTCCATCGCCGCAACCAAATTCCATGATGGTTGTAAGCTTATTCTTAGCGACAAAATCATTGATCACATCGGCTTTATGTTCAGCCAAATGATCGTATGAGCCGGTTCCTGAGTTATCTCCTTCTTTATATCTTTCATCCCAATATTTAGCTGAACCCTTAAATATTTTTTTCTGTTGGTTCCTCTTCCAGTTCTTTACAAAACCTATCTCTAAAATTTTTGCTTTTAATCCCATATTTTTACCTTTATTGAGTACATTTGAAATAACGATCTTAAACGACTCTGATCCTTTGCTATAAAGGTACTAAATAAAATTATTTTGCGTAATGAAGGTGCTTTTTATTTCTTCCTGGTATCCTAATAGCACTAATCCTTTAAAAGGACTGTTTGTAAAGAAACATGCTCAGGCCATATGTAAAGCGGGGACTGAGATACAGGTGCTTGCCCTGAGCGTTAACCCTTCCGAAAAGCTTTTTCAAAAGAAAACATACATCAGCACTGATGAAGCTGGCATAATTACCCATAATATTGAACTGAACTCAAAATTTTACAAGGTTTTGCATCTCGACCTGTTTTTACAGTATGCCATTATTAAAAGTTATTATTTTAAGAATATTAAACCCAAGTTCAAACCTGAGGTAGTTCATTCCAATGTGCTTTATCCGGCGGCCATATTAGGGCATTTACTTTCAAAGAAAGAGAAACTGCCTCATGTTATTACTGAGCATTGGAGTAAAGTAGATCAATTCATGACAAGGAGTTTGTACGCTAATATTGGGAAGAAAGCTTATCACAGAGCAAAAACAATAACTGTTGTTTCCGCTTTTCTTAAAAAGAGCATTAGCAAACATCTCAATAATCCTAAAAAGATCGAAGTTGTTCCGAATGTGATCAGTTCGGCACATTTCAATTACAAAGCTAAAACAGTGAATCCCGAAACCATCGTATTTGGCTGTGTAGCTCAATGGAGAAAGCCAAAACGTCCCGATCTGATCTTCAACGCACTTAATTATGTTTCGAAGCAACTAAGTAAAAAAATAATTTTGAATGTAGTAGGAGAAGGGCATTTGATCAATGAACTGAAAGCAAAGAAGTGGAATTTCGAAATAAATTATATCGGTAATTTGCGTTCTGAAGAACTGTCAGATGTGTTGCATCAGGCTGATTATTTTTTGCATGCCAGTGATATGGAAACTTTCTCGATCGTTATTGCGGAGGCACTTGCAACAGGAACGCCTGTGTTTGCTTCACAGGCCGGTGCCATTTCTGAACTGATCAATTCAGGCAATGGCTTTACCGTTGATAATTCGGCAGAAAGCTGGGCGAACGGAATCTTTAAACTTATTGAAAAAACAGATTTTGATCATCAGCAAATTGCCGCTGATGCTCAGCGATTCAATGATGATGAAATTGGAAAACAGTTCCTTGAAATTTATAAGAAAAGTATTATCGCTTGATTAATAGAATATTAATTCTTTGCGATCTTCTTGTACGATTCAGTGATTCCCTTGATAAGAGAAGAACTCAGACCATTATGCTCCATTTCGTTAAGCCCTGCAATGGTACAGCCTTTAGGGGTGGTAACCTTATCAATTTCCTGTTCGGGATGTGTGCCGTTTTGGATCAGCAATTGTGCGGCTCCTTTTACAGTTTGTGCTACAATTAAACTCGCCGTTTTTGCATCAAAACCAATTTCAATGCCGCCCTGAATGTTGGCGCGAATGTAGCGCATGGCAAATGCAGTTCCGCATGCACCAATGATAGTGGCGGCTTCCATTAATTTTTCTTCAATGATAACTGATCGCCCAAGTTTATTGAAAAGATTAACTACAGCATCAACATCTTTTTTAGGTGAATTGTCATGCGCTAAGCAAGTCATGCTTTCGCTGATGGCAATTGCTGTATTTGGCATTGCTCTGAAGATCTGAAGGTCGGTTTTAAGAATATTTTTAATTTCAGAAATACTTGTACTGCTTACAACCGAGATCAAAATTTGGTGTTTGTTAAGGCTTTTAGATATCTCAGTAAGCACTTCCTTTACCTGAAAAGGTTTTATGCAAAGTAAAATAATATCTGCTTTTTTTACAGCGGCTTTATTATCTGAACTAACGCTTACGCCTTTAGCTTTCAGATCTTTCAATAATTCAGTATTGCGGCGCGTAATTGAAATTTGACTTGCTTTTGCGTACTTAGAAATCATCAGGCCTTCTGCAATGGCTGTTCCTAAATTACCGCCCCCAATGATGGCTATGTTTTTTAAGCTCATATAATTGTTTGTGCTTTTTCAATGGCGCTGCTTAAGCCTTCGAGCTTGGTTCCGCCAGCCTGAGCATAAAAAGGCTGCCCACCGCCGCCGCCATTAATTTCCTTGGCTAGTTCTTTAATGATGTTGCCTGCATTCAGGTTTTTTTCCTTCACTAAATTATCGCTAATGATAACTGAAATGCTTGGCTTGCCTTTTACTTCGGCTGCAATAATGCAAACACAATTCTCAACCTGATTGCGCACTTCGAATAATATATTTTTAATTTCTTCAGCGCTGTCGAATACGATCTTTTCAGTAATTAAATTGATGCCATTCTTAACATGAACTTTAGTTAAAAGATCGTTTTTGATCACCTGGGCTTTTTCTTTCAGTAGGGTTTGTAATTGTTTTTGCAGATTAGTGTTCTCTTCCACTAAACCTGTTAAACTCTTTACCACATCTTTACTATTCTTTAAAATGCCTTTTATTTCATTCAGGGTATTTGTTTGTTCATTAAAATATTCTTCTGCTTTGATGGCAGTAACTGCTTCTATTCTTCTGATTCCCGCTGCCACAGCACCTTCCGATAGTATTTTAAAGTAGCCGATCTGCCCGGTAGCTTTTACGTGCGTTCCGCCGCATAGTTCTATCGAATAGGTTTTATCGAACTCAACAACACGAACAACGTCGCCGTATTTTTCGCCGAACAAAGCCATAGCGCCTGTTTTTTTCGCCTGCTCAATTCCCATTTCCTGAATGTTTGCGGTAATGTTCTCGCGGATCTTCTCATTCACTATCTTTTCGATCTGATGCAATTCTTCATCTGTAATTTTAGAAAAGTGAGAAAAGTCAAAACGTAAATATTCATCATTTACCAAACTTCCTTTTTGTTCTACGTGAGTTCCTAAAACCTTGCGTAAAGCGGCGTGCATCAAATGCGTTGCACTATGGTTGTTTGTAATTAGTTTTCTTCTCTCTACATTTATTTTCGCTGTAAAATCAGCGTTGAAGATGGCATCGCCTTCGGGTAATTTATCTAAGATCAAAATAACTCTTCCGTCTTCTTTAACTGTATTGGTTACATCTAAAGTAAGATCTTTTGAGATCAATTGTCCTGTATCGCCAACCTGTCCGCCACTCTCTGCATAAAACGGCATTTTACTAATTACAGCCTGATATTGCTCTTTACCTTTCGTTTTTATTTTTCGGTAGGTCAATAGTTTTGCACTTACACCATTTTCGTCAACGGTATAGGGATCGTATTCTGTTTTAACATCTTCTTTAGTATCTGCACTAACCCAGTCGTCGGTATCAATAGATGTTGCAGCACGTGAACGATCTTTCTGCTCATTCAAACAACGGTTAAATTCTTCCTCATCAATGCTAAGATCATAACCTCGGGCAATAAGTGATGTTAAGTCTACCGGAAAACCAAATGTATCGTACAATTCAAACACCACTTTGCCATCGATCACTTTAGTTTTTCCCGAACCGGTTATTTCAATACAAACCTGATCGATCCGCTTCAAACCATTTTCCAATGTTTTGTAGAACGATAATTCTTCTTCCTTAATTACTTTTTCAATTAATATTTTCTGTGTTTTTAATTCTGAAAAAGCTTCGCCCATTTGATGCGACAAGGTTGGTACCAATCTGAACATGAAAGGTTCTTTTAAATTCAGAGTTTGGTAACCATAACGAATGGCACGGCGTAAAATTCTTCTTATCACGTAACCGGCACCGGTATTGCTTGGCAGCTGACCATCCGCAATTGAAAAAGAGATCGCACGAATGTGATCTGCAATTACGCGCATGGCAATATTTATGTCGTGTTGTTTTTTATGATTCGCTTCGTCTTCCGGTTTATATCTTAAGCCACTTAACTCTTCAATTTTACTTATGATGGGAGTAAAAACATCGGTATCGTAATTACTTTGTTTGCCTTGCAATACCACGCACAAACGTTCAAAGCCCATGCCTGTATCTACATGTTGTTTCGGAAGTTTAACAAGATCGCCACTGGCTTTACGTTCAAATTCCATGAACACATTATTCCATATTTCAATTACCTGTGGGTGACCCATGTTAACAAGGGTTTTGCCTTGAACTGCCAAACGCTCCTCATTCTTTCTGATATCGCAATGGATCTCTGAACATGGTCCGCAAGGCCCGGTTTCACCCATTTCCCAGAAATTATCTTTTTTATTTCCTTTTAATATTCTGTCTTTCGGAATTAATTTTGCCCAGGTATCATAAGCTTCCTGATCAAAAGGAATGCCTTCTTTTTCATCACCTTCAAAAACGGTAACGTACAAACGATACGGATCGATTTTATAAACAACGGTCAGTAATTCCCAGGCCCAGTTGATCGCATCTTTTTTAAAGTAGTCACCAAAGCTCCAGTTACCAAGCATTTCAAACATGGTGTGATGGTAAGTATCCACACCAACTTCTTCTAAGTCGTTATGTTTTCCGCTTACACGCAAACATTTTTGCGTATCGGCAATGCGTGGAAATTTAATTGGTGAATTTCCTAAAAAAAGATCTTTAAAAGGGGCCATGCCGCTATTATTGAACATTAGGGTAGGGTCGCCTTTAACAACCATTGGAGCGGATGGCACAATTTCGTGCCCTTTACTCTTAAAAAAGTCTAAAAATGTCTGTCTTACTTTGCCTGATTCCATAAATACCTTTACGAGGTTGTAAATTTAGCCCAATTTTCTATCTTTGCTATGCTTTTTTAAAGGCCAATTTTAACAAAATGTCAAAAGTTAAATATAGATTTAATCCTAAGTCCCTGAACTAAGAAAAGGTACGCGTTACCTTTAAGGATCGTTTTTGGAAGATTACCTCGTATCTGGCAATTGGCCTGGTGTTTACTACTGTTACGGTACTATTGGCCTACCGTTTCATTGATTCTCCTAAGGAAAAAATGCTGAGAAGGGAGATAGAGACCCTTCAATTGCAGTATAACTTACTGGATAAAAAAATGGATCAGGCTCAATTGGTTTTAAATGATCTTCAGGACCGAGATGACAATATTTACCGGGTTATTTTTGAAGCTGAACCCATTCCGAATACTATTAGGCAGGCGGGTTTTGGGGGTAGCGATCGCTATTCGGTGTTTGATAATTTTGATAATGCCGAATTGTTGAAATCGGCCACTGAGCGTTTGGACAGAATCACAAAACAGTTATATGTTCAGTCGAAATCCTTTGATGAAGTGGTGAAGCTGGCAAAGAACAAGGAAAAATTACTGGCCTCCATTCCTGCCATCATGCCTATCAATCAAAAGGATCTTCTGCACCAGGTTACCAGCGGTTTTGGCTGGAGAACACATCCTATTTATAAAACGCCGGAGTTTCATCCGGGAATGGATTTTACAGCTGAACAAGGAACGCCGATCTATGCAACCGGCGATGGAGTTATTGAAGTGGCTGATAATTTAGCCCAGGGTTACGGAAATCATGTAGTGATAAAACATGAGTTTGAATATCAAACCTTATATGGACATATGAGTAAAATAGCTTGTCGCGTAGGGCAAAAAGTAAAGCGCGGACAACTTATCGGATATGTAGGAAGCACCGGTTTGAGTACTGCGCCACACGTGCATTATGAAGTATTGAAAAAAGGAGAAAGAGTAAATCCAATTAACTTTTATTATAATGATCTGTCGCCTGAACAATATCAGGTTATGCTTGATCTTTCTACCAAATCTTCTCAATCGTTCGATTAATGTCTCAGCCAAAGATCGGATTTAACACCGCCATTGCCATAGTTATTGCCAACATGATAGGAACGGGTGTGTTCACCAGTTTGGGTTTTCAGGTGATGGACATACAATCGGGTTTCGCCATTTTAATGCTGTGGGTAGTGGGCGGAATTTTGTCATTATGCGGAGCATTGACTTACGGCGAAATTGGTTCAGCTTTTCCGCAGAGTGGAGGAGAGTATAATTATTTATCGAGATTATATCATCCTTCGGTTGGATTTTTATCGGGATGGGTTTCGGTAACAGTCGGCTTTGCGGCACCAATTGCAGCAGCGGCAACAGCATTGGGTTTGTATACTTGCAAGATCTATCCGAATTTGGATCCAAAGGTCATTGGTATTTCTGTAGTGCTTGCATTAACCGTTGTACATTCCATCAATTTGAAATTAGGAAGCGCCATTCAACGGGCATTTACTTTGGTGAAAGTGGTGATCATTTTAATGTTCATAGGTTTCGGATTATTTTATGTGCCGCCATTTTACACTTCGTTTGCACCAAGCACTCAAAGTTTTAATGAAATTATTTCGGCAGGATTTGCGGTGTCGCTTATTTTTGTGACCTATGCTTATTCAGGATGGAACGCGGCTGCATACATTGCAGGTGAAATGAAAGATCCGCAAAAGAATTTGCCGAAAGCTTTATTTTTTGGAACTCTTTTGGTGATGGCCATTTACACAGCGCTGAATTTTATTTTCATGTATTCTGTGCCGGTTGATGAATTGAAAGGTCAGGTGGAGGTAGGATATTTGAGTGCGAATAAGATCTTTGGCATGCAATTAGGACAATTCATGGGATTGGTAATTGCTCTTTTATTGGTTTCAACGATCAGCGCCATGATACTTGCCGGACCTCGTGTAATGCAGGCTATGGGTAAAGACATGAAGCCTTTACAGTTTCTTTCTACGACTAATAAGAACAGTGTGCCTTATGTGGCCATCATTTTTCAATCGGTAATTTCAATTGCACTTGTTTTAACATCTTCATTTCAGTCATTGATCACTTATGTTGGATTTACCTTGAATCTGTTTACCTTCTTAACCGTGTTCGGGGTTTTCATTCTGAGAGCTAAGAACAAGTCGATCGACATCCCTTATAAAACACCTTTGTATCCTGTTACTCCTATTTTGTTTTTAAGCATTAATGCTTGGATATTATTTTTTATCTTTAAAAATAAAACCGAAGAGTCTTTATACGGGTTGGGAACAGTTTTACTTGGATTCATAATTTTTCAGATAAGTGCTAAGATCAATAAACAAAAAAATTAAATACGGCTTTTTAAAGCTTGTGTTTTTTTGTCCCATCGTTTTGCAAGCACAATCTTCTCCTTTTTTAGACAGCCTTTTAAAAGCCTCGATGCCCACGTACAGCAACGTTTTAACGCAACCTAATAAATATAAGGCCACGGTTTATTATACGATGATCAATCGTGATGAAAATAACAAACCAACTTTCAAGAACTATAAATTTCACAGCAATAAAAATTATTTTTATCCGGCAAGTACAGTAAAATTACCTATCGGTATTACCGCCATGGTAAAACTGGAAGAGCTAAATAAACCGGGACTCAATAAGGAAACCGCAATGATAACCGACAGCGGCTATTTTTGTCAACGGAAAATTAATTGGGATACAACTTCTGCATCCGACCGGCCAAACATTGGCAACTACATCAAGAAAATGTATCTGATCAGTGATAATGCTTCCTGTGCACGAGTTTACGAATTTGTGGGTTGCGATTATCTGCATAATAAATTAGAAAGTTTTGGTTATAAGAATGTACGCATCACCAATCGCCTGGATGGCGCTTGTCCCGGCGATACCGCTAAAGTAACGCCTCCCATTTATTTCCTGAATAGCAAGAACGATACGATCTACAAACAACCTTTAACACCTTTTACTTATGTGAAACCGCATCCCATTCCAAAATCGGAAGCAGGAAAGGGGCATATGGAAGGCGGAAAAAAAGTATGGAAACCAAAAGATTTCTCGAAACATAATTATATTCCGTTGAACGATCTTCATGACATGATGAAGCGTTTGGTATTCAATAATTACCTTCAAAAAAAGGATAAATTGCCATTGAGCGATAGCAGCCGGATGTTTTTGATCAAGGAATTAGGAATGTATCCCCGCGAAAGCGATTACCCGAAATATGATCCTAAAACATTTTATGATAGTTATAAAAAGTACTGTTTATATGCCTGCGCTGTTGCATCAATTGGTGCCGATAGCATTCGGGTATTTAACATTGTGGGACGAGCATACGGTTTTTTGATCGATTGCGCCTACATAGTCGATTTTAAGAATAAGACCGAGTTTCTGGTGACCGTTTCAATTTACACTAACGAGAAGAATGTGGTGGGTTCAGGACGCTACGAGTATGATCTGATAGGCCTTCCCTTCATTCAGGAGGTATCGAAATGCCTTAATAATTATGAGTTAAAACGTAAAAAGGAGCATCTGCCCAATTTGGATGAATTTAACCTTTTCGGATATCCATTTAAATAGTACATTTACCCACAATTTTTTATGAGAAGTTTGATCTATATTTCGATTCTGTTTTTTAGTTTATTAGCTTGTAATAATGCCGACCTGCCTGCCGGCAAGGCAGGCAAACCTGAAACAAAAACTGTAGCTAAAAAAGATACAGTAATTGCCGAACCTATTGTAAAAGATACCGGATCTTACGAAACAGTTGAGATCCCTGTTACAGAACTTCCAACCGAAAATTTTGATCCTAATAATTATTACAATAACATCACCGCCGTATTAAGCGGCTTAAAAGGAAAAGCACATTCATTCAATTATTTGTTTGATACATCGGCATGGGCTTCTCAGGCTAAATTTGTTGACAGTTGTTGGGTAAGATTAGAAAATCGTCGATTGAAGGCCATGCGCAAATGGGCTAATGTGGAATTCGCTGATCCAAACTCAAAAGCAAAAACAGTTTTCTATCCTTTTTCAGGACCTGATTTCTTAACGGCTACTACATTTTTTCCAAATGCAGATAAGTATATTATGCTAGGTTTAGAACCGGTAGGGAAGTTGCCTGATCTAAAAAAATTCAAACCCGGACAGCATTCAGAATATGCTTATGATTTTAAGAAGTCGTTAGGAGATATTTTTGATAAGAGTTATTTTATTACCCGTAAAATGCTGCAGGATTTTCAATCGCAAAAAGTAAATGGTTTGTTACCGGTGCTTACTTTCTTTATCCGTAAAACAGGGCATGAAATTGCAGATATAAAATATTTGGTGCGTTATCATCAGGATTCGATCGTTGAAGCTCCTTATAATTTCAAGGATCCGGAGCGTAAACCTTTTGGTGTGCGTGTTGATTTTATGCAAGACGGTAAACGCAAATCGGTTTATTATTTTAAATACGATGTGAGCGATAAGAACTTTAACGACTCTTGTATTTTTTATAAGTACTTAGGTAAAAACACTAATTACATCACTTACATAAAAAGTGCCTCTTACTTATTGCATAATAATTTCATGAGCAACATGCGTAAAATGATCCTGCAAAATTCAATGGCAGTAATTCAAGATGATACCGGATTGCCTTATAAATACTTTCAGGAAGGCAATGGCTGGAACATGAAATTGTACGGAACATATACACGTCCTGTATCAGATTTCCCTTATTTAAGCATGCAAAAACCACTTGAGGAAGCCTTTCACAAAGATAGCCTGAATGTTGGTAAGCTGCCTTTCCACTTAGGCTACCACTGGGGTACTAAAAAGGATGTGATCATTTTCGCTTCCAAGAAGTAACCCTTGGGTATTTTGGTTTCGATAGGCTCAACCACCATCTATTCTTCAAAGTCACATCTCAAATTGTTAATAAATCGTTAATTAAACTTTCTTTAAAGATTTTATATTTGATTATGTCTTTAACTGAAAAAGAAACTACCGATAAATTATACTATTCAATTAGTGAGATCGCTGACCTGTTTGAAGTGAACGCATCTACTATTCGTTTCTGGGAAAAGGAATTCGACATTCTTAAGCCTACCAAGAACAAAAAAGGAAATCGTTTATTTACCCAAAAGGACATCGAAAATTTACGTTTGATCGTTCATTACGTTAAAGAAAAAGGCTATACTTTGCAGGGCGCCAAAGACAAGCTTAAAAAGGGAACTCCTGAGTTTGATAATGTTAAGATGGAAGTAATTGCCCGCTTAAAAGCCATTAAAGATCAACTGAACGAAATTAAGGCAAAGCTTTAACTAATCTTCAATCTTTCATCTTAATACTTTAATTTTTTTTCTTCAAATACTCATCCGTAAAATGCTTCATTTCTTTTGGTTGAGAAAACTTCTCTGAATTGTAGGTTTGCGATTGGTTTTTAGGAATGGATAAGCTTTTCCAGTTCTCATCTACAACCATTTTCGAAATAAAAACGATCTGACCAACATGATAGGGGTAGTGTGCCAGCTGGCGGTTTATGGCATCTACAACCGTGCAACCCTGATTGCGTATGTAAATGGTTTTGGTAAGATCTTCGGTACTTAAACTGTTCAGGGTGTTGAATAAACATTCCCAGCCTTGATTCCAGATCTTTAAAAGTTCTTCGCGGGTTTTAATGTCGTTTTCAAATTCGCTATCGCGCTTGCGTGTTTCTTTCTCACCGTCGGTAGTTAAAAAATCGGTCCAGCGCGAAAGCATGTTACCTGTTAAATGTTTTACAACGGTGGCAATGCTATTGCTTTCGTTATTGTATTGCCAGAATAATTTTTCGTCAGGAGTTTGTTCCATGGCTTTTTCACCAAGGCTCTTGTAATACAAAAATTGTTTCTTAATGCTTTCTAAATAATTTTCTGCATCCATGTTATCTGTATTTATCGATCAAATAAATTAAACTTCCAATGGCAGCCGCACCTAATTCCAATTCACGTTTATTCACTTTATCAAAAGTATCATCAGGTGTGTGGTGTATGTCGAAATACCTTTGTCCATCGGGCTCGTAGCCAATGCAAGGCACGCCGAATTTTTCGAGTGGACCAATATCAGCACCACCACCGCCTTCATTAATATTTTCAATAAAGTAAGGTTTAAATAAAGGTTTCCAAGTCAAGGCTAATTTGTAAAGTCCTGCAGTGCTGTCAATGTTTAAAGCTCTTGGAGTATAGCCACCTGCATCTGTTTCAATGGCGGCAATGTGTTTCCATTTTTTTCTTCAGTTTCTTTTGCATAAGCTTTTGCGCCGCCTAAACCATTTTCTTCATTCATAAATGCAATGGCGCGTATACTGTGTTTCGGTTTAATGCCAATCTTTTTATACATTCCCAAAACAT
Source organism: Bacteroidia bacterium (assembly GCA_025362575.1). Taxonomy (GTDB): domain Bacteria; phylum Bacteroidota; class Bacteroidia; order B-17B0; family Aurantibacillaceae; genus JAHEYG01. The sequence goes on from JANYIQ010000112.1 coordinate 49,039, forward strand.
CAATGCTTTGTACAACACCGGCTCCGTCGTCCTGTGCACCTTGCGCAAGATCCCAGCTATCCAAATGCCCGCCGGTAATAATGTATTCGTTAGGTTTTTCTGTTCCTTTTATTTCGCCGATCACATTGAAAGAGGGAGCATCGGGAAGTGTTTTACAATTGGCTTTCAACGTAAGTGTAAGTTCCGGATCTTCTTTTAAAGTTTCTGCTAAAATATCTGCTGCAGTATAACTTAATGCAAAAGCCGGAATCTTTGACCTACTCAAACTTGTATCGTAATTCATGGAGCCTGTGTGCGGCGAATCATTTTGTGCCGAGCTCATGCTTCTTACCACGGTTGCCACGGCACCGTATTTGGCGGCTTTTGATGGCCCGGCGTGACGGTATTTTACAGTTTCGCCATATGAGGTTCCGGTTTTTAAATTCTTCGGATTAAAGAACACATTATAGAAAACAATTTTTCCTTTGATATTCTTCTCTCCTAATTTTTCAAGTTCTTCAAAACTTTTTACTTCTATGATCTTAGCGGTTAGTCCTGAGGCGGACGTTCCATCTGATCCGCCAAGCGCGCAAATGCTTAAGTTTTTTGGTTGTTTAAGTTTTGTAGATCTAAGAACACAGCTTTCTTTGCCACCACGAACCCAATGCGTAACCATGCAGGGCTGAAGATAAACCGTATCGGCTCCTGCCTCATACATGGCCTTCTTGCAAAAGTAAACCGACTTCTCAGCTTGTGGCGAACCGCTCAAACGTGCGCCAATAGTTGTACACATCACTTCCAGATTTTTGTAGCATTTACTTTCGGTCAAGTAATGATCGTAAATTTTGCGAAGCATTATAGAGTCGTTGTTTTGTGCAGATGCTGATGAAACAATTACTAAGAGAAGGGCTATTTTTATTTTTTTCATGATTTTTTTATTTTGATCGAGCATCATTCCAGGAAGTGTCATCCTGCCATGACGTGTCGTGATGCCGAAGATTATTTAAATGCAATGTCTTTAATTAGTTTATATCCGCAAAATCGGTTGATGTTATCTATGATCTGCTGCTTGTTAAACGATAATTCTTGTTTTAATGCGGCAGATTTTAAGGTCAAAAACAAAGTGGTATCATTAAACGAAATGTCGGTAGTGTTATTGGCAATGTGGTCCCCAACAATTTCGCTCCAGCTGTTCTTTACAGTAAAGCGAGAGATCTTCAGGTCGAGCTTCTCCTGTTTTAAGAATTGATTGATGGCATCGCCAACTTTTATTAAATTACTTTTTCGCATTAGTTGTATTGATTAACTACTCCATTATCTACCAAAAATATTTTCTTATCAATTAAACTGAATTGAAACAGATCGCGGATACGGTCGGGGTGTGTGTCGGTAATGAATACCTGCCCGAAATCGTCGCTGCTCACCATTTCTATTAATTTACGAAAACGATTCTCATCCAGTTTATCATAAACATCATCAAGCAACAACAAAGGTTTAAAATTCTTTTTAAGTTTTATAAATTCGTATTGAGCTAATTTAAGCGCCAGTAAATACGATTTTTGTTGGCCTTGCGAAGCAAATTTCTTTAAACTGAAATTGTTGATGGTGAAATCCATATCATCTTTATGCGGACCAACTGTTGTATATTGCACATAGCGGTCGCGCTCGAGAGCCGTGAAAACTGCAGTCTTGTAATCGCGATCACCAATACTTGATTCGTAGATCAAAGAAACTTCTTCTTTGCTGTCGCTGATATTCTTGTAATGTTTATTGAAGAGCGTAATAAATTCTTTCAAGAATTCATTACGGATCTGTAAAATACTTTTTCCGTGCAGGATAAGCTGCTCATCCCATATTTCAAGGGTAACCGAATCAAACGAACGTGCTTCGTAAAATTGTTTTAATAAAGCATTACGTTGTTTTAAAACCTGATTATAGGCTATTAATTTTTCAAGATATACTTTATCGTACTGAGAAATGATACCATCAATGAATTTGCGGCGTGTTTCGCTGGTGCCGTTTATCAATTCGCTGTCAGCCGGCGATATCATTACCAAAGGATAAAGACCAATATGTTCTGATAAACGTTCATATTCTTTTTTATTCCTCTTGAAAACTTTTTTCTGATTGCGTTTTTGCCCGCAATAGATATCATCGTTCTCGCCGTGTTTCTCGTATACGCCCTGGATCATAAAAAAACCTTCGTTATGCCGAATATTCTGACTATCGATGGCATTGAAAAAACTTTTGCAAAAAGAGAGATAATGAATGGCATCTAAAATATTTGTTTTACCCATGCCGTTGTTACCCACCAGACAATTAATTTTCGGACTAAACTCCATATTAACATCGGAGTAGTTCTTAAAATTAACGAGGCTGAGTTTCTTCAGATACATAGATCTAAAGATAAGCATAGGTTTGATTCATTTATTGCCAATTAATAAACCAAAGCCCTTTTTACTGACAAATATTAAAAAACAGTAAAAATCACTACGAAAACTTCTTTTTATAGGCTCTGTAAAAGATCAACGGAAATACAAGTAAGGTAAGTATTGTTGCAGTTGTTAAACCACCAATAATAACAATAGCTAAAGGTCTACCGGTCTCAGACCCGATTCCTGTGGAAAGGGCGGCTGGCATTAGACCTATTGCCGCCATTAAGGCTGTCATCACTACAGGTCGCGTTCTGGATCTGACACCTTCCTTTATTGCCGCGTTCATCGGCATTTTGGCGGCAAGATTTTTCTTAAAGACTGAAATCAGAATTACGCCATTTTGAATACAAATTCCGAATAGAGCTATGAAACCGATACCAGCTGATATGGAGAAATTCATATGTGTTAAAAGTAAGGCCCATATACCGCCAATGATTGCGAATGGAACATTGATCAATACTAAACCGGCGTCTTTTCCGTTTCCGAATAATGCATAAAGGATCAGAAAGATCAGCACAAGACTTATTGGAACCACTTGCCCTAAACGTTTAGAGGCTCGTATCTGATTTTCAAAATCTCCGCACCAAACAATCGATTGACCTTTTGGCAGAACTTTAATTTCCTTGTTAACTTTTTTCTGAGCTTCTGCAATTGCGCTACCCATATCCCGTCCACGAACCGAAAATTTCACTGCGCAAAACCGTTTATTATCATCACGGAAAATCAATAATGGGCCTGTTATTGTATAGATTTTTGCGATCTCATTTAATGGAACTTTAGAACCGTTTATACTTGGAATCAAAATGTTCGCTATTTCGGATTCGGATTTTCGGTATTCTTTTGAAAAGCGGATCCGAACGTCAAATTTTTTGTTTCCTTCATAAAATTTAGTGGCTGCTTTCCCACCTATGGCCATTTCAATTACAGCATTACAATCGGCTGTGTTCACTCCAAATTGAGCCATTTTTACTTCATCCAACTCAATCCTTAATTCAGGTTGTCCGGTGTTTCTTATTACACCAAGATCTTCAATTCCTTCAACAGTTTTGAGAATATTATAAATTTTAGCGGCCTTGGATTCAATACTATTTAATTCATCGCCATAAACTTTCACTGCAATAGAACCTTTAACCCCTGAAACAGCTTCTTCAACATTATCCATGATCGGTTGCGAAAAGTTGAAATTGATTCCTGAGAAAATGTCCAATTTTTTTTGCATTTCAGCGATTAATTCTTCTTTATTGATTTTTCTCTTCCAATCCTCTTTTGGCACAAGATCCACATGAAACTCGACATTATAGAAACCTGTAGGATCAGTACCATCATTCGGTCTTCCGGTTTGTGACATGACTTGTTTTACCTCTTCAAATGACATGAAGATCCGTCTCATTTTATTACTTATTTCAACTGCTTTGTCTAAAGAAACACTTAAAGGTAAATTAGCCCTCACATATATTGATCCCTCATTCAATTCAGGTAAAAATTCTGTACCTAAAAAATTGAAGCTCAAAAATCCGCCAAGAACAACGAGTGCAGCAGAAATGGTCACAATTCTTTTATGCTTAAATGCTTTTTGGAAAAGATTTGAAATCCCGTTCTCAAAGAAGTTTACTACGAAATTATGTTTTTCCTTAACATTTTTCTTTAGGAGAAAACTAACCATTACAGGAACAAGCGTAAGGGTAAATATTAAAGCGCCTATTAAGGCGAAGCCAAGTGTGTAAGCTAAAGGAGAGAACATTTTTCCTTCAACTTTTTCAAACGCAAATATTGGAAGGAGACAGGTAATGATGATCAATTTGGAAAAGAAGATTGCTTTTCCCATTTCTATTCCTGTTTTTTTGATCACCCCAAGTTTGGCCATTCTGTTGAACTTGGCCATTCCGTTTTTCTGAGCCATGTGATCGAGTACCACGAAAAGTCCTTCGACCATAACCACTGCACCATCTATGATTATTCCAAAGTCTATCGCCCCCATCGAAAGTAAATTGGCACTCATACCTTTTAAACGAAGACAAATAAAGGCAAACAAAAGTGCCAGAGGAATTATTATGGAAACAATAACCGTTGTTCTCCAATCTGCCATAAAAATCAGCACAATAAGCGTAACGAATATTATCCCTTCAAGGAGGTTGTGCATTACTGTATGAATACAGAAGTCGATTAATTTCTCACGATTATAAAAAGTGTTAATTCTGACATCGCCCGTTAAAATTTTATCATTGAGTTCATCAATTTTATTATTTACATTCTCGATAACCTGACTCGGATTCTCACCCTTACGCATGACCACTATGCCTTCAACAACATTGTTTGCTGTATCTCTTCCTACCTGACCCATACGTGGAAGAGCGCTTTCTTTCACTGTTGCTACACTTTTTACCAATACCGGGATCCCGTTTTCGTAATCAACAATAATATTTTCAATATCAGTTATTGAGGTAAGCAAACCGATACCTCTGACAACGTAGGCTTGTGAATTTTTTTCTATAACATCCCCGCCGACATTGATGTTGCTTTTTGAAACTGCCTGATAAACCTGAAGTGGAGTGAGGTCATATTTTGTGAGAAGAGTAGGTCTCACAATGATCTCATAGGTTTTAACCTCACCGCCAAAACTTACCACGTCTGCAACTCCTGCAACAGACTTTAGGTTTCGCTCAATAACCCAATCTTGTATCGTTTTAAGTTCTCTTACGCCTAAAGTTTTACTGTTAAGGGTGTATCGGAATATTTCACCTGTTGGTCCGTAAGGTGGTTGTATGTCAGCATCTACCCCGTCAGGCAGATCTACCCCTCTTAATAAATTATTCACTTGCTGACGAGCGAATGCATCATCTACCTCGTCATCGAAGATCACTTTAACAACTGATAAACCAAATAGTGTGGTTGAACGCAGTGAGGTTTTTTTCTGAGCAGGATTCAAAGCGATCTCGATGGGAATCGTTACAAATTTTTCAATCTCTTCCGCACTTCTTCCTGGCCATTGGCTTATTATTGTTATCTGGGTATTCGTAACGTCCGGGAATGCTTCTATAGGAGTATTACGATAAGCGAAGACACCTGCGATGACCGCGATGAGAGTAATACCTAAAACTAGGTATCTGTTCTTCAAGGAAAATGAAATAATATTTACAACTAATTTGTTCATGTTGTGTTTAAATTAGTTGTTTGTTAAAGCGTTATATATAAGTAATTGATTCGTTGTAACGATCTTATCTCCTTCTTTTAATCCGCTCTTGATGTATGCTCTGCTTCCAATGGTTTTAAACAAGTCAATCTTCTGGACTCTGAATTTTTTTTTGTTGTCGTAAATGAGAACATAATTATTCGAGTTATCGAAAACAACCGCACTTGACGCGATAGTGATCATGCTTTCAGGCTCAGCATAATTTACCACGACATTTGCGTACATTTCAGGTTTAAGCAGGTAATCCGGATTATCAAGTTTGATCCTTATTTTCATAACGCGCGTAAGAGGGTCTAATACATTGTAAACCTTATCAATTGTAGCTTTGTAAACTTTATCAGGGTATACGATTGTTGTTACTCCAACTGTATCGTTTTCTTTTACTTTATCAATATCTGTTTCATAAACATTAGCAAGAACCCAAACAGCATTTAGTTGTGACACAGTGAAAATATTTTCACTGTTATCCGGACGGATCTGCATGTCTTTGTTGATCTTCTTCTCCGTTACAAATCCTGAAATAGGTGCTTTAACAATGTATTCACTTTGGTTGTTAACGCTATAAATCTTCTGGAATTCCGTTGCTTTATTTAATTCTCCTTCTGATTTTTTAAACTCTTGTTTAGCGCCGAGGTAATCCCTTTCCGACATTAATTTCGAGGCAAACATATCTTCAGCAACCTGTATGTTCTTTTTAGCAACTTCATAGTTGGATTTGGCGTCAACGAATTGTTTTTCAAATTCCGCTACTTCACCACTTTTAATGATCGCCAGAACATGATCTTTTTCAACGTAATCACCCAATTCAACATTGACCATTTTTACAATACCGCCAACCAAGGGATATATTTCTAACTGCTTACTTTGATCCGCTACAATTTTCCCCGCGAGTTTTATTTCACCTCTAACGCGAGTTATTCTTGCTGAGCCAACCGTCATGTTCTTTATTAATGAATCGGATATTTCAACGGGTCCGTTTTCATCTTTTTTTTCTTTTTTTTCTTTACAAGAAAATAAATAAAAAAATGAGCAGAAAATAAGTGCTCCGAATACTGTTTTCATTCTATTGTTTAAATACATCTTTTCCAACATTAAATTTTAATTCTTCAAAAGCGTTGTAGCGTTGATTTTTAATAGTGTTTAGTTGAATCATGCTCTGTTTGTAGCTTTCAAATAAGTCAATGAATTCGAGCAAGGATAAATTCTTTTTTTCAAAATTTGTTTGGGCTCCTAATAATAAAGCATTAAAGTCCGAAGAAAAATTTTGACTCAGAGAGGCATTTAGTTTTTCGGTTTCCAGTATTTTTTGATATGAAGCGAATACATCATTTTGAACGCTCACCTGTTTTTGTTCTAGCAATTGTTTAGCGGCTTCGGTTAAGGATTTAGCCGATTGAATATTACCCTGATTGCGATTAAAAACAGCAATGGGTAGCGAAACAGCCAGGCCATTGTAATTCGGAATGTAACTACCATTCCTATCTGCAACACCTTGTATGGTAATATCAGGCACACCAATTGCTTTTTGTAAATTTACGGTTGCTTCAGCAGCCGTTACCTGAGCTTGTGCAGCTTTTAAATCAGGTCTACTAGCCAGTGCTTGCGAAATAAGATCAGACAGTACAATTTTTGAAAGCGGGTATTTATTTGTTATTTCTGTTTCATTAATGAATGGCTTATACCACGCCGATTTAGAATTGTTTAAAAGCACAGAAAACTCATTTTGCAACTGTATTAGGTTATTAGCCAGACTTAAACGGTCGTTTTGTAATGAAAATAACAAGGCTCTTGTTCTCGTTATATCCCTCAACGAAATATTTCCTTTTTGATATTGAGTTTCAAAATTTTCAACGATAACCGATAGGGTTTTTATTTCTTCATTAAACAATCGCAGCGATTTCAATTCATAATTAATTTGATAGAAATCTGATCGCAACGCAAGTAATAATGTCCTGATGAGGTCGTCAAATTGATATTGAGCAATGTCGGCCTGAATTTTGGCGACTTTTACGGATTTATTGCGTTTTCCCGCAATGGAGAACAACCAATTATACTGAATCACATATTCACCTTGGGTAGAAGCATCTCCAGGTACACCTAAAGAGGTAGGGAAATATTTTTTACTATATCTGTTATAAACGTTGTTTTCATAATACAAGTTAGGATTATTTAATAAACCTGCTTGTCTTATTAGCGCTTTACTTGCATCAACGTTATATCTCTGAGCCAAAAGAGAATAATTGTTTTTTAAAAACAAGTCTTCTGCATTATCTAAACTGATTTCAATAGTATCCGCAGTCAAAGTTGATTGAGAAAAACTAGTTAACCTTCCGAAAAACACTATTAATAATACAATTATTAATCGCATAAAATATTTATTTTAAAATGAAAATGATTTTTAAAAAAAGGCAAAAGTGAAGCTTTCTATATTCTTAAGCAAGAATATTTAGACCTTCTTTGAAGTAAGGTTGTTCTATCAGAAGTAGATTTTGAAAAATTTATTTGAGATGAGGGATAAATTGTTTTAGAAAAAAACAAATCAGTAGAAAAACAGGTTTTTAATTTTTCCTTAATAGATATTTCATCATCATCTTCGGCTTCGTCCTCAATTATTACCATTTGAAAGTCATAGTCAATATTAGTACTTGCACTTTTGTATGATATAGGATGTTTAAGATTATTATGACCAGGTGAATTGGATTTCAAGGAAGCAAAAAGAAAAAGAAATGTGATCAAAACCAAAGAGCTAATAAAAAGTATGTATAGAGTTTTTCTCACAGCGCAAAAGTATGAAAAATATACTCTAAAGTGGGCTGTTTAAAGTTAATTAAAATTAAATTAAATATTGGCCGCAAATTCAACAAAGCACTAATTATATTAACTATTTGATTAACAGATAATTGCTTTTATTCAAATTAATTTTATTTACGAGAAATATTCATTAATTTTGCCCTCTTAATTTACGATTACTATGGCAGAAAAAACTGAAGATAACGTTCAGGAAGAAGTTGTTGAAACAACTGAGAATGTGGAAAGTGCAGACGAAGAGGTTTCGACCGGATCTAAATTAGATCTTGGAGGACTTGAATTTTTTTACGAAGAACATAAATCACTCATCAATTATGGTGGTGGTGGATTGTTATTAGTAATTGGCTTGTTTTGTGCTTATACTTTTTACTGGTTACCCGGTAAAGAGAAAGAAGCTACTAACGAGATTTTCTGGGCACAGAATTATTTTGAAAAAGACAGTTTTAAAATTGCATTGAATGGCGGTTTGCAGGTGCGTACTGCCGAAGGTGATAAACAGATGATGGGTTTTGAACAGGTAGCCGAAGAGTTTGGTTTAACCAAAACCGGAACTGTTGCACATTACTATGCAGGTATTTGTTATTTGCGCATGGGGCAATTTGAAAAAGCAATTGAACAATTGGAGAAATACAATGGTAATGATGAAATGATCTCTTCTATTGCTATTGGTGCCATTGGTGATGCTAATATGGAATTGAATAAGGTTGATGAAGGGGTGAAGTATTATTTGAAAGCAGCAGGAAACCGCAACAATGCTTTCACTACTCCTTATTATTTGAAGAAGGCAGGTTTTGCTTACGAAT
>JANYIQ010000114.1 GCA_025362575.1 Bacteroidia bacterium
AGCCCGTGCCAACTTCCAGCAATGAAGCAATTCGCCCTCTTATTTTTACTTTTCCGGTTGTTGCTGTTGTAACCTGAGAAAGTATTTTAAGTAAAGTTGACTTTCCGGCTCCGTTCTTTCCGATAATTCCGAGCACATCGCCTTGCCTTACTTCAAAATTGATATCTTTCAAAGACCAGACATAATCACTATTGCTCTTTGTGCTTCTGTCGTTCATCTCTCCAACCTGAAGATAGGGATCCTCTTTACCGCGAACTTTGTGCCACAAACGATTCAGGTCATGAGAGATGGTTCCTGTACCCAATTGTCCAAGGCGATATTGCTTGGAAATATTTAAGGCTTTTAAAACTACGTTACTCATTTTCCTGATATTAAACAGTGTCCATAAAGGATTTTTCAACTTTATTGAAGACGATCATCCCAACTAAAAATAGCAGGATCGTAAAAACCAGACTATACAAAAGGTACATCCAGTTAAATTCTCCAACTCCAAAAAAGCCGTATTTTAAAGCTTCCACAATACTTGTAATTGGATTGGCTAGCACAAAGATCTTAAACTGGGGATATTTTTCGCTCACAAGCGACAATGGAAAAACGATAGGGGAAGCATACATCAGTAGCTGAACACCGAAGCTTACAATGAATTTTAGATCGCGATACTTTGTGGTCATCGATGAAATAATAATTCCGAAACTTAAACCTAAAAATCCCATCAGTAATATCAGAAAAGGAACAAGGAACAAAGTTGAATTCGGGTGGATAGAAGAGCCTTTTGCTAAATAGTATATCCAAACGCAAAGGAAAAGTAAGAATTGAACTCCAAATTTTATGAGATTAGACAATACGACAGATAAAGGAACTATCAGGCGGGGGAAATAAACTTTTCCGAAGATGCCGGCATTGGCAGTAAATGTATCGGAGGTTTTTAGTAAGGTGTCAGAGAAATAATTCCACAATGTAATTCCACACATGTAAAATGGTAATTGTGGCAAACCGTCGGTTGAAATTCCGGCAAGGGTACCGAAGATAACAGAGAATGTAAGAGCAGTAATGATCGGCTGAATGAAAAACCAAAGCGGACCTAAGATGGTTTGTTTGTAGACCGAAATAAAATCGCGACGAACAAACAAGAGTAAAAGATCTTTAAAACGGAATAATTGCCCTAAGTCCAATGAATACCATTTTGACTTTGTCTCTAAAACCAGATCCCAGGGTTCATTATCGTCTTCTATTTTTGTAATATTCATTTCAATAATTAAATGTAAATGGTCGTCAAAAATCTAAAAATGCCGGCAAATTCATTCCTGTTAATTTTCAATGTAGATCACAGGAAATTTTACATGCAAATTTAGCAGAATTAACCAATAATTTGGTGTTTTTTAGGGATATTAGCCACTAAAATATTTATTCACATTTTATATCTAACAAATCGTTTATTTGAGGCCTTTTTTACCTCCAAAATGGAGTCTTTTTTTATATATCTTTAAAATTGAATTATCGCAAAATTCTATGTGGATTTTTTTAAGATTATTTAGATAGAACAAGAATGACTTTAAATTTTTGTACACTTTTTAATTCGGCATATCTAACCCGGGGATTGGTTTTATACCATTCCCTGAAAAGTAATTGCCCGGATTTTAATTTGTATGTTTTTGCTTTTGATGAAAAAACCTATGATTTTTTGAAGAAAAAAAATTATCCGAATTTAATACCTGTTTCTTTAAAAGAATTTGAGGACTCAGAATTACTTAGAGTTAAATCGGGCAGAACAGCGGGAGAATATTGCTGGACCTGTACTTCGTCAACGATCTTATTTTGTTTAAATACATTTGATCTGCAAAATTGTACATATGTAGATGCAGATCTGTGTTTTTATTCGAACCCTGCTATTTTGATCGATGAAATGGGTGATTCTTCCGTTCTAATTACGGAGCACAGGTATTCCCCTCAATATGATCAATCCATTACCAGCGGAAAGTACTGCGTTCAGTTTGTTTGTTTCAAAAATAATACTGAAGGATTAAAAGTATTGAACTGGTGGAGAAATGCCTGTATCGACTGGTGTTACGCAAGAGTTGAAGATGGAAAATTTGGCGACCAGAAATATTTGGATGACTGGACAACCAGATTTAAAGGGGTTCATGAGTTGCAGAATTTAGGAGGTGGTTTGGCACCATGGAACATACAGCAATATGAATTCAATACAGAGAACAATAAGGTCGAGGGTGTTGAAAGGTCTGGTGGAAAAAAATTCGAACCTGTTTTTTTCCACTTTCATAGCCTTAAGTTTTTTGAAAAAGAAATTGTGCTGTTGTCAGACTCAAAATATGATCTGAGTAAAAACGTTAAAGATCTTTTTTATAAAAAGTATGTAAAAGAGTTGTGTGAGCAGCAAGAGATCGTTAGGAAGGCAGATCCCTCAATAAACGCGAATGGGGTATCAGGCCCGGCCGCTTATTTACCAATGTCTTTTTCAACGATACTGAAATACTATTTTGAAAACATCAGATCTTCAAAAAAAAATATTTTCGGGCGTAATTTGTCGAACCGAATGAAACATCATCATTATTATTACACAAGATCCTTTTAACAACCTATGCCGGTTTTATCTATCATAACAATAAATTTCAATAATAGCGAGGGTTTGGAAAGAACCATTCGCTCGGTAACTGAACAAACGTTTACCGAATTCGAATTTATTGTAATTGATGGTGGCTCGGGTGATTCCAGCAAATTAATTATAGAAAAATACAGATCAAAAATAAACTATTGGGTTTCCGAAAACGATAATGGAATTTACGATGCCATGAATAAGGGTGTTTTAAAAGCAAATGGTGAATACTTTTTATTTTTGAATAGCGGCGATATTCTGTATAATAACGAAACTTTGAAAACAATTGCACCCTTATTAAAGGGGAAATCATTTTATTACGGTAATTTGATTCTGGAAAAAAATGGTAAGAAGGAAGAATATATTGCACCATTAACTGTTGACATTGACTTTATGCTAAACAGTACCTTCTGGCATCCCTGCGTGTTTATTAGAGCAGAATTATTTAAAAAATTCGGGAATTACAGAAGCGATTTCAAAATTGCCGGCGATTATGAATTCTTTATTCGTTGTTTATTGAAACCTGATGTTTCAAGCGAACATATTGACCGGTTTATTTCCGTTTTTGATGGAAACGGTCTTAGTAATGATCCCGCTTCTTCGGAGTTACAAACTAAAGAAAGGGAAAAAGCCTGGAAAACGAATGTTTCTGATTCTGTTTTTGAAAGTTTGAAAAAGAA
>JANYIQ010000116.1 GCA_025362575.1 Bacteroidia bacterium
ATATCATTAAGCGGCTCTTTGCCGGACTGTAAATTATTTAATTCGTTTTCCAGTTGCTTTGCAGCGATCTCGGGCGAATGGTGAGAGCTTGCATTTAAAAGTTTTGGGAATTTTTTCTCAATAATATCTTTTCTCAGGTCATCTGGATTCGCGCCGGTATATAGATAAATTACATCTCCTTTTTCCATTTTGATCTGATGATCCTTAAACGTCACATTCTGATGATAGAATCCTATGGATTGTTTGCTTGCTTTTAAGCAATATAATTTGCGGCCATTAACAGTGTTGGCAATTTCGAGGTCTTCATCGAGCATTGGCTTATCATTTATAGAGGATATCCAGATCGGATTATTTGCTCCCGCAAATTTTAGGATCCCTGTTTTAAAATTTAAGATACAGTAAGCCAGATCAATTCCATCAACAATTATCTCTTTGTTCTTTTCATTTCTTAAAAACCCTTTAAGTTCCTTATTTATGTATTCAAGTATTTCGCCCGGCTCTTTCAACTGCGACTGCTTTATAGCTTTTTTCAAAAGATTATGACCTATAATACTCATAAAGGCCCCGGGGACTCCGGGATCTTTACAATTAGCAAGAGCAACATGTATCTCATTTTTATCGCTTCCTTCTTCAATAAAATAAAAATCGCTGCTTACTAAGCTCTTTGGCTTATAAAACACAAACGATTCGGGTAACAATCTTTTTATTTCCGCCGGAGCTGTTAAAACCGCATCTTGAAGTCGTTTCGAATAATTAATGCTGTCTAAAATATCTTTGTTCTTATGTTCTATTAATTTTTTCTGTTGACTGATCTCAAGGTTAGCTTTTTGCTTCAGCGTAAAGCTGCGATAAACAAAGATCAACAAAAGCAAAATAATTACTGCAGCAATTATAGTTGTGTTTCGGATCTGCTTTTGCTTAACTAGTTCTTCCTTTGCGGTTTTTTCGGCAAATATCCTCTCCCCTTCCAGGCGATCTTTTTCGATGCTTGATTCGTACTCCGATATTTTTTTAAGAGCTGCTCTTGTTTCAAGCGTATCCCTTATTGTGATGTGTTTTCTGAAACAAATATAGGCACTATCCGAATTACCTAACTTCTCATAAACTTTACTCAAAATATAATACGCTTTGTCTTCAAGTTGTTTTTCGTTAATGTTTTTTAAAACAGAAAGCGCGCTAAGGGCCATTGTTTTTGCGTCTTTATTGTTACTCAAAAGAAAGTTACAATTTGCCAGATGAAGATAGTTTTCAGTAATGCCTTTAGGATAATTTATTTCTTTGTAAAGAACGATCGCAGCATTAAACAACTGAATTGCTTCGTTGTATTTTTTTAAGAAAATATAGGTTTCGGCCTTCCCGGAAGTAGCAATTGCCCCCGTTAATTTATCTCCATCATTAGCCGAGATCTCTTCTCCTTTTTGATAATAAGAAAGTGCTTTTTCGGGTTCGTTGATCTGACGATAAACATTTCCAAGGTCGATCATAATTCCTCCCTGAACATAAAGATCGTTTCGTTTCATAGAAAGTTTAAGCGCCTTTTCGAGATAAAGAATGGCATTTTTAGTGTCTTGTATTTTTGTGTAGGAAATTCCAAGCCCCTCGAAGGCGATAACAATACTTGCTGTATCCTTTGACATTTCCGCCAGCTGCAAAGCAGTGTAATTATGCTCCAAAGAGTTGTAATAATTTCCTTCGTCATTATTTATTAACGACATATTATAATGCGTTTCTATAATGGAAAGTGTGTCATTTAATTCTGTAACCAGTTTCAGTTTGCTGTTGTATGCTTCAAGCGCTTTATCAAAATTGCCTTTATTGAACTGTATGGCTCCAAGTAAATTATAACACTTGGCCATTATTGCTTTGGAGCTAATTCCATTTGCAACTACAAGCGCCTGATTTATAAATAGTTGCGAATTATCGTACTGACCCTCAACGTAATAGGTAAATCCCTTAAGGTATTTTGCTTCGGTTTCCAGATTAAGGTTAGGATGATCTTCTAGGGCGAGCTCGGCTTGTTCTGAATAATAAATAGAACTGTCATTTTTGAATCCGGAATATGCCGAGGCGAGATTCAGGTATAAAATAATTTTGGTGGTGTCGTTTTGCTTTGATCTTTTCAGCGATTGTAAATATGTACTAATCGCCTTTACGTTTTGTGATTGAAGCTGCGTTATGCAGAAGCAAAAAAAGAAAACATATTTAAGCCTGGCGATCATAGTTTAAACCAAACTTAATAAATAATGTGCTTGGTTTAAGATTTAAAAAATCACCACTCTTTCCAAAGTCTTATTTAGTATTGGTCGGTTTTTAACTCCATTTCAGTATTGATAAATCAGCTTCATTTAAAGCTCCTGCTTCAGCCTCTTCTGTTTTGGGGCCCAAGGCTTGTTTTCATAGTTAAACGCTCTTATATCCAATTTAAATAACGAGTGGCTGCCATTCAGCAGCTATGTTCTGATATTTACAATATAGCCACTTACTATAAAGTTAAGACTCTTAATTAAAATAATAAATTCATTCATTTTTCTCAATAATTAAATATTTTATAATATACCATTTATTTTTTTGTTATTAAATATTGCAATCATTAATTTTAGGTTAGCCACATAGTTATTTTTGATATATAAATTAATCAGTATTTTAAATTGTCAATTTATTCTATAAATCGAATTATATTTAATTCTCTTATTTTTCTTAATTTCTTAGTAAGTATTCCTAATTGATAAAACCACCGCTTAGGCTTCTTGGGTTGGTTAATAAATAAATGGAATAGCGAAAATCCCTTCATAGAATTTAAGGCGCGGCAAAGCCTCCACATAAAATGGATGCATTGAGCTCTCTAATGTTCCTCGTGGAACCTTATTAAGCCTTTTTAAAGATGTAGATGACGCTGGAGTAGTCCGAAGGTCTTCCGGCCTTTAGGTTGGATTTAAAGCCGTTTAAAAAGGCTTGGATGTAGTTCATGGATCCGGTCTTATACTTCTCAGATAACATGCTTACATAGTAGCTGTCGAAACGCATTGGTTTTGTTTCAACTAATTTGAATCCGTAATTAGCCATAAGCTTTTCCATAGTAGAAAGCTCGAAATGGTATAAGTGTCTTGGCACATCATAACCCGCCCAGAATTCTTTATAGGTTTTACCATCGTATGAAACGTGGTTAGGAACTGCAACAATTAAAGTCCCTTTATCGTATAGATTCTCTTTAAAGAAGTTCAAGGTTTCGGAAACATCCGTTACATGCTCCATAACATGCCACAAACTAATAAGGTCAAACTTAGATGTGCCGATCTTGTCCTTTAAAGCAGTTTTAGAATTTACAACAGTTAGTCCCTGCCCTTCTGCCAATTTTCTTGCATCGGGATCGGGTTCGTAGCCAAAGGTTTTCCAACCGCCCTCTTTACAGGTTGCTAAAAACATTCCTGTTCCGCAGCCATAATCCAAAATAGTTCCACGTGAAACATATGAATTAATAAGGCCCAATTTCTCCTTCAAGGTCCTTGAACGAACCGCGTGGTAAAGCTTATTTATTAATCCTTTCTTGGTGTTGGAGTGGGATACATAGTCTTCCGACTTATAATAATTCCCTATCTCAGAATCATCCGGGCGGGGATTGGTAAATTTGAAACCGCAACCTTTGCAGGAAACAATATTAAAATCTTTCTTAGAAACCGTGTAGTCTTTACAGGCTAAAAATGATTCAAATTGGCTTGAGCCACAAACGATGCATTTATCTAGTGTTAACATTATCTATCAAATGTTCCTCGTGGAACAATGTTAAGCCCGTTGGAATATTTTCCTACGGGTTAAATTACCTTCCCATGTGTACCAAAAGTACGGAGATATCTGCGGGGTTTATTCCGGATATTCTGCTGGCCTGGCCAATGGAGTTAGGTTTAAATTTCTTTAGTTTTTCTTTAGCCTCTGTTCCCAAACTTATTATGGCGTCATAGTTAAAGTCTGATTTCAACTTAAGATCTTCGAGGCGCTTTTGTTTATCGGCATTATCTTTTTCGCGTTCAATATAGCCTTCATACTTCATTAATATTTCGGCTTGTTCAATAGTGAACTCATCCAAATGGGCAGTAAGATTCTTTACCTCTTCGGCATGGTTTGAGATCTCCTTAATGGAAACATCGGGCCGCGATAAGATATTAAAATACCTCCATTTTTGTGTGAGGGGAGAAGACCCTATTTTCTCGAAATACGGGTTAATGTATTCCGGATCGCCGCTATTATTTTTAAAATAGGAAATGATATTGTTGTAATTGGAGATCTTTTCTTCAACCTTTTTAAAGCGATCTTCGTTAGCCAAACCTAATTTATAAGAAAGAGGGGTAAGGCGAACGTCCGCATTATCTTGTCTTAAAAGTAATCTGTACTCAGCTCTTGAAGTAAACATCCGATAAGGTTCGTCGGTACCTTTTGTTACCAGGTCATCAATTAAAACTCCAATGTAAGCTTCATAACGATTCAAGATAAAAGAATCTTTTTCATTGATCTTAAGATGCGCATTTATCCCAGCCATTAAACCCTGGCAGGCCGCTTCTTCGTATCCGGTAGTTCCGTTAATTTGCCCTGCGAAAAATAAGTTCTCAACCAACTTTGTTTCTAAAGTTAAACTCAATTGGGTAGGAGGGAAGTAATCGTATTCAATGGCATAACCGGGCCTAAACATTTTTGCCCTCTCAAAGCCAGGAATCATTCTAAGTGCTTGATTTTGAACATTTTCGGGAAGTGAGGTGGAAAATCCGTTAACATAGATCTCTACCGTATCCCAGCCTTCAGGCTCTACAAACAGCTGGTGGCGCTCTCTTTCAGAGAATCGTGTAATTTTATCTTCTATACTCGGACAATATCTTGGTCCTAAACCTTGAATACGTCCTGCGAACATGGGCGACTTTTCAAAACCCGTTCTGAGTATTTCGTGAACTTTTTCATTTGTGTAAGTAACATGGCAAGGAAGTTGTTTCTTATCGCTATTCTCAAAAGGTGAAGTGCCATCAAGGAAAGAAAATTTTCCCATTTGCGCATCACCGCCCTGAACTTCCATTTTTGAATAATCTAAAGTGCGGCCGTCAATTCTTGGGGGCGTGCCTGTTTTCATACGTCCGCTTTCGAAACCCAATTTTACCAATTGCTCAGTAATTCCATGTGCGGCAGCTTCGCCGGTTCTTCCTCCTCCTAATTGTTTTTCGCCTATGTGAATTATACCATTTAAAAAAGTTCCATTTGTAAGCACAACTGCTTTTGCCCTGAATTCTAAACCCATTCCGGTAACTACACCTTCAACGCGTTTACCATCTACACTCATAATTAAAGTGCGAACCATATCTTGCCAGAAATCAACATTAGGTGTTTGTTCCAGCATTTTTCTCCATTCGGCAGCAAATAACATGCGGTCGTTTTGAGTGCGCGGAGACCACATGGCAGGACCTTTAGAGCGATTCAACATTCTGAATTGAATTGCTGAAACATCGGATACAATGCCTGAATATCCACCAAGCGCATCTATTTCGCGAACGATCTGACCTTTTGCAATGCCACCCATTGCAGGGTTGCAGCTCATTTGAGCAATGGTTTGCATGTTCATGGTAACCAACAAAACCTTGGAACCCATGTTAGCAGCCGCAGCCGCAGCCTCGCAACCGGCATGGCCTGCGCCAACAACAATTATATCGTAAGAATTGTACAAAACTTTTGCAAAGATAGGGAAAAAAGAATGGACGGTAGGTGGCCCTTCTAAACAGTTAATTCGCCTATTTAACATCTCCCAAAATTTATTTCAACGGGGTTTATGGAACATTCCCGTATCCCGCATCTAAATATTGAAATATAATTTAAAACGATCTCTATGAGAAGATTTTACACCGCCGCATTATTGCTATTATTTGGCAAAACAGTTTTATACGCACAATACGCCGCCGATTTCAGGGTTTTTAAACCCGAAGCAAAAGGCGAACGAAGCATTGAAAAGTTATTGCAATCGATGATCGGCGATGGCGTTATTTTAAAAAGCTATTCGGTTACAAAAACATCGAGCGACGAGGCTTTTGGTTTTTTTGAAGACAAAAAAGCAAGGCTGGGAATGAAAAAAGGTTTGGTAATGACCACCGGTGGAATTGCGGGATTATCATCAAAAAATCTTCAGGCCAACATGTCGAATAATACTCACGCCAATGCCGAGGGAAGAGGAAATGTTACAAGCATTGATAATGGCTATGCCGATCTTGAAAAATTGTTGTCGGCCCAAAATGAAAGACCGGGCACCATTAAAAAAACTTATGATGCTTGTGTTATTGAATTGGATCTTGTTCCGACCGCAGATACTTTAAGTTTTAATTATGTTTTTGGTTCTGAAGAATACGATGAATATGTAGGCTCAGAATTTAATGATGTGTTTGCGTTTTTGATCAGTGGCAAAGGAATTGAAAAAGAAAAGAATTTAGCAGTTATTCCGGGTACCGAAATTCCTGTTAGCGTAAATAGCATTAATAACGGAAGCCGTACCTACAGAAAACCGGCCAATAACCCTACATTTTACATTAGTAACCTTGATGGAAATGTTGGGATAGAATACGATGGTTTAACCAAGCTCATGCAAATTCGCCAGGTTGTTGTGCCTTACGAAACATACCATATTAAATTAGCGATTGCCGATGTAACCGATAATTCTTACGATTCGGGTGTAATGTTAGAGGGCCACAGCATTGTTAGTTACGAAAAACGCTACAATGTTTTGTTTGATAAAAGCAGTAAAGAGATCGATAATTCTTACAAAAATTTACTGAACACTTTGGCTGCGCAATACAAAAATTATAATGGTAAAATATC
The DNA here is from genome assembly GCA_025362575.1 of Bacteroidia bacterium. Lineage (GTDB taxonomy): Bacteria > Bacteroidota > Bacteroidia > B-17B0 > Aurantibacillaceae > JAHEYG01. The sequence goes on from JANYIQ010000116.1 coordinate 6,838, forward strand.
TGTTACCGGCTATACTGATAACGAGGGTGATGAAAATTATAATCAGGAATTATCGTGCAACCGCGCTAACGAGATCTCTTTGTACTTGCAAAACAAAGGGGTTAGGGCCGAAAATATTATTTTAGATTGTAAAGGCGAAAGCATGCCGCTTTACGATAATACAAACGACAAGGGCAAGCAATTGAATCGCCGTGTTGAATTAAAGATCTTGGGTAATGATCAGGCTTATAACGAAAAGAAGGCGGCCGGAAACATAATTAAAGAAGAAAAATCACAGCTAATAAAAAATTATCCAAATCCTTTTATTGGTTCAACAACCATTGATGCTTACATTTTAGATAATGTAAAAGACGCTTATATTTTAATTGGCGACATGACCGGAAAAACCATGAAAACAATTTACTTGCTTGAGCGCGGGAAAACCGATGCCATTTTTAATTCGGGTAATTTAATTGAAGGAATGTATACTGCGACCTTATTTACAGATGGCGTTGCTTGTGGTGGAATAAAGTTGGTGGTTGGGAAATAAAAAGGTGAATGTCATGCTGAACTAGTTTCAGCATCTTTACTTCTTTAAGATTCGTTTTTGGAAGATCCCGAAACAAGTTCGGGATCACAGTTGCACTAAAGCAAATTCAACTTGCCTAATAATTCTTCTCGATATGATCCGCCAACAGGAATAACCTTTTTCTCGTTCTCTAAAACAACGGTTTGGTTTTCGATGGCTTGAATTTTTTCTACACGTACAATGTAAGAACGGTGTACGCGAATGAAATCGATAGTGCCTAACTTTTTCTCAATATCCTTCATTGTTGAGTGAACAGTGTAACGGGCATACTGCGTATTGATGATCACATAATCTTTCAATGCCTCAACATAATAAATATCTTTTAAGTAAACTTTTACTAAACGGCTGTTTGCTTTTACAAACAAAATATCGCTTTGGGTGCCATCTTTACTTTCAACTAAAGAATATAAAAAATCTCTTTCTTTTTGAAGTGCTGAATCTTTTTGGTGTTTATAAACGGCCATTTCAATGGTACTGTGAAGGTCAATTTCCTTGAATGGTTTTAAAATGTATCCGTAAGGCTCGGTAACTTTCGCTTTACTCAAAGTACTTTCATCAGCGTAAGCTGTTAAGAAAATAACAGGAACGCTTACAAATTTTTTGATCTGGTCGGCCACTTCAATTCCTGTAAGATCGCCTTTGATCATGATATCCATTAACACCACATCGGGCATAATTTCTTTGATCTGAGCAATAGCATCTTTACCATTATTGGCAATGCCGGCAACATTATATCCTAATTTAATAAGATTATTCTGAATGTCTTTTGCAACGATGCTCTCGTCTTCAACTATAAAAATATTTAACTTTTCCATCTCCATATTACATTGGGAAATTAATAAAAAAACTAGTCCCTTTATACTTATTTTCTTTCAACTCGATGCTACCGTTCAATTGTTCGATAAGTGTATTTACAAGTTGTAAGCCTAAAGAGTTTGTGTTCTTAAAATCAATATCTTCAGGAAAACCCTTGCCGTTATCAGACACCTCCAGAAACAGCGAATTGTTCTTTGTATACAAATTTATCAAAATAATCCCATCATTTGCATCCGTAAAGGCGTGTTTAATGGAATTTGTGACTAATTCGTTAATAATTAGCCCCGCGGGTATGGATGTATCAAGGTTCAGGATCACTTTTTGTACATCCAGAACAAGCCTAACCTTTTGAATAGAGGCGGCATAGGATTGGAGGATGTTATTCGTGAGGGTTGACACGTAGTCCGAAAAATTGATGGAGGTGAAGGTTTTGTTCTGGTAAAGCGATTCGTGAATATAAGCCATCGTTTTAATGCGGTTCTGGCTTTCTTTTAGAAGACCTAGCGCATATTCATCCTTCACGTAAGAAGACTGAAGATTAAGAATGCTGGAAATAACCTGCATATTATTCTTCACGCGATGATGTACTTCTTTTAACAGCACTTCTTTTTCGTTCAGGGATTGTGTTATTTTTTCCTGATTCAGATTTTTCTCGGTGATGTTGTGTGCAATTCCGGAAACTTCAACCACATTATTTTCCTGATCAAAAACAGGATTCAAAAACACTTCAAGATAAATTTTGTTACCACTTAAGTCTTTGATGGCCATTTCAAAGTTGTGGGCTTTTCCGTTGAGCGCCAATTCGTATTGCTCATCCCACCATAAATTATAATCCTTATCTTCTATCATCCCCCCTCTGTTAAGCACAAGGCCTTCTTCAGGATAAATGTCATACAGGTTTTTTACAAGGTTAGAATAATTTTTATTGAATGAAGTGAGGCGGTTCTTATTATCAACCGTCCAGATATAATGTGAGCTTCCGTTAAAGATCGCGTTCAGTTTTGCTGACTGATTTGTGATCTTGTGTTCGTTGTGAACCTTTTCAGTGATATCGAAACCCATTCCCGATACTTCAACTACCTCGTTGTTCTGATTATATATTGGATGCAAAAATATTTGACGATAAATTTTCTGGCCTTTAATGTTTGTACGCTCGGTCATAAATTCAACCGTTTTACCGGCAAGCGCCTGATCATATTTGCCATCCCAAAAACTATGATACTCGTTGGTAGCAAACTGCGTTTTGGGCCGGTTTAGGTCTTTGTTTATTTCAGGATAAACTCCATACAGATCATGAATAGCTTCATAAAAATTACTGTTAAACGACGTAAAGCAAGTGTTCTTATTCACGGTCCACATTAATTGAGTGCCGCTTTCAAAAATTGCTTTTAAGCGCGAAGACTGATCCAGGATCCGTTGTTCGTTTCGTTTGTTTTCGCTGATGTCGTGGGCTAAACAGGCGACCTCATAGACCTCGCCATTTTGATTTCTTATTGGGTTCAAAAAAACTTCTCTTACGATCTCATCGCCGTTATCAATATCTTTTCGTTCAAATACCACTTTGTTTCCTCTCAAAACATTTTCATAATGTGGTATCCATATTTTTCTATATTCTTCTATAAAACTTTGGGGTACATTTTGATCTGTGCGCTGTCCGATGACTGGCTCTTTCTTGTGTTTTTGTTTGAAAACATTGTAATAATTCTGATTAAAATACGTTAATTCAAGTTTTTCGTTTACGGTCCAAACCAAATGCGAACTACTCTCGAAGATGGCAGAAAGTTTTGCTTCGATGCGATTCCGGTTCTCAATTTCTTTGACCAATTCTTTGTTGTGTTCTTCGGCAATTTCCGCTCTTAGCTTTTCTTTTTCATAAAACAGCTTAGTACCAATATCGTTCATGATGGTTAACACCGTCGGCTCACCATTAAATTTCACGGGAACAGTTTTTAATTCTATATCAACAGTTTCCCCTTTAGAGTTCGTTATCTGATAGTTTAAAAAATTAAACTCGGCTCCTGCCGTTGCCTGCTTAAGCCGTTCGATGGCCCTTGCTCTTTGTTCAGGAATAATATAATTAATAAGCTGCTTTCCCAACAATTGTTTCTCTGATTTCTCTTTTAGCAACTTAACAGCCGCCTTATTGGTCATTAAACAGAGTCCTCCGCGATGAATGAAGAAAGCAGAAGGTGATTCATTAAGCAGCTCGCGGTAATTGCTCCACTTCTGGCTTATCTCTTCTTCCTTTTGTTTTAAGGGTGTAACATCACGACAAATTCCCAATATATTAGTAACCTTTCCTTTCTTATCTCTGATAAATGAAAAATCGGTTTGTATCCAGGCTATGCTTTTATCTTTTCTAAAATAACGAACGGTTTGAGTCGATTCTTTTTTCTTAACCTGCTCTTTCTTGTTCTTTGAAAGCTTCTTTCTATCGTCGGGATGAATTACTTTAAGATAAAAATTTTTGTCTTTATAAAAGTCCTTAGGTTCATATCCTAAAACTGTTTTTACCGAATCGCTTACATAAACATAACCTTCTTTAGGAAAGAAATCATACTTCAATATGATATCTGTATTGTTTTTATTTATCAATTCCAATAAGCCTTTTGATTCAACTAGCTCTTCGTGTAATTTTTTTCGTTCTGAAATTTCGTGAAAGGTGGATTGAACAACTTTTTTCCCGTTAAATATAATTGCGTTCGATTTTGCTTCTACGTCTATAGACTTTCCTTTAGTGTCAATTATCTTTAATTCAATGGGAGGAAATTCTTCTCCGTTAATGATCTTAATGTTATTTTCTTTTATCCGTTTCTGAAACTCGGGTGAAATAAAAGAAAGGGGCTTTAGCTTTTTAATATCTGTTTTAGGACCTTTAGGAATTCTCAATATTTCCAATGCCTTTTTATTTAAAAAATACACTGTTTTGTTATCAAAAATAACAAGAGCCACAGGAAGTTTTTCGAGAGCGCTGATGTATTCGGGAGAAAACTCTTTATTATTTATTTTCCTTGGGGGCATTGGGTTTGTTGATGTTGTCAGTTTTTTCTAAAGAGCCTTTTTTAATTGCCGATGAATAGTCGCGTATGCTTTGTTCGTAGGTTGGGGTAATTTTTACACCTTGAAATTTCACTTCAATATCATTCTCAAAATAGATCGTTAAATAATTATACCCGTTCTCATCATAAAATTTCCAGTCGCCTTGTTTTAAACCACCAACATAATTTCCAAAAAATGATTTTCTACCATTCTCATAATACCAGGTTTGCAATCCTTCGGGTTCATCATTAATGAAACGTCCTTCAAATCTTTTCTTATTCTTAGGCATGTAATAGCTCGTCCAAACGCTATCCTGTTTCCCTGCAGAGTATTTTCCAATTTCTCTGTAATTTGATTTTTCATAGACCCATAATCCTTCCTGCATGTTATCTATAAACTCCCCTTTAGTGAGTATCAAACCGTCCTCTGTAAGATCTGTCATCAATCCTTCACGTTTTCCATTCACATAATTCTCGGTTCGCATGATGGCGCCGCTTTCGTAATACCATTTCCAGACACCCTGCGTTCTTCCTTTTTTATCGTATCTGCCTTTTTGTTCTAATTTTCCATTAGGATAATAAAATTCCCAATCCCCTGTTCTGTTTCCATTCAGATACAATCCTTTTGCCCTGAACTCTCCGGTGTTATGATATTCGGTCCATATACCAATTCTGTTCCTTAAACTATCCACTGCACCTTTCTCAACAACTGTACCATCATTATATGTAATTGCTGAATCAGGAATCGGAATATTACGGCAAACCAATTTTTTTATGTAATAATCCGTGCTGTCTGATTGTTTATACAACAACGAGTCGCACTGAAATTTCTGGCGGTAACGGTAATGTGTTCCAACAGCGTAACCATCGGTATAGGGACCTTCGTATTTTAAAGTTCCGTCATCATAATAACTTTTATAGATCTGAACAGTTGCTAATTCAGGCGGATTAATAACCTGTTTCCCTAAATTATATTTTTCAGTTTTTACTAAATTGCCTTTTATATCATACTCTTTTACATAACCATCGTACACATCATCGTTGTAACGCATTTCCTTTTTTGGAGTTCCGTCATCATAAAATTCTTTCCAGTTACCTTGTTTTTTTCCTTCAACATCCTTAAAATTTACACGTTCTACATTCTGCAAAATTCCTCCCTTATAAACATAAATGGCGGTTATGGTTGAGTCCTGAGAAAATTCATAAGAGATTCCTTCAGGTTTTCCATTTACATAAGGTAATGTTTGTTTCACTTTTCCTGAAGGGTAAAATGCTTTTGTTACGCCTTGCTTAATATCATTTTTAAAATAATCCTTTGAGGTAATTTTTTGCGCTGTATCGTAATTACAGGTTGGTCCGTTTCGTTTTCCCTCCTGGTAAGAAATTGTTTTTGTAATTCTTCCGTTCTCCGAATAGAATTTCCATACACTGTCCAGCAAAAAATTCTTGCGGTTACCTTCTGTTTTTATTTTTCCGTTCTTATAATAATTTTTCCAGTAACCATCCGGTTTATTATCCTTCATCATTCCTTCTGAAGATAATGCGCCATTATCATAATAAAATTTATTGTAGCCGTTTGGTTTGGTAGTTTGCGAATGCAGGATGCGTATTGAATAACAAAACAGAAATAAGAATAAATAAATATGTTTTCTGTAAAGTACCAATTGTTTCTTTTCTTTAAAGATAACGCTTATAAGCCAAATTTAGCAGAAAGTTCCAACATTTTTAAAATGGGTTTTTTAGCTTCATTTAATAGCTTTTCGTCCATTATAAGCTCCGGTTGCTCGTACTTTAATGCAATGTATATTTTTTCGAGTGTATTCAGTTTCATGTGAGGACAATCATTACAGGCACAGTTGTTGTTTGGGGGCGCAGGTATAAAAGTTTTATCAGGACAACTTTTCTGCATTTGGTGTAAAATACCTGTTTCCGTAAGTACAATGAATTCTTTACTTGTTGATCGTTTTGTATAGTTCAATAAAGCTGTTGTACTTCCAATAAAATCAGCCAATTCTAAAATATTAGACTCACATTCCGGATGCGCAATTATTTCTGCATTTGGATTTTGAATTTTTAGTTTAGTTAATTTTTCCAGAGAAAAAATTTCATGTACCATGCAGCTGCCATCCCATAATACCATGTTACGGCCTGTTTTTTTATTGATGTAAGCCCCTAAATTCTTATCAGGCGCAAAAATTATTTTTTGGTCTTTAGCTAAACTTTCAACAATATGAACGGCATTACTGCTTGTACAAATTATATCCGATAATGCTTTTATCTCTGCTGTACAATTAATGTACGTGATCACAATATGATCAGGATGATCTTTTTTAAATGCTGCAAATCTATCGGGAGGGCAAGAATCTGCTAAAGAGCATCCGGCTTTAAGATCCGGAATTAAAACTTTTTTATTTGGATTCAAAATTTTTGCGGTTTCTGCCATAAAATGAACGCCGGCAAATAAAATAATTTCGGAACTCGTTTTTTGGGCCTCCTGCGCCAGTCCTAAGCTATCACCAATATAGTCAGCAATATCCTGGATGTCAGCATCTTGATAGTAGTGTGCAAGGATGACAGCGTTCTTTTTCTTCTTAAGATAATTTATTTCTTCGAACAAGTCAAGTGCAGGATCAATTTTTTTTTGCAGGAAACCTTTTTCTAATTCCATCTATTATATATATAATTTAAATTTTAAAATAAATATAATGTATTATTATAGGGTGTTAGTACTGTTCAATTCTAAACGTTTAAAATTTGCAAAACAAGGTTATTACAGTGCATCAACAAGCTATCAACAAAGGTAAGACATTAAACGACTGATTGTCAACCTAAGCCAATAATAATTAACATTAGTTAGTATCTGTTAACCTTAATAACTTTCCTAAATAAAGGCTCTTTTCAAGACTCAAATCTTCCTTAAAAATTTAATAAACTTTCCTGAAAAACGCTTGTAAAACTTAAATCTGAAATCACTTATCATAATAAATCAATAAACAAAAAATAAAGTATTGGCACTTGTAAACCATTAATAAAAACTATGAACAGGCAAAACAGTGTTTTTTGTTAATAGGCTGAGCTTAGAAATCAGATACATAACTTATGAGTGTTAATTAACGTTGATTACTACTTTCCAACAAAATTTAATAATCTTATAAATATTGCACATAAAAAGCCATGATCTTACTCATAACAATCCATTAAAGCAGCCTAAAACAATATTAATATAATGTATTAGTAACAAACACAGCGCACAATTTACAAATGTTAATTAACGCTCATAGCTAATTACCAACAATGTGTATTTTTGTAAAAATTAACCGAACAAACATGAATATTTCAATAGGCAGCGATCACGCAGGATTTGAGTTAAAGGAAGAAGTAATTAAATATCTTAAATCTATAAACGTAACAGTTTTCGATAAAGGCTGTTATAGCGCAGAGCGTGCTGATTATCCTGATTTTGGTCACGCCGTTGCAAATTCAGTATTAAGCAAAGAAACTAATTTAGGAATTGTTATTTGTGGAAGCGGCAATGGTATAAACATGAGTGTAAATAAACACAAAGGCATTCGCGGCGCACTTTGCTGGAACAGAGAGATCGCTTCTTTAGCCCGCCAACACAACGATGCCAACATAATGGCTTTGCCGGCACGTTTCATAACTAAAGAAGAAGCCTTTGCTTGTGTAGATGCTTTTTTAACCGCGGTTTTTGAAGGCGGTCGTCACCAAGACAGAGTTTTAAAAATTGATTGTTAATTTTTCGACATCACGACGCTTCGTGACAGGATAAAGATTGTTTTAATAATAGATTAACTAATAAAGATAAAACATGAAAAACTATTTGATCATCGCATTTACAATTTTGGTATTAGGCTTAAGCGCACAAAAAAATCAGATCTTTCCACGCTTTGAGGGAATAACACTCGACGATAAAGCAATGGTGATTCCGGCAAAGAACGGCAAGTTCACTATTGTAGGAATGGTGTTTAAACGTTCGGCAGAAAAAGAATTAAAGAAGTGGCTGAATCCCTTGTACAATGCATTTATGGTAAAGGGCGACGGAAAAAGTAATTTTGATGTAGCTGCTATTTATGATGTGAATTTTTATTTCGTTCCGCTCATCTCAGGATTGAAAAAAGCGAAAGAAGATTTTAAGAACGGTACCGACAAAGAATTCTGGAAATACATTGTGGATTCGGAAACACCAATAAAACAGATGGAAAATAATTTAAAAATTACAAATTTAGAAGACCCTTATTTTTACGTGCTGGATAAAGACGGAAAAATAGTAGAGTGGGTGAGTGGCGATTTTAGCGAAGCAAAAATGAGTAAGTTGGAAGACGCGGTGGAGTAATTAGGATTCGTAATAAAAGATCTTTAATTCAGAACTCCCCTTTGTAAGATTTATTTTTTGAATAGAAACCTTGTGAACACTTATTCCGGTTTTATTTTTAATATCCTGAAATAATTCTGCTTTTTTCTCAGGTTTAATAAATTCTAAGCTATCGTAAACAATTATCTGAGACGATTCTTTTTTACTGATGCTATTGCTCTCTAAAATAAAAGCCATGAACAGAACAATGGCATTTATACCCGCCAAAAAACAATATTCAAAACAACCTGCCGATCCTTTTATAATGGTAACTGCCGAGATCAGGCCAATAGCAATCACCAGAAATAAATACGACATGTCTTTTATACTGATGTCTTCGGTACGATAACGCAACATGCTGAATACAGCAAACAAACCAAAGGCCGTTCCAATGGAAAGATCAACTTTATTCAGCAAAAAGGAAATAAAAAAAATGATGATATTAAAACTGAAAAAGGTAAAGAACAGATCTTTGCGACCATAAGTTTTAAAATAGATCCCGCGAATTAAAACAAACACTGAAATTAAATTTATAAGCAAGCGCAGGCCAATATCGAACGAAATGCCTGTAACCGCAGTTATGGCGCCGGATGAATTTATAGTAGCTTCTATTTGTAATAAAGGCATCATGATCGAGCTGTTTAGAGCCTAACAAAGATAATTGTATTTGCGATATAAAAAAGAGGAAATTGACCGGTTAGATCGCGTTTAAAAACGAATGCCGATCAGCAGCATATCGTCTGTTTGTTCGTAATCTCTTTGCCAAAGCGCCATTTCTTTTTCGATGCGCAGCGCTTGCTCTTTCATTGAGAAATTTTGTATGTCAGTAAGCATTTCGCGGAAGCGTTTGATCATGAATTTTTTTCCATCATTTCCCCCAAACTGATCCTGCACCCCATCCGAAAAAAGATAAACAGTATCGTTTTTATTTACGATGATCTTGTGTTCTGCAAAAAGTTTATCGTATTCATGACCAAAACTTCCTATTGGAGATTTGTTCCCTTTTATTTCAATGAGCTCTCCTTGCTTGA
>JANYIQ010000146.1 GCA_025362575.1 Bacteroidia bacterium
CAATTGACTTATCGCGACCCACGGTAATTGGTATAACCACACCGGGGAAAAGTACAGTGTTACGTAACGGTAAAATTGGCAGAACATCAGGCAGTTTTTCGGCCTGCATATTATCTTCATCTTCACTTGACAGAAGGGGTATAAAATCGGTATCATCGTCAATGATAGGATTATAGGGCATTCTGTCGTTTTCGTTCGAAAAATTCATAGGTATGGTGTTAAATACTGCTTAAGATACACGATTTTCGTGCCAAGTGCAAAAAAAGGACGTATTGGCAGGGAAAATACATTTTTCACTATATTTGTATAAATAAATGGTATGCTTTTACAACTTGAAAATACACAAAAAGCCAATATTCAGAAACTCTTTGTTTTTGCAAAAGAGAACAGTTTAAAATTATCTTTTGTGGATGCCGATAAAACAAAAACGTATTTACCCGGTAAAGCACTTTCATCAAAAGAAACTAAGCAATTAATTGAACATAGCCGTAAGAGTGGTATTGTTACAATGGAAAAAGTGCATAAGCAAATTCGTAAAAAACTAAATGCACATTAATTATACCAATGATGCCGCAGAAGCCTTAATGGCATTGGTTAGTTTTGTTGAAGAACATAATACCAAAGGAGCCGGTTCGAGATGGCTCAAAAAATTCGAGGCTTATCTGCAGAAAACTTTAAAACAGCACTCTCTTATTAAGTTGTGCAGTAATAAAACCTTTCATAAACTTAGGTTGAAGTGCATTTATTATAATGATTGGCTTATCGCTTTTTCAGAAACAGAAAAGAATATTACAATCGAAGCAATACTGCATAAATCACGAATAAAGGATTAAGGAAGCCTATACCTTAACCCCAACAACTAAAATATCGTCTGTTTGCTCCATGTTGCCTTTCCATTTGGTCATGAATTCATCGAGGTAATTTTTTTGTTCGGGCATGCTTAAATGCTGCATTCCCATAACCAGTTCCTTGAATTTTTTAGTCATTAGTTTTTTGTCTTCAGGACTGAACTGATCGGCATAACCATCACTAAAAATGTATATAGTATCTCCTTTTTGAAGATCGACGTTGTGTTTTATAAATATCTGATCATCTTCGGTTGTACCGCCAATAGCACTTTTTGTGGCTTTTATTTCTTCAATGACATTTGTTCCTGCTCTTATGATCCATAACGGGCGGTTGGCACCTGAATAGTAAAATTCATTTGTTTTTTTATTGAAAGAGCATAAGGCAATATCCATGCCATCTCTCGTAGAATGTTCGCTTGAACTTTGGCGCAATGATTTTTTGATACCTTTACTTACCAGCGATAAGATCTCGGAAACATCGCTGCTTAAAGCAACCGCTTCGTTTAATTTTTCGGTGGCAAGCATGCTCATGATAGCACCCGGTACACCATGACCGGTACAATCTGCGGCGGCAATTAAAACTATTTGAGAGTTGTTAGTTAGTAGCTCGGTGTTGGCTTTTTTCTCCGAACTCTGAACTCCGACCTCTGAACTAACATGATACCAGTAAAAATCGCCACTCACAATGTCTTTAGGGCGAAATAAAACGAATGCTCCCGGAAGATTTGAGTAAATCTCCTCAAGTGGCGGCAACATCGATTGCTGAATGCGCTTGGCGTAATTTATGCTGTCGGTTATTTCGTGATTTTTTTCTTCAACGATTTTCTTTTGCTCTATAATTTCAGAAGTTCTTAGTTCAACGGTATGTTCTAATTTTTTCTTTTCTTTTTCAAGTTTTTTGGTGCGGCTTCTTGTGTACCCACGAATGGACATGAAGCCTGCTAAAGCATAACAACCGTATGCATACCACGTACGATACCAGGGGGCAAGTACTTCAAACATGATTTCAACAGGTTTGTCGTTCCAGATACCATCATTGTTACAAGCTTTTATTTGGAGGGTATAAGTATCAGGGGCAAGATTATTATATTTAATATAATTTTCCTTATCATTTAAATCGCCATAATTATCTTCGTACCCTAATAACCTGTACTGATATCTTACTTTTTCATTATTTGTTAGACATATTGCCTGTATGCCCACTACAAGTTTTGAATCTCCACCAATGTATTTTATGTCATCTCTTTTATAATTTGTTCCAATTGTCCATTCATGTAAAATTCCCTTTGAAATAACTGTAAAATCAAAAATATAGATTTCAGGTTTTATCTTATTAATGTATTGCTCATTCATGTCATAGTAGTAGACATAAGGTTCCCATTCCGGATCAGAAAAAATCATCGAGTTTGAAGTGCTTAAATTGAACCATGCTGAACCGTTTTCAAATGTTTTTACAGAAAGGCTGTTCAATTTTTCTGCAAAAAGACTATCAGGTTGTATGGAAAATAGTCGAAACCCGGTATATATAATAACTCGGTTTTTTGAATACGCATAATTATAGTATTCACTTTTAATTTGGGTAATCAATGCCGAAAGCTCGTCATTTTGTATTTTTTCAAAAAACACAGCACTATTTAATAACTTTGTTTTATAAATTACATTGTTTAGTTTAAAAAAGAATCCATCCTTAATTTTAAAAACGAGAGAATCGACAAGATCTACTTTTTTATATTTATTTTCAAGTTTATAGGTACGTAAACCATTATCCTTAAAGAAACTTATGGAGGCATTATTTGAATCAAAAAAAACTATACTGTTATCGTAAGGGTCCTGAAGAATAGATTCAGTTTTTGGGGTAGCGCATTTTTTTATTAACTTGTTATTTTCAATTGTATATAGAGTATCATTAAAAATCACATATTTATTTGCATTAAAAGGGTATGCATAAGCATTGGATGAATTATGGTAGGTTGTATTCAAATCGATGATTTTTTTATTAAATAATCCTAAGTCTTTTGAATAGTTTATTTCAATATTATCCTTTATAGTTATCAAATTTTTATTAAAAAAATAACATAAGTCTCCCTGATTATTAAAAAGGAAGTTTTGTGGTTTATTTAGATACCACCAATATTGATTTTTGAGATTAATCTTTTCAATAAGTCTTTTATGCGTCTCTGTGAGATCGAATATCTTATAGGAATTGTCAGGGAAAATCTTCACTATTAGTTCTTTTCGGCAGTCCTTAGAAGATTTTGCATCAATGAATAAATAAATTTCGTTTTTTTCGTTTCTGAAAAACGAACGCCTGTAATTCGTTTCTACGTCAATACTCTTGAAGTTTAAACATGGGAAATACTTTTTTAGAGAAAATGAATTTAGAGTCTCGTTCTGAAAACTAGAGCCTATGATTATTGAATCTAAAATGAAATATATTCTGCGGGCAGAATAGTCGTCATAAATTTGCGGCACGCTGTTTATAGATGGATTATAGTTTTTATTTTGTTTAAAATAATTACTCTTTGTGAATTTGAAAACACCACTATTGGTTGAGTACCAGATATTTCCTTCAATATCTTCAAAAATATCTTTAACTGAAAGGTTTGGGTTCGCTAAATAAAAATCGGTGCTGACCAAATCAATAAATTTTATACCATCGAACATCTTAAAATTAAATAACATGTTACCGTCACTTAATTCGAAAATTATCCCTTTTTCTTCATTGTATGTACCTGAGGCTTGATCGGTGTTTTTGAAAATTGTTAAGGAAGTATCGATTTTTGAAATTTGAAAAGGATTAGAAAGCCAAACTACACCATTTTTTGACATAAAAAACTCTGAGTTTTTGTATGGGGTTTTTATGATTGGTAGAATATATTTCTGAACTATTTTTCCGTTTTGAATTTTCAGAATTTCCTTATTTGAGCCATTTGAAATCCATAGAAAGTTTGATCTGTCAATGAAAAATTTATTAATTGAAATTTTGAAATCTAGTATTTTTAATAACATCTTTAATTCATTATTCTGATATTTAAAGAGTATAGCACTATTATCAACCATTTCACAAATTACATAAGCATTTTTTTTGTTATCAAGAATGCATTTAGATTTGGAAATAAGTTTTGGATTAATTTTAAGATGGATTGTCTTAATTATGTTTCTGTTTTTTACAAAAAATGTATCAAGTTTTACGGCCAAAAGATTTAGATCTTTATCAACAATAACATTAGCTGTTTCAGTCATTTCAACTGTATCACAGATCACTTTTTGAAAGGTAGAAGTTGAGTCGCATGCCAAAAATTTTAATTGGCGTTCTAGTCTTTTATTAGGAAATTCATCAATTGTAATTGCGGTAAAGTTTTTCAAAAAATAAACCTTTTCTTCCTTACTACCTATTAATAACCCTTTTGGCGTTTCTATTATTTCATCCTTTTTAAAACTCCAATTATTGCCTCCCTTATTTAATGAAATAAACTTCCAATTTTTTCCATCATACCTATAAATACCATTGGTTGCACCAAGGTATAATAGGCCATTTTTGTCTTGGTAGAATTTTGATGTTTGGTAATTTTTTAATCCATCCTTTGTTGTAAATTTTGTATAACTATAAAATTGAGAATAACTTGAAAAGCTCAAAAGAAGCCCAAAAAAGCAAAGGATTATAGTTTTTTGAGAAGTATTTTTCATTTCGACCTATTAGTTATAACAAATATATAATTTTCCAACATATCCCCAAACAAAAAAAAGCCACCCCTTTTGGAGATGGCTTCTTTTTAAACCTAATTAAGATTACAAATCAACTCTCACCTTAGCAAAAGCTTTATTATAATCGCCATTTTTTAATTTCCCTACAATTTTAGAGAAATTCTCAATGGTATATTTTACATCTTCTAAATTGTGAGTCGCTGTTGGTATCAAACGTAAAATGATCATTCCTTTTGGAATTACAGGATAGGTTACCATTGAACAGAAAATTCCGAAATTCTCTCTTAAGTCCTGAACCATGTTAGTGGCTTCAGGTATCGATCCGTTCAAATACACAGGTGTCACCGGCGAATTGGTATCGCCAATGTTAAAGCCTGCATTTTTTAAACCGCTTTGCAATGCTCTTGTAATTTCCCACAATTTATCTTTGTATTCAGGATGGTTACGCATTAATTCCAAACGTTTTAAAGCACCAACAACTAAAGGCATCGGCAAGGCTTTTGCGAAAATTTGTGAACGCATGTTGTAACGTAAATAAGTAATGATCGCTTTATCTGAACTGATGAATCCTCCGATCAAGGCAAACGATTTTGCAAAGGTTCCAAAGTAAACATCAATGCCATCCTGACAACCTTGGTGTTCGCCTGTTCCGCCGCCTTTTGCACCCATGGTACCAATACCGTGAGCATCATCAACAAACATGCGGAACTGATATTTCTTTTTTAATTCTACGATCTCTTTCAACTTTCCCTGATCTCCGCGCATTCCGAAAACGCCTTCGGTAATTAATAAAATTCCGCCGCCATTTGCTTCAGCAATTTTTGTAGCGCGTTGCAATTGTTTTTCACAATCAGCAATATCATTATGTTTAAAAACAAAACGTTTTCCAATGTGTAAACGCATGCCATCTAAAATACAAGCATGAGATTCTGCATCGTAAACGATCACATCGTGGCGGTCTACCAAAGAATCAATGGCACTTACCATTGCTTGATAACCGAAATTACAAAGAATGGTATCTTGTTTATGAACGTAAGCTGATAATTCTCTTTCTAACTGTTCGTGCAGATCGGAGTTTCCACTCATCATACGCGCGCCCATTGGTAAAGCCAAACCGTATTTCGCCGAAGCTTCGGCGTCTACTTTTCTAACTTCAGGATGGTTAGCCAATCCTAAATAATTATTTAAACTCCAGTTCAGTAATTTTTTACCTCTAAAAGTCATGTACGGACCAATTTCGCCTTCCAGTTTAGGAAAGGTAAAATAGCCGTGCGCATCCTGTGAATGCTCGCCAATGGCGCCCATGTTCTTGGTAACTTTTTCAAAAATGTCTCTCATATTGGTAGAATAGAAATGTTTGTCAAAAGTACTTATTTTTGGGCAATTTTTGGAGGAAAACGACCGAAAAACGCCCTCTTTTGTTCTCATTTTTCAACATTATTATGAATTATAGAGCCTATGCTTTAACTTTATTCACTCATGGAGGATACTCACGCCATATTGAACGGGCATTTGATCAGCATTTACGAGCCGGCAGTTTCGTTTACGAATCGTGCCTTTCGTTATGGTGATGCTTTATTCGAAAGCATAAGAGTTACCAATGGAAAAGTAATGTTCTTAAAAGATCACATGACCCGGTTAAAACTGGGTATGATCGTTTTGCGAATGAATGTGCCCGCGGATTTTACTTCAGAAAACATTGAAGTAATGATGAAGCACCTGATCCAGAAAAACAATGTTGGAGATGATGCCAGAATACGATTTACAGTTTTTAGGAACGAAGGCGGATTTTATTCACCCGAAAATAACGAAATCTCATTTTTGATCGAAGTAGAAAAGATAGAGAGCAAAGGTTATGTTTTAAATCAGAAAGGTTTGTGGGCCGATATTTATGCTGACATCAGAAAACCCATCAATAAATTATCGAATTTAAAAACAGCCAATGCATTGATCTACGTGATGGCGGCTTTGGCAAAAAATTCGATGAAACTGGATGATTGCTTTTTGGTGAACGACCTTAGTAATATTTGCGAAGCCATAAGTTCCAATATTTTTGTGGTAAAGAATGGAACCCTGCAAACAGCGCCTTTAACAGAAGGTTGTGTAGATGGGGTAATGCGAAAACAGATATTCAGGATAGCCGCCGAAAATAAAATTCTGGTCTTTGAAACACCAATAACAGTGAACACCGTGATGAATGGTGATGAGATATTTTTAACCAGTTCCATAAGGGGAATTCAGTGGGTAGGGCAGTTCAAGAACAAATTTTTCACCAACAGTAAGGCCCTGTATTTTACAGATAAATTAAACGAGGCAGCTAAATAGCACTTATAATGAATAGAAAAAAAATAATTGAGCAGATCCGTAAAAAGAAAACATTTTTATGCGTTGGTTTAGATCCTGATGTAGATAAGATGCCAAAATTTTTACTGGAGGAAGAAGATCCGATCTTTGAATTTAATAAACAGATCATAGATGCAACTGCAGAATATTGCATGGCTTATAAACCAAATAATGCTTTTTACGAAGCGTATGGGATCAGTGGCATGACAAGTTTAGAGAAAACCATTTTATACATTAAGGCCAATTATCCTGATCATTTTGTGATAGCCGATGCCAAGCGCGGTGATATTGGAAACACCTCGCACATGTATGCAAAAGCATTCTTTAACCGTTTGCATGCCGATGCTATTACTGTGGCGCCATACATGGGAAGCGATTCGATAAAGCCTTTTTTGGAGTTCAAAGATAAATGGGCAATTGTATTAGGATTGACCAGCAACGAAGGCTCAGCTGATTTTCAGCAATTGCAAATTAATGGAGAACCACTTTTCATTAACGTGATCCGTAAATGCGCAAGCTGGGGAACAGATGAGAACATGATGTTTGTAGTTGGCGCTACCAAAGCAGACATGATAGATGATATTCGTAAAGTTGTTCCCAACCATTTTTTATTGGTGCCGGGAGTAGGAGCACAAGGCGGCAGTTTAGAAGAAGTGTGCAAGAATGGCTTGAATAAAGACATTGGATTGATCGTTAACATATCGCGAAACATAATTTTTGCAAGCAGAGACGAAGATTTTGCAATACAGGCAGGAAAAGAAGCGAAAAAGATAGCTGAACAAATGAGTGAGTTTATTAAGTAGTGCGTCAACCTGTCACGACTTGTCGTGATCAGGTTCTATTAGATGCTGAAACAAGTTCAGCATGACATTAATCAAATGAAAGAATTTATAAACTAAAATATTATGGAAGAAAATCAAGCACCACAAAACCAGATCGACATTGAGTTAAGTGAAGAAATTGCAGAAGGAATTTATTCGAACTTGGCCATTATTACACACTCGCAAAGCGAATTTGTAATTGATTTCATTAAAATGATGCCGGGTGTGCCCAAAGCAAAGGTAAAATCGCGCATTGTATTAACGCCTCAGCATGCCAAACGTTTAGTAAAAGCATTGAATGATAACATTCAGCGTTTTGAACAAGTGAACGGTAAAATAAAAGATGTTGATCAAAATGCTTTTCCTTTGAATTTTGGCGGACCAACCGCGCAGGCGTGATTTAGTTTAAAGTTGAAAAGTTATTCGCGGAAATCTGCGTGAAATAAAATGGAATTACTCTTCATAGAACAAAAAACATTTGAAAAAATCAACTTTGTTGCTAGTCCCTTAACCAAAGGCGAGTATGAGCATTGCAAATTTGTGAATTGTGATTTTTCTAATTCAAGTTTTATCGAGAGTAAATTTTCTGACTGTGAATTTATCAATTGTAATTTGAGTCTGGTTAAATTATCAAAAACTGCTTTGCGTGACATAAAATTCAAAGATTGTAAAATGTTGGGACTGCAATTTGAAACCTGCAACCAGTTTGGATTCGCAGTTAATTTCGAGAATTGCAACTTAACGCATTCGTCTTTTTACCAATGTAAAAACAAAAAAGCAAACTTCAAAAATTCACAATTGAATGAAGTCGATTTTACGGATTCTGATCTAAGCGCTTCTGTTTTCGATAACTGTGATATGAGCGGCACTAAATTTGAAAATACCATTCTCGAAAAAGCAGATCTGCGAACTTCCTATAATTATTCCATTGACCCTGAAATGAACCGCATCAAAAAGGCAAAGTTCTCCTCTTCAGGCCTGGCGGGACTTTTAGATAGATACGATATTGAGATAGAGTAGGTTTATGAAATCCAGAATCGAAACTCTAAAAGATAAAAAGCTCATCGGCAAACGATTAAAAATGTCTTATGCCAATAATTTAACTTTTCAATTGTGGAATTCATTCATGCCACTTCGAAAAGTGATAAAGAATGCGGTGAATTCTGATTTATTTTCTTTACAGATCTATACTCCCGGTTTCTTTAAAAATTTCGATCTAACGAACGAATTCGAAAAATGGGCATTAGTTGAAGTGACCGATTTTACTGATATTCCGGAAGGAATGGAAACATTTACTTTAATTGGAGGTTTGTATGTTGTTTTTGATTATAAAGGCGGACAAAAAACGGCTACTGAAACTTTTCAATATATTTTTACGACTTGGCTACCGAATTCAGAATACGAAATGGATGATCGTCCGCATTTTGAAATATTAGGAGAGAAATACAAAAGAGACAGTGAAGATTCGGAAGAAGAGATTTGGGTGCCGGTTAAAAAGAAAAGAT
>JANYIQ010000158.1 GCA_025362575.1 Bacteroidia bacterium
TCTATTTTCTCATCCTGCAAAAAAGAAAAAATTACCTCACCATCAATTGAAGCACCCGCTCCTCCAAAAACACGAGTATATTGCATTGCAGCGGTGGAGCAGGTTTGGGATTACGCGCCTTCGGGAATTGATGTGTTTGCAGGAACTCCATTTGACATGAACGATTCTGTTTATGCTGTAAATAGCAATAGTCCTACTATTCAGCGCATCGGCAGAAAAAATAAAAAGGCGCGTTATATTGAGTACACAGATACAACCTTCACTACCCCAAAAACAATTTCTTCCGAGTGGCAGCATCTTGGGGTTTTGGGGCCGGTGATTAGAGCTAACGTGGATGATTCGGTGATTGTTTATTTTAAAAACATGACGAGCATCAATTCAAGCGTAAATGTTCATGGTTTGCAGTTCGATGTTAACTCCAACGGAGCCGTTTACAACAATGGAGCAACTGGCGGCTCAAGCATTCCTCCCGGAGGAAAATACATGTACAAATATTTTGCACCTGAAAACCTTTGCCCAAATACCAACTCTGCAAGTTCAACGGTTTGGCTTTATCACTCAATGGTGAACATATCAGATATTTATGCGGGGCTCTTTGGGGCGATTATCGTGACAAAAAAAGGAATGGGTGATGCCAATGCAAAACCTGTGGATGTGGATAGGGAATTTGTTACACTCTTTTTCGTCTCTAACGAAAACAGCAGCCCTTATCTTCAGCAGAACACCAATACGTATTGTCCAGGGTTCACCAATCCTAATCCCAATGACTTTGAAGAGAGTAATAAAAAACATTCGATTAATGGAATGTTCATGGGCAACCTTCCGGGCTTAACAATGAAACAGGGCGAACGTGTGCGCTGGTACTTACTTGGCTTGGGAAATGAGGTTGATTTACATTCTCCGCACTGGATGGGAAATTCTGTTACGGTAAACGGACAGGCAGAAGATGTTGTTATGCTTTTGCCCGCAACTTCAGTTGTGGCAGATATGAAGCCGAACAATCCTGGCACATGGGCTTTCCTCTGCCATGTGAGCGACCACATGATGGCAGGAATGAATGCGCTTTACACAGTTCAATAAATATAAACCCTCATAATTAGAAATAAATTTATGACAAAAACAAAAAAATACCTATTCGTACTTTCAGTAATAACACTAACTTTTTCTTCCTGCAAAAAAGAAAAAATTACTCTGCCATCAGTTGAAGAACCAGCACCGCCAAAAACAAGGGTGTACTATATCGCGGCAGTAGAACAGGTTTGGGATTACGCTCCAACAGGAATGGACATGTTTATGGGAACTCCTTTTGATATGAACGATTCTGTTTACGCAGTCAATCTTCCAACTGGCATCACCCCTCGCATCGGTAGAAAAAATATAAAAGCAAGGTTTGTGGAGTATACCGATACAACTTTCACAACACCCAAAATAGTTTCTTCAGAATGGCAGCACTTGGGGATGCTTGGCCCGGTAATCAGAGCCAATGTAGGGGATTCCGTCATTGTTTACTTTAAAAATAATACAACAATAAATACAAGCATTCATGCTCATGGATTATTATACGATGTTAATTCAGAAGGTGCGGTTTATAATAATGGCGCTATAAGCGGAGCAAGCATTGCTCCGAATGGAAAATATATGTACAAATATTTTGCCCGTGAAGGTTCAGGCCCAGGAACAAATCAAGGAAGCTCAATTGTTTGGCTTTACCATTCACACGTGGCTATGGATGAATCTGATTTATATGCCGGGCTGATGGGAGCAATAATTGTGTCAAAAAAAGGAATGGGAGATGATAATGCAAAACCAAAAGATGTCGACAGAGAGTTTGTAACGCTCTTTATGGTACTAAACGAAAACAGCAGTTCTTATCTCGCACAAAACATCACTGCTTATTGTCCCGGCTTTACTAATCCTAATCCCGATGATTTTGCTGAAAGCAACAAAAAACATACTATTAATGGAATGTTTATGGGCAATCTACCGGGTCTGATCATGAATAAAGGCGAAAGGGTTAGATGGTATATTCTTGCGCTTGGCAACGAAGTGGATTTACATACTCCTCATTGGCACGGTAACACCGTGACTTTTAACGGAACTAATACAGACGTATTGGAATTACTTCCTGCTGCAATGCTCACAGCGGATATGAGACCTGATAATGTTGGTACTTGGGGATTTCATTGCCATGTTACCGATCACATGTTGGCGGGTATGACCGCTCTTTATAAGGTACAATAAAAATATAGGTTGTACGTAATGAAATATTTAACTCCTAAAACGTACCCTTAGTTTTGTGAATGAACGCTGTAAAACTCTTCTGCTTGAACTCGAAGAACAACTAAAATTTATTGCCCTTGAAACCGATAACTCGCTATTAAATGCAGAATTATCAATTCAGGTAACGCAAAAAATACTTAACAATTTAAAATCCTTTATTGTAAAGTACAAATTCGCCAGCACTGCTGAAGAAATTAAATTCTTCAAAGATTTGAAGCCGTTATTTCACAGCCGACTTATTTATCATATTTCCATTTATAATATTGAAACCCGAAAACCAAATGGAGGTTATAAAGTCATCAAAAAATATTTACAGAATGAATTGGATAAATTAAAACGCTATTTTGATAGCTCATTCGATTTTTACAAATATTATCGCACTGGGAATAATTACTTGGATCATAAATATTTCGTAAGAGGTAAACATGATATCCGGCTGTCTTTAGAAACATTTTATTTTGAAACCGATCCAAAATTCAGTACCAGTCATGACTATAAAATTTCAATGATATTAGCCAACGATCTATTGCAAGTGTATTTAGAAGATGAGCTATTAGAATTAGAAAGAAAGGAACCCAAATTAAAAGCAGAAGTCAATCAGAAGTCTGATATATCTTGGACTGGCCCGAAAACCGCTATTATCGAGCTTTTATATGCCTTGCATTCAGAAGGTACATTTAATTATGGCAAAGCCGAACTTCGACAAATAGCAGTTACTTTGGAAAAGGCTTTTAACACAGATTTAGGGCAGTATCATAGGACATTTTTAGAACTTAGGGTACGGAAAGGTAATAGAACAAAATTTATGGATAGCTTACGAGAATCACTTATTCAGAGGATGAATAATGCTGACGAAGATTTGAAATAGTAGTATTAATAGGCATCTCGATAAAAATCTTACCGAACTTCTGATTACCTTCTGAAATTAAAATATTCCAATTTCTCATTTTTGCCACCACAAAATTTAAAGTGATGGTAGAACCTGAGAAAATTAAAATCAAACCTTATTCTAAACAAGAATTAGCGGATCTATATAAAATAGGAGTGCGTTCCATGACCACATGGCTGCAACCGTTTGAAAACGCAATCGGTAAACGGCATGGGCGATTTTACAATATGAAACAAGTCCGTTATATTTTTGATAAACTCGGTTTGCCGGGGGATTGATGAAGCATTTGCCTTAATCAGGAGTCATTGCAATAGCAATGGCTCTTTTGCATTTGCACCAAACCTGCAAAAACAACTCAAACTTACAATTTCAGGCAAATTCATCTCAACTCTGCAATAACAACGCTATCCGGCTGTTGACCAATCACACCGATACATCTTTGCCTCATAAATTTTAAAACCAAAACTTATGACAGCATTAAAACAAGAATATTATCCACACATGCGGGTGATAGAAGGTGGCAAGCACCCAAAGAAAAAGTTCTCCAAAAAATCGCGTTACTATTTTAAGAAGCGAAACAAAAAACGCAAAGCCTGTATTGAGCAGAAGAGTGTATTCTTTGCCAATGCCTGTGTGAATACGCTACAACTGATGCAGCAGGTGGCACATTATTTAAACCCTGCCTTCTTTTACGAGCGGCAAGTTCCTCATTACGAAATTTTACGCAAGACGATCAGCGAATCTATCGAGTCGGAAGATTACAGTATCAACATTATTGAAAAAGAACTTTGCATTTACAAAAGCTTTGCCCACATGAATCCGCAACGCTTACAAGATTACGGCAAAGTATTATTGGCCGGAGAAGATGAATTTAAACTCAAACTTCAACAGCGTGAAGAAAATTATCTCGATAAAGAATCTGGGTTTCGATTAATCGCAAAAGATTTGTTGTTATACGTGACAACCTCAGAAATGGAACTCTTTGTTGAGATCAACGAATTACTTCTTCAATATAAAGATGAGAAGTTGATTCAACTTTTTTACAACATCACCATTCACATTAATTTTTTAAAACCAAAACAAAATGAGCAATAAAACAGAACAAGGAAAATTTATGCTGAAAGCATATTCTCCAAAGGAAATCCGCAATATGTACGGTGTTTCAGCAAACGTCTTTAACAGATGGACAGAGAGTTTCAAAGATGAAATAGGTGAATTAAAAGGCAGGTATTATACCGTGTCACAGGTAAAAATCATTATTGATAAACTGGGCGCACCGGGTATTGTTGAATTGTAATTTATAAAACTATGGAACACATTTTCGACAACCGGCATATTTTACAGAGCTTCCGAGTACAAGGTGGTTATAAAGTTTCTGCATCACCTTCCAGTAAGAAATATCTTATTTCATTCGAAGAGGCGAAAGAGTTTTTTCTAAAAAATTTATCTGAATTGGAATTTCAGAAAATCAGGGAGTACCTGTATCCAAAAACGAAAAAGGAAATACACAATGAAGAAATTATTTTGTGGTGTATAGAAGTGATAGAAAACACCTTGACCAATTCCCGCTGCTTCGATTTAAACCGCAGCAGTTGCAGAACGAGCTTAAGAGAATTGTTCATGGAAAGAATTGCTGTCAGCGGTAGTGCATACGCAATTATTTTCTTAAGAAAGCATTTTTATAATGAAAGAAAAGCAGTTGTAAGAAACCTCCTTTCAAAAATTTCCTATCAAAAAGCCGCCTGAAGAACATGCAACGAGATAACATTTCGATGCATATCGTTAAACAATATCAATCGGCAAAGCGGTTTTCGGAAAGTGAGTTAAACCCTTGTCTAATCTTTGTTCCCGCAAATGATACTGAAATAAAAAAACCAAAATTAAAAAAGGAGGAAACATGGAAACAAAACACAGTAGTTCAGACAGCGGCAGCAGTATGTTTCTCACCGGAACGATCCTGCTTGCCAATTTGGATTACTCAGGGCTTGCCGATTATGCATTCAAAGCCATCATTGGTGGAGTGATCTGGATGGCATTCAGAGTCACCGGAGATTATATCAGCGAACGATTTAAAAAGAAGTAAATGGAGACTTGGAAAAAAATAGCAGTAGGAACAGTCGTGGGCGGTGCGATCATCGGTGGTACGGTTTATATCATACGACTGAATAATACAAGCGCTCAGTTGGAAACTATTCCGATGGTAAAAATACACAAGTTGGATTTAACCGGATTAACGCTGCGAGTGGACGTGCAATTAAAAAACCCGACACGCACCGCATTTAAAATAAAGTTCCCGTTTATCAAACTCGTTTACAAAGGAACAACAGTTGGCTCTTCACAAGTGGTAGACAAAGACATTACGATTCCTGCATTCGGAGAAGCAGTTGTCAATGAGATCATGATACGAGTGCCATTACTCAGCATCTTTTCTTTATCAGGCGGTTTAATAAAAGCCGTACAGAATAATGAAGCTGTAAAAATCGATGTAACAACCCTTACCACGATTGATCTCGGTTGGAAAAAAACACCCTTCTCTAAAGTAGATACAGTTACACTAAGTCAAGCTAAAGCGTAGGAAAAATGGAAAGAAGAAACGAAGTAAAAGTAAAAAGCGGAAAGGAGTATGATTATTTATTTCCGAGAGCGATGCTGACTACCATCACTAAAAAGAAAGGCGCAACAGTAGCGGATACAATCAAACTCATTCCGCAGGTGGTAAACGAAACTCTATTCCATACAAAGCGAATTGCAAAAGTTTTAGAAGGAGAAAACTTACGTGAAACCTGCCGAAATATTTGGCACTTCGTTTACGACCACATCGCTTACAAAAAAGATGAAGACGGGAAAGAGCAGATACGAAGCCCGGCAAGGGCATGGCACGACAGGACACAAGGGGTAGATTGTGATTGTTATACGGTATTTATCAGCAGCATTCTGAGCAATTTAAAAATCAAACATATTCTCAGGATCACCAAATACAAAGAAGATCACTTTCAGCACATCTACCCTATCGTTTCCCTGCCCGATGGCAGTTACATCACAATTGATTGCGTAGTGAGAAATTTTGATTACGAAGAACCTTACAGCGAAAAAAAAGACACAACAATGGATTTAGAATATTTAAACGGTGTCAGCGACACTGGCAACTACAAAAATAATACCGATGCAATGGAATTGCTCGGAGTCAATGATGACAGCGATGCAATGGCAGAACTCATGGGAGCGTTGGGGCGCACAAAAAAGAAAATCAAATTCAAGGATGTGCTTAAAAAGGGATTGCACCTGACCAACATTTTAAACCCGGCCACAGCAACCATCCGTGCAGGTGTTTTGCTCTCGGCAAAACTCAATATCATGAAAATCGGTGAGCGATTAAAGTGGGCATACCTGAGTGATGACGATGCAAAAAAGAAAGGCCTTGACATGGGCAGGTTCGCTAAACTGAAAAAAATAAAAGATAAGCTCGAAAAGATTTTTTATGGCATGGGTGGTAAACCTGAAAATTTAAAGAAAGCCATCCTTACCGGGAAAGGAAATAAACA
>JANYIQ010000181.1 GCA_025362575.1 Bacteroidia bacterium
TTCTTTTATGTATTGCTAACGGTGTGGTAATAGTTCCGTGTAATCCACAAAACAGATGCGTTAATGGATCAAGGCCGAACATAGAGCCTAACTCTATGGTAGCTTCCACTAAGATGTCATCATGGATTAAGCGCGGGTTTGCCAGTTTGTAATAACCAATTGGCAAATTGTGCATGTTGTCTGTTTTAAATGCACCGATGCTGGTCTCCGGCATGATGATTTTTTTGTTTGCTTTTAAACTAAACTCGCCATTGGCAATTGAAGCGAAATCTTCGATCTTCCCGAACTTTGTTCCGATCACTTTATCGGTAGTTGCATCGGCTGGAATACCTGCTAACAAAATAATTCCACTCACCAATAGTGCTTGGTTCTTTGGCAATTTGGCATTGCTGATGTTACGAAGTCCAACTTCTTTTACATCCTGCGTTTCAAACATTTTTACCGTTTTTGAATTCGCGGGTTTGATACTGTAAATGATCGTGTCAGCCAAACGCAAATCACCGTTTATTAATGATTGACGGATATGCTCAGGCAATTCGCCAAAGTGTTTTTCCATCTCAGCGCGTGAACCTCTGCTCATTCCGCCCTTGCTTGCCATCGAATTGATAACACGCTGGCGCTTTACCGGATTCATTTTGCGAAGTGCGCCAAGCAATTCATCGCCATCCAAACCGTCTAAGCCTAATAAAGCTCCAACGTTGTCATATTCTCCTAATCCTTCTATTACGTCTAACATAATTTTTGTTTTTAATGGTTTTTAATTTGTCTTTGCTTTCAAAAAAGCACGAAGATTCCCCGTTCCACGATCAAGGTGATTGTGGATTGCACAACTGCAATAAGTTTTGATGTGAACGGTTAGTCTATGCGGCTATCTTGTTTTTTTTTCTTACTCTTTTTTTTACGGTTTAGAAAATTTTATTTTCCATTGATTCCGTTTCATCTTCGTCTCGCCCTGACATTTGCTTTTCAGCTTCTCTGGTAATTTGTTCTTCGATATTATCCAAAGAGCCTAAGTCAAGTGCTTTTTCCTGCGAAGGATATTTGAAGTACTGAACGTTCCCCATTCCGTTAGTACCGTCATCCTTCGTTTTTGGCTTAACGATTTTGTCCAGATAAAAACGCGCTTTTAAATTGTGTCCAAAAGCTTTGATGCGTTCTTTAGCCGCTTCAACTGTGCCCAATCCATTTACGCCATTTGTTCCGCTGGTAATCTGGTATCCCCCCGATGCCATCATACCTAATCCGAAACTTGTTGCGGTGGATGAACCCATGTAATGTCCGATCAGGGAGGTTCCCAAACCAAACAGCAGAGAAGGTTTTCCAAAGGCTGCCCCTGCAAGACCGCCACCAACTACGCCGACCACAAGGTCTTTTAAGCTTTCAACGGCTGAGTGTTTAGCATCCCCTTTTGTTTCGTGTTTGTGAAACAATGCCGACACCTTTGCGTTTTTGCCCTTAGCGCTTTTACTTTTTTTCTTTTTACTCATGGTTTCTTTTTTTTATTTCGTTTTGTTTTTCTTCTACATCAAGGCGATATGTGATTTTTTTTCGCCTGACTTCTTTTTGCTTCCTTTCCCTTTTTTTGTTTTTGTGCCATTGAGTGCGGTCTGCCCTTTATGCTTGGTAGTTTTAGTTTCGTTTTTCTTTTTAGAAAAGTGTTTATATCCAAGCCATACCGCGCCAACTACTGTTAGACCAATTCCTACGGGCTTAATCCATTTTTTGTTATTGTCCCAGAACGCTTTTATACTCACTGCCGCGCCGCTTAGGCCGCTTACATTTTCATCACCTGATTGATCTGTGGTCGCAGGTAAATTTTCTTTATTGCTTTCATCGTTCTCATCGGTAGTGGCAGGCGTATTATTTTCCGGGGTTTCAGAATTATCATCGGTAGTGGTTTCAGAACCATTAGCAGAACCATCATTGTCATTCGATTCTGAATTCGTGTTTGAATTTTCGTTACTATTTGTATCTGAATTATTAGAATTGCTTTCGCCACCACTATCATTGCTTTCTCCACCGTCTTCATCTGATCCGCCGCCGCCATCTCCTTCGGAATCTCTGGCCGCCGCACTTTTTTTTGGGAATATGCTTCCAACTGATTTGATTAATGCAGCTATGGCAGTCATAACGGTTGTTGCTGATGCAACTGCCGCACCTGTTGCGACTGCTGATCCCAAGCCCTCAATGCCTTCAAGTCCTTCTACAAATTCTGAGTTGTAACTTTCTCTTCCAAGAAGTTCCTGCATAGGTGTAAACTCATCCAGCCCTTCATATTGCATTTCCTGCCTTTGCGTTAAACCTAAACCATTCACTTCATGGTTTCTGTTTCCTCGACCTGTAAGCATAGCTTTTCTCAGGTTCTCAGGTTTACCCCCGGTTGCGAAAAAAATACCTTCCATTCTTTGTAAGATTTTTTTCAGCTTACCGAATTTGCTCATGTTTGCACCTTTGGCTTGCGCTTGTTCAGGTGTGAGATATGCCCATTTTAAATTCTGTGCTACTTTGAAAATATTTAATTTCATAGAAGCGAGAATACCGGCACGTAATAAAACTGTGGCAGGGTTAGCGCGGTTTGCAACGTGTAATACTTTTCTTCCGCCTTCTCTTAATCGCTGTCCAAACTTTTTCTTTCTTTTGTCGCCTCCTGAATCCGCATCGTTCTGTGCGCTGGCGGACATATTCATTTGCTTTTTTAGGAATTTACCTTTGCGGCGACCTAAGTCACCGATCTCGCCGTCTAAGCCAAGTAAATCCTGTGCGTCCACATTGCCGGAAAAATTTGTTGATCCGTATTGGCCGTCTTTTTCGTTTATGCCATCTAAATATTGTAAATCCATGTTATAATCTTTTTTTTCTGTGTAAGGTTCTTCGTAATTAAATTTGTTGACTACACAATCCATGATGATGTAGTTGCCGTTTCCTATCGGTACTATGGGGTAGATGTGCTGAAAATAACTTTCTCCGTATTTAGTGATCCTGTTAATGGTTGGGATTTTTAAAACTGCCAAACAAGTATCTATAAATGTTGTGAAGCAGTCGCAATCGCCAACTCCGTCATGGATGAGCCTGCGCGGAGAACGCACCTGCTCAAGTCCGCGTTTATCTTTTTTATAGCGGATATGATGTTTCACGAAATACCAAAGTTTTTCACAGGCACGATACCTTGATAAACCCCGCAATTCTTTATTTACAAATTGCTCAACCTGCCAGCGTGTTTTTTTTACGATCATGGGAATAAAATCTACCGTATCGGAAACAGTTGCGCCCATTTTTACAGTCGTATCCATTACCTTGGCTATGGGGAATAAGTGTCGGTAAGGACTAAGGCTATATAATTTTACTTGACTTGTGGCTTCCATTTTATGCAGTTTTAGTGCTGTTTTTTTTGTTGCTACCTTTTGTTGCGTTTGTTTTCGTACTATTCTTTTTAGTAGTTGATTTTTTTGTGCCTGTTTTGTGTTGAGGGGTTTTGTTTGTTGTTTTTCCGTTAATGATTTTTTGTTGTGTGTTTTCGTAAGGCAATTTTTTCCAGCCTAAGTCAATTGTTGAAATTGTTTTTATGGTAACAGGTATTGGTTCTTTATTTAAAAGCTGTTTGTAAATCCCAACTCCAGCAGAAAACAAGCCTCCCAATGGAACTTTAATCATTATCCCTGTTATGTTCGCTTCACCGTATGCAGGTAGGGTGATGTCTTTGTTAATGGATTGTGATGTTCCTATGGTAGCATCTTTGTAAATCAACTTAACAAAAGGGTATTTTAATTTTAGTTTTGTTGAGCTTGGATTTTTTAGAAGGGTATCTATTCTGATCGTAATACCATCCATTTTTACCGAGTGAATACTAATTTTATTTACACTTTCTAATTGTGCGCTGGCTTTTTTCAGGCGCAAGGCATAACTGGCGGCGGCAATAATGCCAGCCCCGATACCTGTTCCTATGAATATTTGTTTCCAGTTCGCCATTTTTGTTTTTTTGTTTTTTTGTTTTAGTTTTTTCTTTTGCTATTTAATTTTGGTTCCTGTTTTTAATCCTCTTGGATAAATAATCTCCCGCCAGTTTAAAGACCATCCATATCGTTCCGCCTACTATCGCTTTTAATGCGTAATCGGCCAGACCTGAGTAGTCAAGGTTTGCAAACAGTATCGCTCCTGTCAGGAAAGTATGCGAGGTACTGTCGGTTGCTGCTTCGGTTGTTTTCATTTTTCTTTTCGTTTTTAAATTGAATTGATGTTTGCGGAAACAAAGATCAGTCAAGGGTTTGGCGTGCTGTCCAGATTTCTAACGTACACGAACGTGGAGCTTCATTGCCGAACATCGGCTTAGTTTTACGCAGCTTCGTTTACTATCTGTCCGGGTATTCCGTAAGCGTTAATAATAAATTCAACTTGTCGCATACTGAATAATCCCCCTATTGGCTCTCCCAACTCAGGCTGAAGTGCCTTCAACCATGCTCTGCGTACACAAGGACTTATTTTTAATAAACTGTCTAATTCTTTTTTGCTGTATGGTTTCAGCACAAACGGTCTGTCGAGATAAACTACTTTTGTCATAATTGTTTTTGTTTTTATGTTATTAATTTTTTTGGTTTTTAAATTGTTGCTGGTGTTGCGGGATCAAAGATCAGTCAAGGCTTTGGCGTGCTGTCCAGATTTCTAACGTACACGCACGTCCGATTACACTACGTAACCTCGACGTAACTTTACACAACTTCATTTACTATTTTTCCGGGTATTCCGTAAGCCCCAATCATAAATTCAACTTGGTTCACACTAAACAATCCGCCTACTGGTTCTCCCAGATCTGGCTGGATTGCTTTTAGCCATGACCGTAACAGAAGAGGGCTTATTTGAAATAAATGACTTAATTCTTTTTTGCTGCATGGTTTAAGCATGAACGGTTTTTCGAGATGAGATACATTTTTCATAATGATTTTTGTTTTTTTATTTTAATTGTTAATTGATTTTGAATTTTAGAAATTGAAATACTGAATGTGCATGATTGCGTTCATGTATATTTGCAATAGGTCAATTTGTTTTTGCTTTATCAGCTCCCTTCGGTAGTAAAACATTTCCAAAATATTGCGGCTTTCGCTGTATTTCAAAATGGCTTCTGCCAGTAGTGATATGCCTTCGTTATAATGTGGAACTGTCGCGCGTTGTTTTTGTACGCTTAAATACCAGCTCCTTGTCGTGGCCAATCCGTTTTTGTAACGTATGTTCAACCAGTCCATCGGTTTTGAAACGTATCTTGTGTTCCGGCGCGATAGATAACGCTTCACCAAACAAACACGCTCAACGAGTTCTTTGAATTTGTCATCTGGGTTTTTACAGTGAATAAAATATTCTGCGATGAGCTTTTTAAATTCATCCGTTTCTGCTTCGGTAAAATTTTCTGAGTACCATAATGCGGCTCGGCAGAATGACCAAAAATCTGTGATAAGGGTTTCTGTTTTGGAAGGTTCAAATAAGCCTCCTTTAATCACTCTTAAAAATGCAATAGCGTTTTGATTATAATTTAATTCGTCATCATTAAGAATTGGCTGAATAAAACTATTACGTTTATAATGTGCTTTATCTTTGCATGTGCTTGTGCAATATTTTTTATCGCTTCTCCCGATAACTTCTGCCGCGCAGAATAGACAAGTTTTAGTTAAACTGTCTGCTTGGATTTTTCTTACTGTGTTCATTTTTTCTTTCTTTTTATATGATTAATATTTCCTTTTTTCTTGTTGTTTTGATTTCACGATGTAAAGTTGCATCAATGAAAATAGGTGCTGTCCAGAATTGTCCAGATTTAGATTTTTATTAATTTTGAAGACACGATTTGGCCAGAATGTCCAGATTTGGCCAGAAAAATTTAGGGAAACTCAGAGGAGAAAATGATAAAAAATAGTTTTATAGAGATAGAAAAGGAATTAGAAAGCTTTAATTCTGTAAAGAATAAAATTCACTTACTGAGTTTTGTACCTATATGCTATTCCAAGTCAGGAAAAATTGCTGTTCAGGAATATGGCTTAAAACCTTTTATCAATGGAGATTTCAGGAGAGAACCTGATTTGGAGAATGAATATCCTGCGATAAGTTTAATGAAGCATAAGAGATTTTTAGCTTCTCCGGTAAAGCTGGGTGATATAATTGTATTCTGGGTGTTTGATCCTCTTAACAAAGATCACAGGCTGGTTGCCATACTGAGGGTACTTGAGTTATTTGGTTCGCACCAAAAAGCGGCGAACTGGTATCTGAAAAATAAATTGCCGTTACCTTCCAATTGTGTTGTGAAAAATAATCCTTTGATTCCTTTTGAATTAACCAAAGGAAAATATGGTACAAGAAATTATTTTTACACGAATCGTTTTTACTATTCTGCGCTGACTGAAAAGGAATACTTGAACTCAACTGATGAAATAGCAAAGGAAAAGCTCAGGGAAAAAATGATGGAAGGAATGGATGTAGTGTATAACCACGAATCCAAAATGGAGGGGAGATTAATAGTTACTGAAAAAGTAATTTTAAATCTGGATAACCCGCCTGTAATTAAAAAGGAAGAATTTATATTTTATTTTGGCGAGCGGCACTCTCATACCGTTCCTTTTTATATCAAACAAGAAGGGGCGTTATTGAAATTAGCCCGTCTTCTTCATTTCGGTTGATTCTTCATCG